>DETO01000035.1:0-5887 GCA_002362135.1 Ruminococcus sp. UBA3286 | reverse complement strand
TATTGGGATTCATAAGGGACTATGTCCCTTATGCAGGGGATTTTTAAGGGGACGGAGTCCCCTTAAATCATACCGCACAAGTAGATCAACCGCATCCGCCGCAAGTTTCGCAGCTTCCGGAGCAACCCTGAGACGGCTCGCAGGTTTCGGGATCTTCACCGTTTGCGCAAAGGGTGATTATCTGATTAATGTTGTTTACCAACGCTTCAAGCGCGCCCTGAGCCGCGGAAAATACCATCATATTCTTATTTGACATGATCTTCTTGTAAGTGGACTTTATATTCTCGTCCAGTTCCTTTATTTTGTCGGTATTCTTATCCTCCTTGCAAAGCTCGGCATTCAGTTCGTTTCTCATTTTGTCGAAATCGTTTATCTGCTGCTGAAGTTCCGCGTCATTGTCATTCGCCTGCTTCGCCAAATTATAGGCAATATAGCGATCGTCAGCCTGAAGAGCCTTGCCGAGTTCCCTTGTCATTTCCATAATATCCATTTTAATTTCTCCTTAATTTTAATTTATTATATTTCATCATGCAATAAATGCATGGTAAAATTCGCTAAAATCTGAAATCATACAAATTATAAACGCCGTCCTCATGCCGTTTGGCGTATAAATGCAATTCATTTTCCGATACGAATTCCATCTCCGCGCTGTATTTGCCTTCGGTCTCGAATGTAAATTCCCCAATAATTTCGCATTTATCCAACGACATCACCGTTACCGTGTATTCCGTTGACTGCTGCTTATCATCGATATCTTCCATCGAAAGTACAGCCCCAAGACCATTCTCTGAAACATCGTTCCAGATTATACTCATATTTTCATAATCTATCGGGAGATCAATATCCGTGATTTCGAAAGTATCAAGATCGCACTTCGCAAATCCGCGAAAATCGAAATGTCCTCTTTTGGCAAGTATCAAGGAATTTCCGCATACGGCTTTCGGAAAATAATCATACTCTTTCGGAGACATTATCTGCCGATCTTCCATTTTGTCCAGATCGTACACGCCAAATCCCGAATTTCCCCATTCATTGCAGACAGAATATGCAAAACGGCTGTCGTCGATAGCGAAATCGGTGCGAACCCATTTATAAGCATCGTCGGGATATGGCGATTCTGTCAGCAATTTTTCCGTTCCGTCATTAGTGATAAGGCTAATTTTTCCCTCAGCATTTGAGATAACGCCGTAATCTGACATTTCCATTTCGTGTGAGTAAATTATTTTCTCTTCGGGCTTCAATTCCGAATTTTCGGGAAGATACAGATCATAAACCCGTATATTCTCCGAAATTTCAGTAAAAACAGGCTGCGCGGCTTCGGTAGTCTCGGTTACGGTCTCCGTGACCGTTTCCGCAGTTGTCGTTGAAATAATTGTGGAAGTCGTCGCAGCTTCGTCGTTTTTCGTGACCGTACCGCTTGTCTCGGAAGAAGATTCGCTAATTTTTTCCTCTGTGGAACAGCCTGTGAGAAGAATCCCCAAAGATATAAGTAAAACTATTTTTTTCATTACAACCCCACTATTTTCGTATAATCTCTGTCATTATCTATTTTTATTTGCCATGTAATTATGCCTATTAAATATATTCAATTAAAATCTAAAGGACTTTCATTTAAATCACGTTTAATGGTTTCAATAAGCGTTTCATTTCCGTCAGAATCAACGGAATACACTTCGGTACAAGCTGAATTACTTTCTTTATCAATAAATGTTACAGTGTGTTCACATAATATCAGATTCTCATCTGACCATATATGTTCAAAACTTTCGTAACTATTATTTTCAACATTTTTCGTGCTGTATACCAGCGTATTATTTTCACCAAAATGAAAAACATGACCTATCCTATTTAATTCCTGCCATATCTCAAAACGCTCTATATCGCTGTTAAATTTATAATAGATTCCCTCAGAACTGTCCTCGGAAAACTTTGTAGGAACAAATATATCAGTATATCCGTCAAAATTATAATCCTCTGTATTAATAAGATCAGACGGAGACGAATATCCTGCAAGACTACTGAAATTCCCATTGATAATCTGTACCAAACCGCTGTCGGAGATTATTTTTATACTGTTATCAGAAACTTCAAAATCATATTTCCGATTCTTCCTTGATTTTCCAATAACCTCAGAAGTTGTCGCAGCAGCTTTAGTTGTAACTTCTGAATTCTGATAATTTTCCGAATTTTCAGACGGTTTGAAATTACACCCCGTCAGAATCAGCATTGAAAATAACATTAATAATTTTTTCATATAATTTTACCGATAACAGCCCAATTCATAGCGTCAATTATCTCAACGTCCACAAACTGCCCTATAAGAGAAGCATCCCCCTCGAACTCAACAATAATGAATTCATTGCTTTTACCAGAAATAAAGCCTTTTTTCTTCTTTGAAACGTCGTCGGCAAGAACGCGCATTTTTTTCCCGATAAAACGCCTGTAATTCTCTGTTGAGATTTCGCGCTGAGTTTCAAGAAGCTGTCTCATTCGCTCGGATTTTACCTCGTCGGGAGTAAAATCGTCCATTTCAGCCGCTTTCGTTCCCGAACGTTTCGAATAAATAAATGAATAAATATTATCATACTTCACACGCTTTATTATATCCAAAGTCGCCTGAAAATCCTCGTCGGTCTCATTTGGAAATCCCACAATAAGATCGGTAGTAAGCGAAAATTCAGGATCGCGGCTGCGTATGTGATTGACTGTTTCAAGATATTTTTCCGCAGTATATCGGCGATTCATGCGCTCCAGCACATCGCTGCTACCGCTTTGCAGCGGCAAATGAAGATGTTTCGCGACTTTTTCGCACTCAAAAATAGTATCTATCAATTCTTTTGAGGCGTCCTTGGGATGCGACGACATAAAGCGGATAATGAAATCTCCGCCGATCTCGTTAAGCTGCCGCAGAAGACGCGGAAAGGCATTTTTTTCGCCGCGGTCGCTGCCATAGGAGTTCACATTCTGACCCAGAAGCATTATCTCCTTACAGCCGTTTTCGACAAGTCCGCGGACTTCCGAAATTATATCCTCCGAATTCCTGCTGCGTTCACGGCCGCGCACATACGGAACTATACAATAGGTGCAGAAATTATTGCAGCCGAACATTATCGGAACGCTCGCCTTAAAATCGCATTCCCTGACCTGCTCCGCTTCCGCTGAAAAATCGTCGTATTCTTCAATATCCATGCCGAATTTCTGCCCTTTAAGGCAGTCGAGCAGCAGCTTCGGAATGCAGTTTATGGCGGAAGTACCTACCACAAAATTTACCTGCGGATATGATTTTTTAATTTTTTCGGCAATATGCTCCTGAGCAGTCATGCAGCCCGCAATGCCGATTATCAGCGAGGGCTTTATCTCTTTAAGCTTTTTCATGCTGCCGACTATCCCGAATACCCTGTCCTCCGCCGTTTCACGCACCGCGCAGGTATTGAGGATTATCAGATCAGCCGCCTTCTCGTCCTCGGTAAAATCATAGCCGATTTTTTTAAGCAGTCCCTTTATCTTCTCGCCATCCGAAATATTAAGCTGACAGCCGAAACTTCTCACATAAGCCAGCGGATTTTTTCCGCCGATAAGTTCTTTTATTTCCAAGAGCGTATCCTTTTCCAAAGAATATACCTCCTTTTCGTTTTTACGTAAACACTTATAATTATACCATATTCCAACAGAATATGCAAGTACAGAATTTACTTTTTCACGAAAATCATGACGCGCAAAAACTGCCACACTCGCAGAGCATGGCAGTTTTTGTATTATAAATTATTCTTTAATCGGAAGATCGGTAACCTTGTAAATACCTGCGTCTACCTGCTGGATAGTAAGCGCGTCCTGAGCTGTAACGCCGTCGCCGTTTCCTGAAACGTCGGCATTTTTCATGCCCTGTTCAGTCAGCTGATATTCGTCCTTATTTGTAAGGAACTGGAGAATCAGTGTAGCGTCGGCAATTTCGATCTTGCCATCACAGTTGGCATCACCGTAAACAGTATCGCCAGCCGGAGTTGTGGTAGTATCGGCAGAAGTTCCTGTTGTAGTAGTCGGCGCAGGCTTCGTTGTACCTGCCGGAGTGCCGCTGAATTTGTAAAGATCGGTCGGAAGCTCATCGAGAGTAATGCAAAGGTCGCTGTTGTACATTTCAATTACGCTGTCGATATTATTGAAATTTTCGCCCGAAATGAAATTGTCGGAACCATTGTCATACCATGTGCAGAAATAGAGCCAGCGCGCCTGCTCGGTCTCGATATTGCTTACGCTCGGGATCGTGCTGTTTTCCATGATGGCAGCCATCTTTTTATAATTTGTAAATCCTGCGATAGGCCAGAAAACCTCGCTGTTGCACGATTCGTTAGGGCCGCTTGTAAGACCGTCGTGGCGGTTGTACTGGGTATCGTACTTATCAAAACCTACGATATCAACGCAGTCGTCGCCGGAATACCATTCGCCCGAAATATCAGACCATGCATAGAGATTCTGCTGCCAGATAAGGTTGTGGATACCGTACTTATTTGTAAGCTGATCGTAGAGGTAATTCCAAAGCTCCTTGTAAGCAACCGCGCCGTCCTGCGACCACCAGAACCATGCGCCCGAACCGTCGATAGGATTGTCCGTTGTGCTGGGATTTCCTTCAGCCTCATGGAAAGGTCTCCATAAAAGCGGCACGCCTGCGTCCTGAATCTTCTGGAACTGCTCGGCAAGATCAGCTATAGCAAGATCGAGATACTCATTTTCCTTTGTGCCTTTCTTAACGGCATTTGCAACCTTGAACTGGTGATTCGGCTTATATGTGCATCCTGTCCAGTCAACAGCATCGCCGGGAGTGTAATTCTCAAAATCCGTCGGAATGTTTATATGCCAACAAGCCGTAGCGATACCGTTGCGCTCCTTAGCCCACTCGATAACGCGCTCGGTCGTACCGTCGTCCCAGCCATAAAGCGGATTATAGTTCATGAAGTCAAATCCGCGGATAGCAGGATATTTTCCTGTATTATCAGCAATAAAATCAAATTCCTGATCATAGTTGTCATACTTGTAGCAGCGGTTCTGCTCGTCATAAGTGTATGTTCTCACATCGTCGGAGCAGTGCCAGTAAAATTTATTTCCGTCTTTATCGACTGCCTCGCTGTCGCGGTCGATAACATATTCCTTGCCCTCCTGATCTACGCAGATATCCTTACCGGCGTCATATCTGATATTGGTCTGAACCGTATGACCGCCGCCGTAAATTTCCTGCTGACCCGAAAGCGTATGCTTACCGTAAACGCTGTGAAGGTACTTCATAAGAGCCTTTGTATTGTCAGTAGCGTCAGAGTCGCACGGAACGGCGTCAGCCTGCGTAATATCGGGGAAAACAGCCTTTTCAAGAGTTGCGTAGTCAATTGCAAGATATCCGCACTTGTTGAGGAATGAAATTTCATTCTCGCCTGCCTTCAGACGGATAATTCCGAAATCGATATCTGTCCATGTATCATAATATGGAACTGTTTTAGTATATTCAGTACCGTTGATAGCAACGGTCTCGACACGTCCGCCTTTATCAAGTATCTGAACGCCGCGTACTTTCAGCTGATACATACCATCCTCAGGTACGGTAACTTTGAACGAAAATGCGTCTCCGGTAAGATAAGCGAAGCCCTCGCCGGAATAGCCGGGGAACTGCTGATTATAAATATCTGTCCACAGCTTTGCGCCCTCCATATCTTCGCCCTCGACAGTGAATGGGAATTTCGTGTTGTCCGCCGCCAGCGTCGGCATTACCGATGAAGCTGAAACAGCCGTCATAACAGCCGCCGAAGCGATCGCAGCACATTTTCTAAACCAATTTTTCATGTCATTGACCTCCTGTAAATATTATCCCCCAGAACTTGTGTTCATAGGATATTGCACGCGT
>DETO01000039.1:9104-10765 GCA_002362135.1 Ruminococcus sp. UBA3286 | reverse complement strand
AATTTAATATATAATAATTGTAGATTCAAACAAAATCATCTGCCGCATTTCAAATGCATTGTGTAATTGCACAAGGAATCGGCGCGTTCGATGTGCAAAACGACGATTTTTATTTATTTTATATTTTCCTCTTTCAATTTTAGGAAAATATGATATAATAATATTGTACTATAATGAAATTGTTGTATATTTTTTCGATACAACAGACGGGAGATGCTAAATGAACTTAGGAAAAGTAATCGAAATTGCCGTTTTCGTTGCAAGTCTCGATGAAGAGTACCAGAATAATATTATTGTCGGCATAAACGAGTTTGCCCGCAGAAACAATATAAACGTATCGTATTTTTCGGCTTTCGGCGGAATGATAGACAGCAAACTCTTTGATATAGGCGAATACGCTATCTACAAACTTGCTAATCTTGAAAAATTCGACGCGGCTATACTGATGACCAACACGATAAACGACAATGCCGTAAAAGAAAATATTATCAGCCGTATAAAGGCTTCGGGAATTCCTGCGGTCGTTTTCGACTGTGACGATTTTCCGGAACTGTTTAATATCAGCATTAACAATACCAAAGCCATGCGCGATATGGTTCGCCACGTTATAACCGAACACGGCGCAAAAGTAATAAACTACATATCTGGCCCGATGTCAAATCCCGAAGCGGTCGAGCGTCTTAACGCTTTCCGCGACGTTATGGCTGAAAACGGGCTTACTGTTGAAGAAGAACGCATTTATTACGGAGAATTCCGCCGTTATGACGGTCATGACGCTATCGAGGAATACATGAAGTCCGGACTTCCGCTTCCCGACGCTTTCATCTGCGCTAACGACGCTATGGCGCTGACAGCTGTAAGCACTCTCGAAAAATACGGATTCTGCATTCCGCTCGACGTTATCGTCACCGGATTTGACCATACGTTCAGCGCAAGGAATTACTGCCCAGCCCTCACGACGGTTACAAGACCGCTTTCCAAACTCGGAAGTCTGGCTTGCAGCATTATTCTCGATCTTCTCGACGGTAAAAAGCCTAAATATCAAGAGCCGGAAGCTTCCTGCGTATTTACCGAAAGCTGCGGATGCGAGTCCATTGCGCCTGATAATTTCAGCGAATTCCGCAAAACCATGTACAGTAAGATCGAATACACGGATGATAACGTTCATAAACTTAATATTCTTGCCGCTAAACTTGCCGAAACTGAAAATGCAGCCGACCTTTTCGACGTTATCAAGAATTTCGTCGAGGAACTTGACTGCGAGCGTTTTTCGCTCTGCCTTACGAGCAACTGGCAGGAAGCCTTTGCCGCTGTGGATTTTGACCTGTACGACAGCATGACTTCGCCGTTCGTCTGGGATAAAGGCAAACTTAGCAGCGTTGAATATTTCCGCGGAAGCGAAATGTTCCCCGTTCCTCAGGAAAGCGGAGGCAATATAAACTACTTCCTCCCCCTTCATTTCCGCAACAAAACTCTTGGCTATTATATCATCACAAACGGCGATTTCCCCATAAATCTGCTCTGTCACACATTCTCCATGAATATCAGCCATTCTATCGAAAATCTCCGCAAGCTTATGCATATCAACAAGGCTATGGAAGAACTGAATAAAGTCTATGTTATCGATCCTCTGTGCGATATCTACAACAGAAACGGCTTTA
>DETO01000039.1:8362-8804 GCA_002362135.1 Ruminococcus sp. UBA3286 | reverse complement strand
TATCTACAACAGAAACGGCTTTATCAAGTTTACCGACGATATCTTCAAGACCTGCGTTTCCGAGAAGCGGAAAGTTATGCTGACATTTATCGATATGGACGGACTGAAATATATCAATGATAATTACGGTCACGACGAAGGAGATTTCGCGATAAAACAGCTTGCTTTCGTAATTAAGGAATGCTGCCGTCCAAATGTTATATGCGCACGATTCGGCGGCGATGAATTCGTGCTTTTCGATCAGAATGCTACCGACGATTCTTCGGAATTGCTGGAAAAGCGCATAAACGCAAAGCTGGCAAGCATAAACGATATCATCAAAAAGCCGTACAGCATTTCCGCAAGTCTCGGAAGCTATGTTACAACTGTAGGAAGCGGCGATACTCTCTATAGAATTATAAAGCAGGCTGACGAACTCATGTATGAAGTAAAAAAGAAGAAA
>DETO01000039.1:7755-8090 GCA_002362135.1 Ruminococcus sp. UBA3286 | reverse complement strand
AAAAGAATTCCCGTGCAGGACAGGACGGAAGGTGATTTTCCAATCTGTTCCGAATCAGCAATTTATAAAAAACAAAAGCCGATGCATTCAAGCGTCGGCTTTGTTTTTGCGAATCTGTCAGAGAACAGATCTGTTATTCAGTTTCAGGAAGCGATTTTATTACGCCTGCGTCAAGCTTCTGAATAGCAAGCGCGTCAACGGCAGTCACGCCGTCTCCGACATTACTGCAATCGGCATTGATCATGCCCTGCTCTGTAAGCTTATATTCGTCCTTGTTGGTCATAAACTGGAGTATCAGCGTGGCGTCCGCTATCTCAACTTTGCCGTCGCAGTTA
>DETO01000039.1:5802-7476 GCA_002362135.1 Ruminococcus sp. UBA3286 | reverse complement strand
CTCAACTTTGCCGTCGCAGTTAGCATCGCCGTATTTCGTTTTTTCTGCCGTTGCTGCCGTCGTTTCGGTCGAAGTTGTAGTTTCAGAAGATACGGTTGTCGTCGTATTAACGGGCGATGAGGAATTTTCCCATACGCCTTCAAGAGAAATCCCAAGTCCGGGAATTGCTCCGTAAACCAGATAATCATCTCCGGGCTGATATATATTTCCCTCGCTGTCTTTCCAGCCTGCGAAATGCTTGCCGTTGTCGGGAGCGTCGGGTTCGGGGCAAACTATGATTTCATCAGTTACACTGTTTACCTTAACACTTTTTCCGCCGTTTCCGCTTTTGAATACAACTACATATTTTTTAGGCTCCCATACAGCCGTATATGTTATATCTTCATCGGGCAGCTTTACAACTTCAAGAGGCTTATAAACCTGACCGTCGTAACCGGAGAGCCATCCGACAAGATTGAATCCAATACGTGAAAAACGATCGTTGTTTGCAAGCTCAGTAGTGGTATTGCCGTTTCGGTTAAAGCTGTAAGTATCTTTGCCGCTAAGTCTGTCTACATCGCCTGCATAATATTTAAGAATTATATATTTCGTCCACTGCGGCGTAAGGACAACGTCATTGGCAGGCATTACAAAACGCATACCGAACGAAAGCGGATAATCCTCACCCAGAATAAGTCCGTTTGAAAATCCGTCTTCAGCATTGATTCTCGTATAATTGGGAGTTATGATCATTCCCTGCACAGCGCTGATATCGTTGAGCCATTCGGGATATTCCAGAATTTCGCCGTTGTGTTCCAGATTATACGAAACCGTATGAACGTCTGTATCCTTTGATTCAAACCATACCGGCTCAAAAACTATTTCCGTCGCGCCGCTTGTGATATTGCAGGTATCGCCCGGAAGAAATCCTTCTATTCCGTCTATCGTCCAGCCGCTGAACTCATAACCTTCCTTTGTAAAAGTGCAGTTCGGAATGTTTATGTACGAAACATCGGATATTTTATCGTCAAAAAGCGTAATATCGTCCTCCGGGTCAATTTCCATATCCTCGGTTATATTGAACGTAAATTTGTACTGAATCGGTTCGGAATCCGCAGCCGTCGTGCTGAATCCGCCGAATACTCCGCATACCGACATGGTGACTGCCGAAAGAAGAGCGGTTATTTTTATAAATGTTTTTTTCATTTTTCCCTCACATTTCTGATGCGCGCCGCATCACTTGAAGCTGTTTGTTTCCTTATCGTATTTGTAACCGACAGATTCAAGCTTACTCTCTATTTCATCGCGTGAAACACACAGGCTTCCGCACAACTCATCAAGATCGGAAAATTCATCCCGCAGCTTCGTATTCACAAAACTAAGCAGTATAATCGGATCGTTCGGAATATTCATATAAATCTCCTCCTTAGAGCCTTTTCAGTATCTTAAAAGTCTGCCGAAACCGTGCTAAAGGTTATGTAGCTTTTCATGCCTTGATATAAATATACAATAAATAAGTATATTTGTCAATGTTTTTTGAAAAAATCTATATGTGAATTTTATTTTAATTGATAATATCAAACTACAATTTATATTTTCTTAAATTTTGTTATACTATACTAACCAACTCTTAACAATTTCTTTTGTGCAATATCCATAAAAAATTCGTTAGTAATTAGTCTAAAAAAGAGATAG
>DETO01000039.1:4997-5620 GCA_002362135.1 Ruminococcus sp. UBA3286 | reverse complement strand
TATAATACATAGGAGATATGTGGGTGGTAATATGACTGTCGGTAAGCAGTTTGTTATTTATTTCACATTAGAGTTGATCAATAATCAATTTTGATTTCCGAACAGATCTCTATATTATGTCCGCAATGTCCGACGCGAAGTTTAAGAGACGGTTCAATATCTTGAAATTCGCGCAGACTAAGTTTAAAGGAGGTTCATCTTACATGAATTCAGCTAAATCTACAGTTCCTTTCAAAGGCACTAAGGAACAGGAAGCTCAGCTTCTCGCTGTTATTGCCGAGAAGAAGGACAGTCAGGGCGCGCTTATGCCTATTCTGCAAAAAGCTCAGGAAATTTACGGCTACCTTCCAATTGAGGTTCAGACAATTATTTCCGACAACACAGGTATCCCGCTTGAGAAGATCTACGGCGTTGTAACTTTCTACGCTCAGTTTTCTCTCTACCCCAAGGGCGAATACACTATTTCCGTTTGTCTCGGTACTGCCTGCTACGTTAAAGGCTCAGGCGATATTTATGACAAGCTTCAGGAAAAACTGGGAATTGCCGGCGGCGAATGCACTCCCGACGGAAAGTTCTCTCTGGAAGCCTGCCGCTGCATAGGCGCTTGCGGTCTTGCTCCCGTT
>DETO01000039.1:4517-4739 GCA_002362135.1 Ruminococcus sp. UBA3286 | reverse complement strand
GGCGCTTGCGGTCTTGCTCCCGTTCTTACCGTCAACGAGGACGTTTACGGACGTCTTACGGTTGACGACGTTGATAAAATCATCGAAAAGTATACTGCATAATATACATAACTGTTAGGAGGTTAACTTATGAAGACTCTTGAAGAACTCAAGGCTGTCAGAGAATCGATGGAGGGCGAAGTTGCTCTCAGAACTCATGGCAACGCTTCTTCAAAATATGAA
>DETO01000039.1:1073-4213 GCA_002362135.1 Ruminococcus sp. UBA3286 | reverse complement strand
GCAACGCTTCTTCAAAATATGAAAGACACGTTCTTGTCTGCGGCGGTACAGGCTGTACTTCTTCCGGTTCTCCCAAGATCATTGAGAAGCTTGAAGCAGAATTCGCTGCCAAGGGACTGAATGATAAAGTACAGATCGTTAAGACAGGCTGTTTCGGACTCTGCGAAAGAGGCCCGATCATGATCGTTTATCCAGAAGGCTCGTTCTATTCGCGCGTTGGCGTCGACGAGATAACACGCATCGTTGACGAACACCTTATCGGCGGAAATCCTGTTAAGGAATTCCTTTATGAGGAAACTGTTGACGGCGACGACATCAAGGCTCTCGACGATACCGCATTCTACAAGAAGCAGCACCGTGTTGCGCTCAGAAACTGCGGCGTTATCAATCCCGAAAACATTAATGAATACATCGGAAGAGACGGTTATTCCGCCCTCGGCAAGGTTCTTACCGAGATGACTCCCGAAGACGTTATCCAGACTATTCTTGATTCAGGTCTCCGCGGAAGAGGCGGCGGCGGATTCCCCACAGGTATGAAGTGGAAGCTCGCAAGAAATATCGTTCCCGACGCTGACATGAAGTATGTTTGCTGTAATGCCGACGAAGGCGACCCGGGCGCGTTCATGGATCGTTCCGTTCTCGAAGGCGATCCCCACGTTGTTCTCGAAGCCATGACCATCGCAGGTTACGCTATCGGCGCAAAGCAGGGTTACATCTACGTTCGTGCCGAATATCCTATCGCTGTTGAGCGTCTGAATATCGCTATCGCTCAGGCTCGCGAAGCAGGTATGCTCGGCAAGAACATCTTCGGCACAGGCTTTGATTTCGATATTGATCTCCGTCTCGGCGCAGGTGCTTTCGTTTGCGGTGAGGAAACCGCTCTCATGACTTCTATCGAAGGCAACCGCGGCGAACCCAGACCAAGACCTCCTTTCCCGGCTGAAAAAGGTCTGTTCCAGAAGCCTACTATCCTCAACAACGTTGAAACTTATGCAAATATTCCGCAGATCATCCTCAACGGCGCTGAATGGTTCGCTTCAATGGGTACTGAAAAGTCCAAGGGTACAAAGGTATTTGCTCTCGGCGGCAAGATCAGGAACACCGGTCTTGTTGAAATTCCTATGGGTACTACTCTCCGCGAAGTTATCGAAGAGATCGGCGGAGGAATCCCCAACGGCAAGAAGTTCAAGGCAGCTCAGACAGGCGGCCCTTCCGGCGGCTGTATTCCTACAGAACATTTCGATATCCCGATCGACTATGATAACCTTATCGGCATCGGCTCGATGATGGGTTCAGGCGGTCTTATCGTTATGGACGAGGATAACTGTATGGTTGATATCGCTAAGTTCTTCCTTGAATTCACAGTTGACGAATCTTGCGGTAAGTGTACTCCCTGCCGTATCGGTACAAAGAGAATGTACGAGATTCTCGACAATATCACAAAGGGCAAGGGTACTCTTGAAGATCTCGATAAACTTGAAGAGCTTTGCTACCACATCAAGTCCAATTCGCTCTGCGGTCTCGGTCAGACAGCTCCTAACCCTGTTCTCTCCACACTCCGTTATTTCCGTGACGAGTACATAGCTCACGTTGTTGACAAGAAGTGTCCCGCAGGCGTTTGTAAGAACCTTCTCAGCTTTGAGATCGATAAGGATAAGTGCTTCGGCTGCTCTATGTGTGCTAAACAATGTCCTGCTGACGCTATTTCCGTTACAGATTACACTGCACCCGGAAAGAAGAAGCCCGCATATACTATCGACAAGAATAAGTGCATAAAGTGCGGCGCTTGTATCGCTACGTGTAAGTTCAAGGCAATCAGCAAGAAGTAAGCGGAGGAATTATTAATGGAAAATATAACAGTTAAAGTTAATGGTGCTGAAATCTCCGTACCCAAGGGCACTACTGTCCTTGAAGCTGCCCATATGGCAGGTTTTGAGATTCCTACACTTTGCTATATGAAAGAAATCAACGAGATCGGCGCTTGCCGTATCTGCGTTACCGAGGTAAACGAGGGAAGAGGTTTCCGTCTCGTTGCGGGCTGCGTATACCCCTGCTCTGACAACATGGAAATTCTCACAGCTTCTCCCAAGGTGATCGAATCACGCAAGAGAACTCTCGAACTTATCCTCTCAACACACGACAGAAAGTGCCTTTCCTGCGTAAGAAGCGGCAACTGCGAACTCCAGAAGCTTTGCAAGGACTATGGCATTGACGACGCTTCCAAGTACGACGGCGCTAAGAATGAGTACGAGATCGATGCAACCGCTGCTCATATGTACCGCGACAACAACAAGTGTATCCTTTGCCGCCGCTGCGTAGCAGTATGCTCAAAGACTCAGGGTATCGGCGTTATCGGCGCAAATGAAAGAGGTTTCAAGACATTTATCGGCAGCGCGTTCGATATGGGTCTCGGCGAGACAAGCTGCGTTTCCTGCGGTCAGTGTATCGCTGTATGTCCTGTTGGCGCTATCGCTGAAAAGGATTACACCAAGCCCGTTCTTGAGGCTATCGCAGATCCCGAAAAGGTCGTTCTCGTGCAGACTGCACCGGCAGTACGTGCCGCTCTCGGCGAATGCTTCGGTCTGCCCATCGGCACGAATGTTGAGGGCAAAATGGTTGCAGCTCTCAGAAAACTCGGCTTTGATAAGGTATTTGATACCGATTTCGCTGCTGACCTTACTATCATGGAAGAAGCCAACGAATTCCTCGAAAGACTTCAGAATGGCGGAAAGCTTCCTCTTATCACATCATGCTCACCCGGCTGGGTAAAATTCTGCGAGCATTATTTCCCCGATATGACTGAAAATCTTTCGTCCTGCAAGTCTCCTCAGCAGATGTTCGGCGCGACTGCCAAAACATATTATGCAGAGAAGATGGGCATCGATCCTCAGAATATCGTAATGGTTTCTATCATGCCTTGTACCGCTAAGAAGTTCGAGATCGGCAGAGACGATCAGAGCGCGGCAGGAGTTCCCGATGTAGATTACGCTCTTACAACTCGTGAACTCGGCAGAATGATCGAGCGCGCAGGCATCAACTTCCTCGGTCTTGAAGATGAGAAGTTTGACGATCCGCTCGGAATCTCCACAGGCGCAGGCGTTATCTTCGGCGCAACAGGCGGCGTTATGGAAGCAGCTCTT
>DETO01000039.1:493-755 GCA_002362135.1 Ruminococcus sp. UBA3286 | reverse complement strand
CGGCGCAACAGGCGGCGTTATGGAGGCTGCTCTCCGTACTGCTGTTTACACTCTCACAGGCGAGAATCCTATCGACTTCCCCGAAGTTCGCGGAACAGAGGGAATCAAGGAAGCTGAATACGACGTTGCAGGCACAAAGGTAAAGGTTGCTGTTGTAAGCGGTCTTGCAAATGCAAGAGAGCTTCTTGAAAAGGTTCAGAAGGGCGAAGCTGATTATCAGTTCATCGAGATCATGGGTTGTCCCGGCGGCTGCGTAAACGGC
>DETO01000039.1:0-176 GCA_002362135.1 Ruminococcus sp. UBA3286 | reverse complement strand
CGGCGGCGGTCAGCCTCAGGTATCTATGGGCATCAGAAACTTCGTTGACATCAGAGAGAAGAGAGCAAAGGTTCTTTATGATATCGACGCTTCAATGCCTATCAGACAGTCTCATGAAAATCCGGCTATCAAGGAGATATACAGCACATTCTTCGAAAAGCCCGGCAGCCATAAGG
>DETO01000011.1 GCA_002362135.1 Ruminococcus sp. UBA3286 | reverse complement strand
AATTTCATATTTTTCTATCCCAAATGGGATAGAAAAATATGAGAGTCGACTTCAATAGTGTAACATCTTTGCAAGGAATACAAGGAGGCAAAGTCCTCTTGTACAATGCAGCGCAGGTAAAATAGATTTTTAAAAAAATTCTTGACAAAGCTAAGAAGATGTGATATAATGATAATGTTATGAAACTCCGGAATATAGATGTGCGGGCCCTGTGCAACAAGACACCGTGAACCATGTCAGGCGGGAGACCGAGCAGCATTAAGCGGATCGTCTCGTGTGCCGCAGTCAGCCTGCACATCTATGTTCCGGAATTTTTGCGTAATGTTGATAAGGAGGAATGCAGCGTGTATAAGGCTTTATATCGTAAATGGCGTCCGCTGACTTTCGACGACGTCATTTCTCAGCAGCATATAACTGACACGCTGAAAAATCAGCTAAAAAACGAAAAAACTGCCCATGCTTATCTCTTCACGGGTTCTCGCGGAACAGGCAAAACTACCTGTGCGCGCATTCTTGCAAAGGCTGTCAACTGCCCGAATATGAAGGACGGAAATCCTTGTCTGCAATGCGACATCTGCCGTGAAGCCGAAGAAGGCTCGCTGACCGATATTATCGAGATCGACGCCGCCTCCAACAACGGCGTTGAGGATATACGCGATCTTCGCGACGGCGCGGTTTATTCCCCCGAACGCTGCCGATATAAAATTTATATCGTGGACGAAGTCCATATGCTTTCGGCTTCGGCATTCAACGCGCTCCTGAAAATAATGGAAGAACCTCCGCCTTACGTCAAATTCATTCTCGCAACCACGGAAATCCACAAAGTCCCTGCGACAGTAGCTTCACGCTGTCAGCGGTATGATTTCCGCAGGATAAGACAGCAGGATATTGCTCAAAGACTTCTGTATATAGCGGAAAAAGAGCAGCTTTCCCTGACTTCCGACGGCGCGGCTCTTATTGCAAAACTTGCCGACGGCGGTATGCGCGACGCGGTATCGCTCCTTGATCAATGCTCCGTATGCGCTGAAAATATCGACGCCGCAGCGGTTTCTCAGGCGGCAGGAATCGCAGGAAAGGATTTTTTATACGATATTCTCGACGCAATCTCGGATTCCGACTCGGCTAAGGCTTTGGCTGTTACCGCGAAACTTTACGATATGTCGAAAGATCTTACGCGGCTTTGCGAGGAACTTATTTTGCAGCTCCGAAATGTGATGCTTATGAAAGCTTCTCCGAAAAATGCCGAGGAGATCATTGCAGTAATGCCCGAAGATATGGATAGACTGCGAAATATAGCCGAAAAAGCCGAACTCGATACAATTCTGGACAAGCTGAATCAGCTACAGACTTGCCGTGAACGTATGGGCAGAGTTATGAATAAGCGCGTGGAATTTGAGATGTGCCTTATCAGACTTTGCAGTCATACTGTTGCAGGAAACGGAAATTCAGCCGCCGATAATACCGAATTATATGAAAAAATCGCTCTCCTTGAAAAAAAGCTGAATTCAGTACCGACAGGCGGAATTCCGGCAGATCGGGGCGATTCTCAGCGTAAAACTTTCACGGCTTCAAGTCCGGCGGAAGCCAATCTGCCTGCGCCCGACGTTAAAGTGGATATCAAAACAGTTCAGGAAAATGAACTTACGCCCTGCGAAAGATGGGACGATATCATAAACGAATGCTACAAGATCAACCCTGCGGCGGCGGCGGCTCTTCATGATTCCCACGCTTCCTCAAAGGGAAATGTCATGTGTATTTTTACTGCCGATCCATTGTTTATATCGCTTTTCAAGGATAAAAAGGACTACGCAATCGCCCTCAGCAAGGCGATATTCAGCGTTCTCGGCAAAAGATACAGAATAACCGCCAGATGTACGACTTCCGTGGCGGAAACGCGCTCTATGGCGCAGCAGATATTAAAAAATGCAATTAACAGCGGTATCGAAACGGCTGTTGATAACGGCACTCACTAAAATTGTCCGCATACCGAGCGGCACGCCGTAAGAATAAATTTAATTTTTTAAAGGAGATTTTTATAATGAAAGCAAGAATTCCAAAGGGCGCAGGCGGCGCACAGAATATGAATCAGATGATCAAGCAGGCTCAGAAAATGCAGGATCAGATCACCGATCTTCAGGCTGAGATCGAGGCTCGCGATTTTACCGCTACAGCAGGCGGCGGAGCTGTTGAAGTTACGCTGACAGGCAAGAAGACTATCAAATCTCTTACTCTCAAGCCCGAAGTTGTTGATCCCGAGGACATCGAGATGCTTCAGGATCTCATTATCAGCGCTGTAAACGAGGCTATCAACAATATCGAGGATACTACAGAAGCTGAAATGAGCAAGATCACAGGCGGAGTTTCGCTTCCCGGATTATTTTAATGGCTGATCATAACGCACTTCCGCTGATAATACTGACCGAAAAATTCGCTTCGCTGCCCGGTATAGGCATGAAATCCGCTCAAAGGCTGGCTTATCACGTCATGTCAATGGATACCGCGGCGGTCGAGGAATTTGCGCAGGCTCTCGTGAACGCCAAGAAAAATGTGCATCGCTGCTCCGTATGCTGCAATCTTACCGAGCGTGAGATATGCCCTATATGCGGCGACGACGCGCGCGACCACAGCGTGATATGCGTTGTTGAAACTCCCAAGGACGTTACAGCTTTCGAACGCACGCGGGAATACAACGGCGTTTATCATGTGCTGCACGGGCTGCTTTCGCCGATGGACGGCGTCACCCCTGATAAACTTCATATTAAGGAATTGTTGGCGCGCATTTCAAAAGGCGGAATCGACGAGGTGATAATGGCGACGAATCCCACAGTTGAGGGAGACGCGACCGCGCTTTATGTTGCAGGGCTTCTCAAACCGCTGGGTATCAAAGTTTCGCGCCTTGCATTCGGACTTCCTGTAGGCGGTATGCTTGAATACGCCGACGAAGTCACTCTTTTCAAGGCTCTTGAAAACCGTAATTATATATGATTTCGGCAAATACCGCACTTTATCGTGCGGTATTCTTTTATCGATACACGCAAATCAATTTTTACTTGTGCTGCATTATGTCAGGGGACGCTGCACGAACGTGCCGTACCCTCTG
>DETO01000004.1 GCA_002362135.1 Ruminococcus sp. UBA3286 | reverse complement strand
ATACCTCATAAAACAGCGGTTTATCGCACCCGAAATTATCATCTTTTTTGCGAAAAATCACACGTTATATGAGGATAAGGAGCATCACAATGCGGTGTTTGTGGGTATTGATGAAAACGGAGTACCACGTCAGGCTCACAAGCGTTCAACGGCAACTTTCGGGAAATCTTTCCGGCAGACTGTTGAGGGTTCAGATACAAAATATAGCTTTGCACACTTTGGCGAGTCGGAAAAACTGTTTGTTTTTGAAGCTCCGATAGATATGCTTTCGTATCTTACTTTGCATCCCGAAAACTGGCAGAATCACAGCTATATCGCTATGAACGGTGTGTATGAAAATGCTGTTTTAACGGCTTTGAAAGGTCATTCAAATTTGTCGGAAATTTTGATTTGCACTGATAATGATATTGGCGGAATTGATGCTGCGGATAGACTTCGTGATATTTTGAAAGAAAACGGATATGCCGATATTAAGCGGATTCTGCCAGTCAATAAAGATTGGAATGAGGATCTAAAGCAGCTTAACGGCGTTGAATTTCTGCCTGCTGTACCCCATAAAATCAAGGAAGAATATCATCGTCAGGCTGAAAATTTGCAGTATCTGAAATGCCGCCCCGATAAGCTGAAATCGCAGATATATGCGGCTTTTAAAAATAATCAGTATGGATATCTCGCCGAGTATGCGCTTGCAGGCTCGGCATTTTTCTTGCCCAAGACACAGCGTTTGAGCGAGGAAAAAGGAGCATTTTTAAGGCTTCAGAGCAAGCTCAGGGACGATTACAGAGCGTACTCTGATAAGGGAAAAACGGCGCAGAAACAGCGTAATCTGAGCGATTCCGTGCAGACTGTAATGCGTGATTTAAAGCAGACCGCCCGTACCCGTGAACAGTCGGTAAATACCGCAAAACTGCTGTTTCAGCTTGCGGATAATGCTGTCAGAATGTCCGTTGAGGAAGCGGTAAATATTCCTGTTCGGGAGCAGCACGAGGACGTGGAAGTTGTTCATGAACCCGAACCGTGCATGGAATTCGGGTAATGAAATACCCCCCGTGTCACTGTGACACCCCTTTAAGGAAACAAACTAATTATTTATATATATAGCAAAAGAGAAAAATATTATATGGAGGTTCAATTTTTGAATGAAAAACACATTATTTTAATTGGCGTTTTGGCAGTATTTTTTATTGCATTTTTAGTGATCGTAAATTTACTTGACAACAGAAATATCAACGGAATAAAGGCGAAAACGGTCGGTGACGGCCAGCACGGAACGGCTCGGTGGGCAACAAGATCGGAGATAAAAAAGACTTTTTCTTTTCTGCCATTCGAGCCTGAAAAATGGCGTAAGGGAGAAAATTTGCCGACTGTTCAGGGAACAATAATCGGCTGCCGTGGAGGGAAAAATACGACTGCTCTTATTGATACAGGCGATGTTCACACAATGATGATCGGTGCTGCAGGAGTCGGAAAAACGGCATTTTTTCTATACCCTAATATTGAGTTTTGCTGCGCAAGCGGAATGTCGTTCATCAATAGCGATACTAAGGGAGATGTGGCACGAAACTACGGAGAAATAGCCAAAAAATATTACGGCTACAATGTTTCTGTTTTGGATTTAAGAAATCCTACACGCTCAGATGAAAATAATATTCTGCACCTTGTCAATAAGTACATGGACATCTATCTGTCCGATAAAACACAGTTATCTGCAAAGGCAAAAGCTGAAAAATACGCAAAAATAACTGCGAAAACGATCATAAATATCGGCGGCGGAGCTTCCGAATCAGGCGGTGTAAACGCATATTTTTACGACGCTGCAGAGGGGCTTCTCGCTTCGGTAATTCTTCTTTTGGCGGAATTTGGTGATAAAAACGAACGTCATATCGTATCGGTTTTCAAGCTGATCCAGGACTTACTTGCAAAATATCAGCCTGCCCCGAAAGCCAAGCCGAGAATGTATTTCAGCAAGCTGATGGAAAAGCTGCCGCCGGAACACAAAGCGAAATGGCTTGCCGGAGCAGCTCTGAACACTTCCGATCAGACCATGCTGTCGGTTATGTCAACTGCACTGTCAAGGCTCAACAGCTTTCTCGATACGGAAATGGAGCAGATGCTGTGTTTCGGTACGGCAATAAATGCAGAACAGTTTTGTTCCGAAAAATCGGCGATTTTTATTATACTCCCGGAGGAAGATCAGGGAAAGTATTTCATGGTTTCATTGTTGATCCAACAGCTATACCGTGAGATTTTAGTGATCGCTGACGAGAACGGCGGTACGCTGAAAAACAGGGTTATGTTTTTCGCAGATGAATTCGGAACTTTTCCCAAGATCGAGGGCGCAGAAGCGATGTTCTCCGCAGGACGTTCAAGAAAAATATCCATTGTTGCGATAATCCAGTCCTTTGCACAGCTTGAACAAAATTACGGAAAGCAGGGAATGGAGATAATCACGGACAACACGCAATTGACGATATTTGGCGGCTTTGCACCTAATTCTCAGTCAGCAGAGGTACTTTCCAAAGCGTTGGGAGAGCAGACAGTGCAGTCTGGCTCTGTGTCCTGCGGAAAAGAAAAATCGCAGTCATTACAGATGATAGGCAGACCGTTGATGACGGTGGACGAGCTGAAATCCATGCCCAAAGGTCAGTTTATCGTCATGAAAACAGGGTCACATCCGATGATCTCTCCGTTAAAGCTGTACTTCAAATGGGGCATAAAATTTGAGGAAGAATACAGACTTCCCGATAAAACTGCGAGAGTCGTTTCGTACAAGGAGCGTGACGAATTGATAAGAGATGTGGAGCTTAAATATCCGCAGAAAAACAAGGAATTTGCACAAATTGATTACGATGAAATTGACGAAGATTTTGAAGAAAATTCATTTCCCAAAAAGAAAAATATACGGATCGGAGCTGATAAAAATTGATCATGCCAAGAAGAATTTACGATCTTGGACTGACCCACAGGGCTGTTGTGGTTTACTGTTATCTTGCGAATCGTGCGGACAAATACGGTGAATGTTTTCCTGCAATTCGCAGGATAGCCGAGGATCTGAATGTGTCTAAAAGCACGGTATATCGGGCATT
>DETO01000086.1 GCA_002362135.1 Ruminococcus sp. UBA3286 | reverse complement strand
ATCTCGCGGAATTCCACGCCTGCCTTGTAAAGATCGTCGCCTTTCATATTGCCGTATTTTGCGCGAAGCTGCTCGATATCCGCCATCGCTTTTTCAACGCGTTCTTTCAGATTGGGATCTACGCGAAAGCGAACTATCCTGCTTTTGTCGCCGTTTATATCATACTCGCGAAAGCCCTCGTCAAATTTCAATGTTTCCATATTAACCTCCTGTTTTTACTGAATATTCGGCAATTATTTGTAACTGATACTGCACTCCGCCCGCCGTATGCTCCTGCGGAACTGCATATAGCATTCCGTTTGTCGCTTTTATTTCAAGGATTTCGCCGCCGTATTCCGTATCGCCGATAACGCTTGTGACGGCAGCGCCTTTCTGCATTTCAAGCCATGACGCCAATTCCAGAAGCGCGCTGCTGTTGTTCAGCCGCTCATAATCATTTATGCCGCTGAAAGTCGAATACAGCATAAAAGTATGACGCCGCCGCTGATTTCCGAGAATATCCTTTTTCACAAGAGAATCGCCGATCGACGATAAACCGTAGCTTGTCGGATTTGAATCGGCAAAATCTATATGCACTTCATTGCAGATTTCTCCGATTCTCGGAAATTTTGCGAGAATATCCCGTACTCTTTCGATTATGTTCATGTCTGTCCTTTCATCACTTTCTGCGCACCTCTCAATATTTCATCGGCATAACGTTCTTTCATTACCTCAAACCATAAGCCTGCGCCGTTTGGATTCCCCGTAATGCGCGATTTCCAAGGCTGATAATAACGGATTCTTGCAAAAGGCGCTGTGAAAATTATCTTCCCCGGTTCGGCGATTTTAACCGAATCAGCGAGTTTTCCCGATTCCGAATAACGCGGAATTGAAACGGGAATATAAGGCTTCATTTTTTCAACGCACTCGTTGTCGATGAATTCCTGCGCCCGTTCAAAATCTTTCGCGTGAAGCAAATCCGACGCTTTATCCATCACAAGTTCAAGAGCAAATTTGGCGATTATTGCTCCTCCGCTCATAAAATCACCTCGCTGTAATAATGTAATCGGGCAGCGTTCCGTAAACCTTTATTTCGACTGAATTTATCGTACCGTAGTCGGGATAAAGTCTGCGGAATTCCGCCATACTTTCGGAAACGCTCTTCTCAGATGTATCATCAAATTTAAAATTGCTCACTCCTTTAATCACTATATCGCCGATTTTTGGCACATACGAAGCATCGGGAGAATTGACAGCAAAAACATGAATGCTTGCCGCGCCGTCGGATTTCATACCGTCTTTGGCGAATTTACGGCTTCTCTGATCGCTGTAATGCACGTCATTGAAGACGTGCTTCACAAACGTGTCGCGCTCAAAAAGAGTTATATCCGCATTTGTAACAAGCCTTTGCACCTTGACTTTTTTATTCCATGCAAGCGGCATATTTTCTTCAATCCCCTTCAACGGATAGCCGATCGTATGGAAATTCTCTCCGAAAAAGCTGATTTTCCTATCAACCCATACATGATTATCACCTTTGGGAATTGCAAGAATATATGTGATCAATCCGTTTTCGTTGGTAAATTCAGTCATATCCTGCGATGACGGCTCACCGATAAGAATGTTCCTTACCGTTTCAGGTTTGCCATTTTCCCATAAAGTTACATCCGTACCTCTAATCAACTGAATCATAACCATATACCTCCAACGCACCGAAACTCTGCCTGAGAATTCCCAAATCTTTCAGTTCGCTGCGCATAAAATAAACGCTCTGACCTGCGTTAATATACGTTATTGAAGCGCTGTAGCCAAGCGCAGACTGCGACATCTGCGAAACTGCGGGCGATGTATCGGAAATACTGTTCAACGCCCTCATTGCCGACTGGATAACCACGCTTTTTACCGCATCAGCGAAATCTTCGTCAGTACACATTTCATCAATATTTTTACCGTACTTTGTTGCGATAACTCTGATTTTGGCAGAAGCAACAGGCAGGAGTATTCCTGCCGCTTCTTCCTGCTGTGGAGTGAGAGTATATCCAAGAGCGATGATATCGCTTAAATCCGCATAGGAACGCCCCATTATGCGCCTTCCTCTGTGATAATGGCGAAAGATTTATTATTTAAGATTCCCCAGCCGATATAAGCCTCAGATCTGAGTACGATCTGATTTGTGCGTTTAAGGTCTCCCTGACCGTCCGGATCGCCGTACTCAATGATTTCGAGCGGAATGTTTTCGGCATATCCCCATTTAAAGGCGTTTGCAAAGTCGCCGACGATAGCTCTGTCGGTGCTGCCGCCAAATGCAACCGTGTTATTCACATCTGAAGCCATACCTCCAAAAGATGTGGGATTTGCTCCGAATCGGAATTCAGGATATATCGGCAAATGCGAATCCGCAGCCTTCATTGCGCCAAGAGCCGCGCCGAATGCGGGAGACATTGCAATACCCGAAATATCACCGCCGGCAGTCTGGATAAGAGCGGCTGCGGCATCGATATTGTCGTCTGCAAACCCTGCCGTGAACGCCGTTTTAAGAGTGACAGCCTTATCAAAACAGTTGTTTCCAACTGTACTGGAAACCGCGCCGTCATAGGGATTTACGCCGTGGATTGCCGCAATATCAAGTGCGCGAGCGATCTTTTTCGCGAATCCGTCGGAGAAAGCTTCGAGATAGGGAAGCTGTTTTTCATTGGAAAGTTTCGAAAACTCGTCGGTAACGCGATGCTGATAAACAAACTTGATCGGCTTAATGGTGACGTTTTCGAAAGCTGCTTCTCCGGCAGGTTTATTGCCGCCCTCGCCGACGATCGAAGCCTCGCCGTCCATACTGAAAATAAATGTATCGATACCTGCGAAAGGCATGGGACTTGCTCCGGAAAGCTTTGCGAGAGACGAATGCCCCTTGACCTTGTTGAACATCTCCGCAACAAGGTTAGGTGTGAAAAGCGTTGATGATGTAGTTATTTTACTCATAATTTACCCCCTTAATTTTTCAAGCATATCCATGTATTCTGCGTTTTCTGTACTTTTTACTGCTGATTCGGCATTAAATCTCGGAGACTCCTTACCAGATGATGTGTATCGAGCAAGTTTTTCGGCATCCTTTCTTATTTCATCTTCCGTATCACCCGACAGCCGTTCTGAGAGTTCGAAGGGAAGCCCCGTTTCATAGGCAATTTTCATTTTCGCCGTGCTTATTTCGTATTCCTTGTTTTTTGCCGTAAGATCGGCGATCGTTGCTTCATTTCCTTTAATGGTCTCATGGAGTACCGAAGCTTCTTCAGGCGATATCCAGCCCTCGAAGTTTTTATCAGATTCGGAAGCGTTTGACGATGCAAAATATTTTTTCGTAACCCCTGCATTGATTTGTGCCGGAACTGCCACGAAGCTCCACTCATAAGCGTCGGTAATATCGCTGAGAATAGTGCAGCACTGCTTATCGCCGTAACTCTTGCCTTTAACGTGAGAACACGCTGCCTCGTTTTTATCGCATCCGCAGATCGAACATATTCTCTTAGCTGCCGAACATGAAATGCTCACTTCTTTTTTTATGCCACCATCAATTTCTGCGATGAGATTTTTGTTTTCATCAGTACGCACCATATACGCCGACGCTTTAAGATATTTGTAAGGCTCGCCGTTTTTTGTGATCCGCGAATCGTCAGTTACAAGCTCCGTCTCAAATATGCGGGCATTCTGATTTACAGCAGCGGCATTGTGGTCAAATATTCCTGTTTTTCCGACAAATCTGTCTTTCAGTTCTTCAAGCGCCTTATCGGAAAACCGCTCGCCGTCGCGATCGATTTCATTGTCACAAAGGACGACCGAAAAAACATATACCTCATCTTCTGTAAGCGGACGGCGAGTAAGCTTATTTATTTTATCAAGTGTTTCCTGTTCCATATTTCCTCCTTAATAGCTTATTTTCTGCTTGGATTTTTCTTTTGCGTTAGCACAAAGCCAATGTGCAAGCGATACGGCTTCAACAAGGGAAACGTCCGCGCCCTCAAGAATGGAAGCATAGCCGAATCCGCCAGCATTGCCTATTGCTCGATGCTCGCAGTTTGAAACAGCCTGCGTAAGCGCAGGTTGTCCCTTATGGCAAATTCTGCCGTCAAACAATTCTTTTTCAAAGAGAGCATTAGCGTTGATGACCTCCTTGACCGTCGGCAGTATCGCCTTGCATTTTACATATGCATTCTTCATTTCTTCGGCAAGAATATTCTGATTTCCCGCTCCGTCAATTACGATCTTCGCCGCTTTCGAATTCCGCAGATATTCAATTATCCAACCGTTCCCGACGCGAATATTTCGGCAATCAACAGCTTCAACAAAAATTTTGCTGTCATCGGTTTTAACAGCCACGGCAAGCGAAACATTTCCGCTGACCTTTGAATATTTTACGCCGAAATAAAGCCGTGCGTCCGATTTTAACTTTGGAATCGCGGTTATCTCGGCAGATTTCCATTCTTCAAGGGATATAGCGGATTTCTGGTTGTATTTCAGCCATAGTCCGAGACGTTGGATATTATCGTCGACCTGATCGCCGCCAAGCTCCGAACGAATAGTTCTTTCGCTTAAAACCGAGCCGAGCGAAGGATTTGTTTCATACCATAATTCCACGTCATGTGCGTCGCTAAGTTTCGGAACGCTCCATTCCGCCCAGCCTGAATCCTCATTTTCACCCGTGTAGGTCGCCTTTCGATATTCAAGGAAAACAGTTCCCGATGATACCACCGTCGGCGGTGTTCCGCACATAAGCGTCTGCGGGTTTTTGCTGTCAGTGACAACATATTTCAATGCAGATTCCTGATCGGAGGTGTATTCCTGCGCCTCGTCTATGATCAAAAGGTCGTATCCCTCGCCGAGACCGCCTTTGCTCGAACGCGTGCGGAAATTTATTATTCCCTCGCTGTCTTTAAGCCATTGGATACGCTCCAAACCAAACTGCTTCGTAGTTTTGAAATCCTCGCCCTCTTTGAATCCCGCCTTCGAAAGCCGCTCAATTATCTTCTCCCATGCGTTATGAGACGTAGTAGTACGATGGGCGGTGTACAGCACTCTCTCGCCGTGAGATACGCCGTATATCGCCCTTATGATAAGTATTTCAGATTTTCCGTTTCTTCTCGGAACAGACCAGCCGAATTTCATATGCACCCACAAATTTTCATCGTTGAATGCCATGATATCCTCGATCATGCGCTCCTGCCACTCTAAGGCGGTACGCCCCGATTTGTTATATATTTCAATTGCGTCGCCTCCTGAAGACTGCGTATACGGTAATACTACGGAGCTTGTCGGAGTTTGTCTGCCGAGGCGTTTTTCGCTCATTGCAAGCTCCTTTCTTATAAAAAAACCGCGCAAAATCACGCGGTACAGCTATAAATTTTTCCAGTCGAACGTCTGCGGCAGCATTCTGTTTGATACCAGTTTTATATCGTCTTCAAAATGCTGCTTCTCGATAAGCTTGTCGGATTTCTGCCGATTACAGCACATATGCGCAAGCTGTAAATTTTCCATCGCCGACGGATGTCCGCCTTTGGCTACGGGAAAAATATGATCGATACAAGGACTTAGCGGATGCGGAAATTTAAAACTGAAATCGACAGGCTTTCCGCAGATTCCGCATACCGTCTGCGTTGCGAATATCTTCTTTTTCGCAGATTCAAAAGCAGCTCTTTGTGTTCCGTTATGGTCGGGGCGAAGATTCGGTTTTGCCATGTTTCACCTCCGCGAGGGTATAAGAAAACCGCCTTTTTATGGGCGGTTAAATTTCTTCAATTGATTTTATATCAGATTCATAGAATCCCATTCCATTATCTAATCCGATACAATCCTCATCAATATCATTATCTTTAGCAGGAATGTACAGATTAACTAATCCCTCATTTTTTTTGTTGTCAGTATCAATAACAAAAACTTTTTTTCCGTCAAACTTACTTAAATTCATTTAATCACTCCTTATTTTTCTTAGGCACAATATGGGTTCGTTTATTAGAATAATGAATCGTTATCATATTCGTATTACCTAAATTTTCGCCGTTGACGCCAATTACGACGCCGATATTCTCATCGACCTGTATCGTTTCTTTAATCTGACCATTTTTAAATATGGTAATTTCTCCTGTTCCGCATTTACTGCTAATAATTTCTTGCAGTTCTTCAATTGAAACAGTAAAATAGCTTTTGTTATTTTTAGAATCATATTCAGGTGAACCAAATATATGCGGATTCTGCTTTTCAGGATTGAGAATTGTTGTAATCTCTTTATTTCTGATCTTTTCCCTAAGAATCCTGCGGTTATTTTCTAATTCTATTATATCACTATCCGCACCTCTCGTCAAGGATTTCGGCAGATTTTTATCCTGCAAGGCTTTAGCTTGATCGCGGCTGAGGCGTTTTGTTTTTTTATTTTTGCCGAGATTTTTAAGGTATTCCCGTTCTTCCTCTCTGCTCCAAGTCTTTTTCGACCATGCGTATTGACGGGTCTTTCCGTCTATCAGAACCACAGTGCAGCCGCAGTTGTCGTGCCGTCTGAAAATATCGGGAGGCTGTTCGCCCACGAGATAGCGACCTGCAAGAGCGCTGCACCATGGACAGCATTTTCCGTCAGTTTCGCGTTCGAGATAGCATTTCAGCCCTGCATTACTGCGGAATTCCGCATTTTTCTTTATGTAGTCGTCGTGAAACGATCTCGAAACATTGGCTGTACCCGAATCAGCGCGGCGTTGGATAGTTTCCTCGGGAACGGTTTCATCTTCAAGAGAATTTGCGATCTTCCGCACCCGTTCTTCGGGAAATTCGGCTTTCTGCGGCGCGAGCCTGATTCCCTTTTCTTTATCGATTGAAGTCTGCACCTGCGCGAGAATTTCATTGATATTCTCATAGCTGCCGCGAAGAAGTTCTACGCATAACTGCTCCCTCATACCGTGCGGAATTTGCGGAATGATCTCCGAAAATTCGCTTCCCATGATTTTTGAAAACAGATCGGCATACTGCGACGTATCTTTGAAATCAGCCTTGCCCGAACGAATCTTTTTCAGCAGGATTTGTAATTGTGGATTCGAATGAATTTTTTCAAATATCTTGTCTTTGAACTTACTCATCAGAATCACTTTCCAGTCCCGTCAGCTGCTTTATATTGCCTGCTCCGAGGAATCCGGGGGCAGCCTGATTGATTTTCAGAATCGCGTCGCCGATAACTCCGAGAGTTGATGCGTCAGGCTCGAAAATAGGCAGCCATACAGGTTTTACATTACAGAACGCCTTGCGCTCATACCCTATATTGTCGCGAATACAGGCGGCGAGATATCCTGCATTCAGAAATCCCGTACCAAAACTTCGCTGCGCTTTTCGGGCGGTAAGCCGCAGATTTTCGTGACTTGCCTTTATCGCTTCCGAACTTGCGGGATTTGATGTTGAAAATCCGAGGTCGTCGAGCGTCAATCCCGTTTCGCCTGCGAAAATCGAAGCAAGCATTTTCAGCTGTTCAACATACGGCGTCATGCTCTGCTGCTGGAACTGTCCGACCGACGGTTTATCGCCGTCCTCGTCCTTTCTGAAATCAAGAAACGCTGACAGTGTTGCTTTTTTGTTGTTGAATTCCGCGTCCTCCGATAAACCTAACACATATTTCTGAGGAACGCTGTAGAATTCAGCCGATACCTCGCTCCTACGAAGCGTGCGCATTGCCGACTGAGTAATGCTCATGCAGGTTCGGGAAATTCTCGAATGCCCGAACGGTCGCTTAGCGTCGGGACGGTTTATTATCGGCACAAGCAGAGCATACGGCGCGGAATGCCTCGTGCTGTCGATGATCTTTCCGTTTTGATAGTAATCCGTCTGATACGGTTTGAAATGCGCTTCAAGGATAGGCTTGTCAAATTCGTCTTTTTCAAGAACCGCATAGCCCTCCGTGAGCAGATCGGTTACGGGGTCGATATTTCCCGTTGCGTTCGAGCCGTCGATGACCTGCAAAAAGGGGTAGCCGTCGCCGTCTTTGCCGATGTAGATGAAACTGCACGAAGATATAAGCGACGACAAAACCGCGCTGTCAAAAAGAATATCCGCATTATTCAATCTGAAAATCTCGTTGAAGTAGAATTCGTCATTTGCAAATGCATCAAACGCAAGACGATCAGCAAGAGTATCGACTGATTTCGCGCACCAGCCGAGGACTGCCGACAGCCACTTCAATCTATCGGGAATAATATCGCTCAGATCGTTTGCGGAATTTTTCATTTCATAGTATCGATAGCGCGTCAGAACTCTTGCTTTTTTGCTGTTTAGCTTCCTTTTGAGATACTGCATTCCGTATTCCGTTGATAACAACTCCTTTCAGCGAGAAATATGAGCATTGACCGCCGAACTGCTTTGACGTTGAATTCAGGGGAGTACACCCCCTATATTCCGATTACAGAAATACCGCTTCTCTGAATCAGGAAACGGCATTCTGCAAAGGAAGTGTATTACAATGTCACATGAAGATTTCATGAAAAAGGCGGAGCAAGACTGCATCAAAGGCGCTGACACTTTTTCCTATGATGCAGGAAAGCCATTGCATTTTTCCGCCTGCTTTCTATGATTTAATTATAGCACGTTTTTTTCTTATTTTGTCGCAACTTAAATTTCATTACGAATATTTTCGTTAATTATATGTAACATTCTGTAAACAGAGGATTTATCATATCCTAATACATTTGCTATTTTAATAGTTTTGTATCCGTCTATATACTTCATGCGGTATATTTTGTCGTGAGAATCCTTGCTGTTTCTCAACTCCTGCTCCTTAAGTTTTAACAGTTCCTTGCGATCGTTTAAAATCGCTTTTGCTTCTTCAAGTCTTTCGTCAATACATCTGAGTTCCTTTTCAATTAGATAACTCTCAAAAGAATTTCCTTTAGCACCTTTAATGCACGAGTTTGTATTAAACTGCGCTGTCTGAGGCTGAGTTTTTAAAAACAGATTTTCCTTTTCTCTCAGAATTTCATTATATCTGCATTGAATTTCAAGATACGCTCTTCGTGATCTTTCATAATCGAGGTACAACACATTATCTACCTCCACAGTTTGGCAACTTCCCAATACTTTTCAGAAAGATGCTCTTGTATGTAAACGTAAGCTTCTGCATAGGATTGAAATATGCGTATATCTCCGTCGTTATTTCTCAAACGTGCGCCTGAGAATATGTTTTTTATTGTGTATAGCTTCATGCTAAATTCTCCGTCCATATCTCCCGATCTCCCTTACGATTCTGTTGAAATTCTTCTTTCTCACTCTGGCTTTTGGATGGTGTAATGCGAGGTGCAATGTTCTTTTATTATCTGTTAAAAATATCGGTACAGCTTTTGTTACCTGTTCCACAAACAGCGTAATTAAATTAACCATACATCGTCCAAACTCTGCGAAGTCTTTTGCAACCTTATTCAACGCTTCAATTGTTATTTCATTCATTAATTCCATCTGAAATACCTCCGTCCATTCTCGCGCCGCAGTTTGGGCAGTAATGATAACTTGATATTTCATCACCACTTACGCTTGACTTCCACCCACATTCTGAACATTCCGCACAATTTGGAAGATACATATCGTTATACGCCCACCCTCCATGTCTCACAGGTTCGGCTTCAATTGTAGGAGCGTCATCGATAATTTTAGGCATATAAAAGTTAAGCACACATTCTCCGCCCTGCTTGTACATTTCGTTTGGCGCGTTGAATTCGTATTTGCTTATGGTCGCTTTTAAAGCGTCCGCATCAATCGGTCTCATTGTTTATTCTCCTCCAATGCTCTTTTAATTGTCGGTGAAAGTTTCAAATACTTTTCAATCAACTCCTTTGCCTGCTCCCAACCGTAGCATACAGCTGTTAAATGATTCTGATCGCGTAGATTTCTAAGCCACATTTTCTGATTTGCAGTCGTTTTATTTCTGCCGTATTTCAGTTCAATGTACAGCCCGATATATCCTCCTCTCGCTACAGGAAGAACAATATCCGGAACGCCTGGCTTTAATCCTGCCTGTTTAAGCCTGCTCCCTGTTACTGCGCTTCGCTTGCCTTCGTTAGGGACATGATACATCAATTTCAGATCAGGGTATTGATTTTCGGCAAACGCCGCCCAACGGAATAAACTTATTTGTTCTGTCTCTTCGCTCGATTTGTAGTTTTGCAAAATGCTGCCTCCTTTTTATAAAATCTTGCATATATGTACACTCCGCCGTTGGTATCGTTATACACAACATTAGCGCCGGAAAAATAGTATCCGTCATAGTATTTTTCATATTCTCGATTATTCTGCGTATCTCTTGCAAGTTCACGAACTTTATATGCCGATAATCTTCCGTCGCGTTCTTTAGGCTGAGGGTGAATAAGATTCTTAGAAGAATTCCATCTCTTCTTTGATATCAAAGGCTTTTTTAAAATGTATCTCACAAGATTTGAGATCCCATCTTCGTTGAATCTCAATGCGTCTGTTCTGACATATCCTCTGTTCCATAACTCGGATATCTCCTGCGGACTTAATCCGCCATTGATTATCAGGTGATGATGATATCTTCCGCTTCGTTTTCCTTTTTCAGTTACAGCTATATATTTCAAATCAGATAGCCCTTTCTTTTTTCGAAAACGCTTAACACGCTTGAGAAAATTTCTAAGCTCCCTTAAAGCTTGTTCGTCACTGATCGGAAGATGATAATTGTCATATGTCAGATCAAGTCTGATATCAGCAGAAGTAAAATTCGCATGAACTATTCTGATGCAATTATTTTCAGCATGGATCTGATTAAGTTTTTTCTGACATTCTTTTGTCGGCTTTGCCTTTTTTCTTCTTACTCCCGCTTTTCTGTACACAGGATATACATGAGATTCCATATAATCTCCACACTCATATATTTTCTCTCTATAGTGACTTCTCATATTTTTCATTCCTTACTCAGATTTCCTGCGGTCGATAAGATAATATACATTACAAGTATTCAAAGGGACTTTCTCGTCCCTTATTTTGCTTTCTTATTACGCAAGAGCAAGTTTTGCGGATTTGCTCTATTCTGTTAGCCATGAAGTGAATCCCTGACAATGTCAAGAAGCTGTTCTGTCTTTTCTATAAACAGTTCTCTTTCTTCGCCTTCTGAAATCTTTATGAATTCTATCATTCCGAGACAGCTTTTGTATGCTTCGGCATAAAGCAGTTTAAAGGAGCTTTTTTCCGTTCCTGTCGCCTGCTCCGTTGATTTCCGGATTTCAGCTATCCTCTTTTCATATGATGCTTTCAGCTTTTCCGCCTCTTCTATTCTTGCTTCATCAAGAGCTTTGTATTTATTTTTAAGAGTCAAAATCTCCCTGTCTTTATCTTCTATTGCCTTTTTATCGGGTACTTTCTTAATGACTTCTTTTATCTCAGGCTCGGAAACAGCAACTTCTACAGGACGTGATTCGAGTTCTTTAATAGTATTTTCAAGCTGTCTTATTTTGCTTTCGGCTTTATCTCTCTGCTCTGCTATTCTGTCGCAGTTCATGTTCATATCGTCAAGCCTGCTGCTGAGTATATCTGCTTTGTCTGCCTTGATTTTCAACTCTGCTAATTCGGATTCAAGCTCTCTTTCCTGTTCAGATTTATTGCTAATCTGCTCTTCAAACATAGAAAGCTGTTCGCCCTGCCGTTTTACTTTTTCAATAAGCGTCTTAATCTCGCTTACAGTCATGCCGGACAGATCGTTGTCCGACATGATCTCTGCCCTGTCCTCAGAATTAACCTGAGTAAGCAACGCAAGTTTAGTTATCCCAAGCTGTGCATTCGACTGCACAAAGGCTTCTCCAAGATTTTCGTATACACTTATGTATTGATATGCCTGACGGCGTTTTAAACCATGTTCCTGCTCCGCATATTCTTCAAAAGAACTATAGCCTAAATATGTATACAATTCTTCGATTTTCATTCTGCGCAGGTCTCTTCCGATGTTGCATACTGCATTTACCGCGATCTGCCCGTTTGATTTTATTCGTTCATTAAGCATGATCGCCTCTTCATTTGGTTTTAACATAATACTGCTTTCTTCCATAGTTATCTCCTTTTACGCCGATCTCTTTGAATGCTGATTTTTTATTTTCTTGCCGAACAGTTTGTCAAGATAAATCTGATATTCTTTTTCAAAATCGATTATCTCCTGCGGTTTCGGATTATTTGCTTTGTTGTTTTTATATCCTCTGCATTGGACTATTCTTCCGTCCGTACTGACTTCCATTGTGTAGTAGGGGACGTCGGGCTTGTCCGCCTTGCGAAGAAAAAGTATTGTAAGCTTACCCTTTGCATGACGTTCTGCATAGCCGCCCACGCAGTGATTAAGCGCGGCTCCCTCCGCTGCGATCTCTTCCATACTTTCGGGCTGACGAAGTATAAGTCCGTTGTGGCTGTATTCCAACGCTCTTCGTTCCGCATAATTTTCCATAAAAAGTTTTCGATTTATTTCGTCCGATTCATATCGGATCAGCGCAGAAAGCCTTTCGTGCATCGCATTAAAATCATGCGGCATACAGATAGCCGTATCATGAAGATTATATTTCAATATCCTGCACTGGTCAAGATAATCGCTGTAGTCATGTTTGCTGATATTGTTCTCACCAAGGTATTTTGCAATACGAACTGCTCTTAATCCTGTGATTCTGCAAAATCTCTCGACTGTACCGGCTTCGCCGCCAAATACTTTTGTAAGATAAAGAAGCTCGTCGGGCTTGTAATTCGGATAATTCCTCCTCCAATGTATGTATGATTCATAATAATGCTCAGAGCCTTTCAGCGTCTTGAATTCAGTACGGTTAAGGTCAAGCATTTTTAATAAATTATTGCTTTTCCAGTTTATAAGCGAACTCACGCTCAGTTCTGTTCGTCCGCCCCAGTATCCCGTTATAGTTTCATATATAAGATTGTAGTATCCTGATTTCATCAGATACTCTACATTAGGGTGCTTGCAATAAAGCTTCATGTATTCCATAAGAAGGCTGTTTCTGTAGCTTTCTGCGCAGGAGTAACGCATACATGAATTTTTTATTGCCTTGATATTAAGCACGATATATGAATTATTAAAGGTGTAACCATATGTCGACTGACAGAAAACAGGTTCGCGGAATTCAGAACGTATTGTCCAACGCCTGCCGTCGTCCTTACCATAGCGAACTGCGCCGTCTTTTGCGAATACATATCGTTGACGCTCTATCAGCTTGCCTTTGGAATAGCGGTGATAGCAGCGAGCGAACAGCTCGTTCCCATTCGTCAGAAGCACCACAAAATTCGCAGATTTCTTCCCTTGCATCTGTTGTTCAATTTCTGCCGGAAGCGCAGGAAAGCAACCGAGAAGATACTCTTTCCGTTCTTTTTTCATGTTATCACCTCAGAAATCCAGCAGATCATCCAGAGATACGCTGAAACTGCTTTTCGTTTTATTCTGCGTCATAGTTATTGGTGGATCGATATGACCGTTGCCGCTGCTGAGATCGATCAACATATTAAAATGTATTGACGCCGTTGAGAAGTAGAATTTTACAGCATTTTCGTAGACTTCCAGATCGGAAACAGCATTTCCGATTCCTCTGACCACTTTGTCAAGACAGCACTGAAAATCCACGCCGCTCTGTTCTATTGCCTGCTCAAACTCCTGCTCCTGTTCGCAGAAGAGCATAAGTGCCTTTGCTGTCTCAGACGCAATTGCCCGCTGTTTTGCTCCCTTGATATCCTTGACGTCAAAATATCCTTTCAAATCCATTGACTTTCCCTCCGTAATCTGCTATAATAGCAGTGTAAGTAATTTTTTATTTATTCCGTCTGATGCTTTTCAGGCGGTTATTTTTATATGTTGAACATAAGCTGATCAGGTACTTTATTTTTCTCATCAAGTTCCTGTTTCCTCCTGATCTTCTTGTATTCGTTATATTTCAAACGGTACTCATAGCTTTTGCCGAAGATATTCCACGCGGCTTTTACGACGTTCGGTTCAAAAGGGCGTATTTTTTCCAGATCATCTACAGCCTTGTGCGATATCGGGCAGCCGCAGCAGCCTGTCCTTGTCAGTCCGTAAACCTCATACGCGTCGGAATATCGAATGCCGTAATAATCCTTATACCACGCTTTATCGGCGTCTGTAACGTAATACAGCGGTCTCAAACGATATTGTCCGCTGCTTGTTTCCGTGAAGCACAATGACGTATTATCTTTTCGCGGCACGGAACGCATACCGCCCTCTGCGCGGCGCTCTCCCGTGATTATCAGGTCATAATTCTTTTGAACATTATGTGCAATCTGTTTTTTGCAATAATCGCAGCACTTTGCGCTGATTTTGAAATCGGGCGGATATTCTCCGATAAAATCGCGCATATACTTTGATGAATTGATCACAAGCTGAATATTCGGACGGGGTTCACCTGCCGAATTACAGCAGCACATAAAATTTATCACGCTTTCACATTTAGGGTAACGTTCTTTCAATTCACGGCGTTTAGCGGCTTTATCCTCTGCCTGTTCGTATTCGTCGGCAATTGATAGTGGAATTCCTTTCTTCTGCCAATCGGATAAACCAGACGACATAATTTTCGATACAAACGGTATTCCGTAAGTCCTCGCCGCTTTAACAATGCTGATTTTCGGACGGCATTCTTCGATCTCAACGCCATATTTTTCAGCAGTAGCCTTTACGTGATCTTTGGTAGCTTTCATCTCAAGACCCGTGTTAAAGAACACATATTTAACAGGCGGCAAGCCAAAAATCGCTCTTGTTTTCTCGATCAGATCGATCATTATATCGCTGTCCGCGCCGCCCGAATATGAGCAGATCGCTTTCGGATGTTCTGTCAATCTACGAGCGATAATGCTCTTGATCGCCTCAAACTTTTCGGGTGAATCAAAGTCTGCATACGGTGGTCTGTCGGTATACACTCTGCTTTTGTAAACTTCTTTCATTATTTTGTTACCTCATTGAGTTCAATGTCACCCATTTTGACTTTAGCATAATAAATGGTGTCGATGATCGCATCCATAGTTTCAACAACGATTTCCCATTCTTTATCGCTTAATTCATTTATCGGAGTTCCGACAATACGATAACCTGCCTGACCTGTGACTTTCTCACGGACAAACGGCTTCAACGCCCTGAGAATATTCGTGTAGAACGTCTGAAAATTGTTGTATATCTTCGCCTGATCGTCGGTAGGCTTAAGAAATCCGCCGTCGGCTGAAAATCCGAAAAGGCTGCTGATCTTGCTTGAATCCTTGACCTCACGGTACAGATTTCTCTCCGGATTTTTCTTCGCGATCATGCTGTTCAGCGACCTGTTTTCTGCCAGCAGCTTCGCATTCTGCATCTCCAGATCAGCGAGTCTTTTTCTATCTCGGCGAATTTTGCAGCCGAAAAATTGTACTTTCCCATAATTTGATCTCCTTTATTATTTAAATAATTCTGCCGTATCGTCCCAATAATCGCAGTCGTCAGGATCACCGTCAGCCGCCGCCGTGTAATAATCCGCCAACGTCTGAGACTTCCTGTTATTCTCAATCGCAATTTTGAATTCACATATCGCTCTTTCGCGGCGGAAAGCCTTTATTTCGTCTATTGACATTTTGATGTACGTAATCACTGCTACTGCTCCCGAAGCGATCAGCATATAGATTACGCTGTCGGGAAGTATAAAATTAGGAGTCATTTTGTACCTCCTTTACTCTTGTATTCTATGTATTTCCGAATGATGAACGCTTCAAATTCCAGTCGCTCCCTGTCTGAAAGAATCTGACATCCGATCTTTCTTTTGTAACGTTCGTAAATTGGTCTTATTTTCGGATGATTTATCTTGACCTTATATCCATATTTATTGGCATCCATGAAAATAGGATCGTTTTCGCTATTATGATGTACTGCCGCTAATCTTTCCGCCACTTCAAACGGTATTTTCTTTCCCATTTTTTACCCCCAAATAACGATTGAATCCATTTTTCTCAATTGCGTCCCGAACCTCGTTGAGCAGGATGTTCCCTGTTCTTCCCCAGAACATATTGAACGCTTCTATAGGGTTGTCCACGTTGATATCCTCGTCCGCTCCGAAGATTCTGCATTTGCCCGTTTCCTCGTCGCAAACGAATGATATACCTCTTGTCCTCAGCTTTATCACTTTTCCTCCTTCTTATCATATGTATCAGAAACAAGTTCCTTCCAATCAAAACCGTCGGCGATAACGCCCTTCGCGAAACGCACAAGTTCATCTTCTATTGTTTTTTTGCGGCGGGCATATTCTTCATCTGTTAAAATAGGTCTGATAACTGTTACATTAGCACGAGTGCCTGAATCACATACCGTCGTATACTCGTACACCTTAGTACTTTCAGTAATAGTTTCTTTGATCGTTCCCTCTATCATGCGTTATCACCTCTTTATAATGTATGTGCTTATGGTTGTACTTGTTGTGTGATTATCTGTTGTATGCGTCAGGGCTGCTTGTCCGCAGCCCGTGCATAATTCAGAAAATATGATCTCACGTCGGAAAATCTGCTGGGGCTTCCTCTCGAAGTTCTGACCGCTGCTTCATTTTTCTGTGGAATGCGGCTGATTTATTTAAGGCTCAACCGCTTAGAAGCCTTTTAGTTATGTAATATCTGAATTTATGTTGTTCAGATTTATCGGCATTTGTATTTTTTTGATGCTTTCGAGAAATGTGATTATCATGTCAAGATGTTCGCTCGCCTCTTCTGAATTAGTATACACACTAAATCGCTTGTCGGGATTAGTGTCAGATTTCCAGCCGTCAAAGTAAATACTTACATCAAGAACGTTGCAATGCGGCGACCAATTCACAAAAACCGCTGTTGTAAGCTCTCCGATGCCCTCGGTCTCCGGAGGATTTATTTCCAATGACAGAGACATTATTTTCAGTATTTTCTCTTTGATCGTTGACGTTTTTTCGACTGTTTCAATAGATTTTAAATCACTTTGCCTGAAATAAATGTCAAGCAGCGGAGCGATTCCTGACGCTCCTGCTCCTTCATTCATAAGAGCCAAAATATGCTTTGATAAATGATACAGCATTTCCTCAGGTTCAATATGTTTCGTGGCTGTTTCTCTTGTGATTTCGTCGTTCATTTTAATGTTCTCCTTTTTTCTGATCAGCAGCAAGATCAAATCCTACGCTGATTCCGTCAATAAAACCTTTAACACATTCAAAGGCTCTGGGGTTGAGCTGCTGCATTTTCTGATACAATGCAAGAAACTCAACCGGATCAATCTTCTTGTTTTCGGTATTTGCCATATAAATTCTCCTTTCTGAAATTTTCTCTTGCCTTTTCAACAGCTTTGTGTTATAATGTTTATATCATTGATAGGTCGGCTGCAAGTACTACCCCATCTTTGATTTGTTGTGGGTAGAAGCTTTACTTATTTAGTAAGGCTTCTATTTTTTTGATGGCATCCTCTTTGCTGTTGTCCTTGATTATCCGGATTATTATTTCAAGGATTGTTTTGAATTGCTCATTTGTCATTTCTTCCATTACCTACTCCTTTTCTGACACTTGCCGTCTTATTCAGTAACGCGTTTTGTTCGTTTCTGTAATTATATTATATCGCGTTTTGTGACATTTGTCAATAGTTTCTATGTAAAAACACGCACAAATCGTAGCATCATTTTTTGTGCAGAATATCAATTTACAAGTAGCACACTTTGTGTTATAATAGTCAAAAAGGATGTGAGAACAATGACCAATATTAAATTAGCACGAGAAAAAAGTGGAAAAAAGCAACAGGAATGCGCTGACGAACTTGGAGTTACTTTGCGAGCATGGCAAACATATGAACAAGGTGTTAGAGAGCCTAAATTTGAACTATTGATAAAAATAGCAGATATGTTCGGAGTAACCACCGACTATCTTCTCGGCAGATCAAACGCACAACCACCGCCAGATCCTATCGATGATTTCGCCGATAAAGTCCGAATGCATGAACATGAACAGATAATTCTGAAAAAATGGCTTGCGCTGGACGAAAAGAAACGGCAGGCAGTTTTTGATTTCATGATCGATGTTCTTCATGAGTACGAAAGTGAATCAACACATGGACTTGTTGAGAAGGAGTAAGAAAATGAAAATAATAAAATATCCCTCAGAAGAAGCGCTCAACAGCGCAATATCCGCAGACGAACCGCTGCTGGTTCTCATATCGTTTGACGGAAACACAGCAATAATGAGCCATATAGATGAAGCTGTAGAGCATCATATATTGTTAATGAAAACAGGTTACAAGGATACGGATATTGACAAATTCTTCCGTATAGTGCTGGATAAAAGCGGAGCTGACTGGACTTTCGTTTGTCCGCCTGATTATAAGAATATCCCATTCAAAGATAAGCGCATCGAAGCTTTCTATAAGGACGGTTTTTCGGTAATTTCCGAGTTTCTTCACTCGATCGGATATCTCGTCGGAATCAATATACCAAAGCGTTACAGCAGACACATGAATGTCCTGAAAAATGATAATTATTGAATTATTTCGAAAAAGGCTTGACAACAATTAGTTTTTGTGATATTATATTAAGAATAGGGGAATCCTCCTCTTGTTTGAAAAGCGGTTATCAGAATTTTTTGAAACTTTTATTTTGATAGCCGCTTTTCTTGTATTAAAGTGAATTCTCTTCCTAAGGTTGTTCGAGATATCACTATTCATTGTGAATAAGCATCGCTTAGTTATCTTCGCACATACCACGAATGGTTTCAGCAAGAGTTGAAACTAGGTCTTTAGGGTTAGGATACAATTCAACTTCTTTTTCCTCAATATGCCGATTTTGTAGTTTCAATACAAGATCGGCTATTTCTTTGCTGTCTGCTTCTATTGTTATTTTCAATTTATCACACTCCTTTCTGGTCTTGCGCAACAAATACTGCACCCTTGACCATATAAAAGAATTCTTTTGTTTGTTCAAATTTCAGCTGTCTTAACAGTTCGAGAACCTTTTTTGCTTCTTCAGTCATAAAACCTGCTCCTTTCAATTTTTCTTGTGTTCTCTCAGAATCAAAACGATTATTACCAGATTCAGCAAAATGCTTATTACATCAAAAATCATATCTTCACACCCTTTCATAGAGGTTGACAATGAGTAAGATTTGTGGTATACTAATCCCTATCGGGGAGTTTCTGCTCCCCGAGGATTAGTTCTTAACTTAATTCAGCAGGTCTCTGATCAGGTCAATCAGTGCTTTTATTAAGTTAAGTGTGGCAGTGGTAAGAAGAACTTTTTCGTATTTGTTGAGCTTCTTACTGCCTGAGCCGTTCTTTTGAGCGGCTCTTTTCTTTTTCTTACTCATTGTCTCACCTCCGTTTCTGTAATTATATTATATCACATTTGTGATATAGAGTCAATAGTTTTTCATATATTCGTGATATAAAATCATATTTTTGTATAAATATACAAAGCAATAGTATCACATTTGTATATTTTTAATAATAACATTCAGTATGATTTTACTTGACAATATCACAAACGTATGATATAATAAAACAAAAGAGAGGTGATC
>DETO01000160.1 GCA_002362135.1 Ruminococcus sp. UBA3286 | reverse complement strand
AATTTATATGAAGCTCCAAAAGTTTTGATTTTAGCTTTACAAGGTTAAAGATTTGTGCTATTATGAGTATGAAAATTAATTTATAAGGAGTTCGATCACTATGAAAAAGTCAATTTTCAGCAGAGTTACGGCAATGGCAGCTGTAATTTCAATGTTTGCATTTGCATCAGGCTGCGGCAATGAAAGCGGCAGCGATTCAGTTTCCGAAAGTTCCGTCGCTTCTGAAAGCGTCAATTCGGAAAATGAGTCTTCAGACGGCGAATCTTCCGAAAGTTCCGCATCAGAGGACGCTTCGCTCCAGAAAGTTCTCGACAGCGGCAAATTCGTTCTCGGTCTTGACGCAACATTCAAGCCAATGGGATATACCGACGAAAACGATGAGATCGTTGGCTTCGATATAGATGTTGCCGAGGAAGTATGCGCAAGAATGGGCGTTGAGCTTGTTAAAGAAGGCATCAACTGGGACACAAAGGAGCAGGATCTTAACGCGGGCAGAATCGACTGCATCTGGAACGGTATGTCAGTTAGTCCGTCAAGAGCCGAGGAAATGAATCTTTCCGATCCTTACATGACGAATGCAATGGTATTCGTAGTTCCTGCTGACAGCGATGTCGAAAATATGGAGCAGCTGGCGGATAAGGTTATCGGCGTTCAGAACGGGTCAACTGCCGAGACGATACTTATGGAATCCGATATTGCTTCAACTATTACCGAACAGCCTATGGCTACAAATATTGAAGCTCTCCAGCAGATGGAACTCGGCATTGTAGACGCTGTATTCCTTGATTCTGTAGTTGCAAATTATGAGATCAAGTCTTCCGGCAAGTCGTATAAGATACTTCCCGACGGACTTGAGGAGGAAGAATATGCGATCGGTTTCCGCAAGGGCGATCAGGCTCTCCGTGACGAGGTTCAGCGTATTCTCAGCGAAATGAAGGCTGACGGCAAGCTTGGTGAGATTTCGACAAACTGGTTCGGCAGCGATATTACAACAGTAAAATAAGACCAAGTTCTATAGTCAAGTTGTTTGACTATAGATACTTTCAAGCCGCTTTCTTGAAAAAAGAAGGCGGCTTTTTTTACAATTTTAAAAAAACTATTGCAATAATATGCAGAAATATGTTATAATAATACTAATTCCCGACAAACTTGATGAAAATCTTGAAAGCTATCCGTCATTTTGATAAGGAATTAGTATAAGAAAAAATCCAAAGAGGTGGTTTTACTGTTATGACAGGTGAAGAAATTCAGAAGGTTACTATGATATTGCTGAAATATCTTTTGCCCACTTTAAAGATATTCGGGTTTACGCTGCTTTATTCCATTCCGCTCGGAATGATAGTTGCGCTGCTGAAAAAGTGCAAAATAAAGCCGATCGCGTGGCTGACCAATATCTACATATTAGTTATGCGCGGTACGCCGCTTATGCTGCAAATTATTGTTGCATATTACGCGATACCTATGCTGAAACAGAATGAGCATCTTCCCGGCTTTATACAATCGCTGCTTAACGGCGTCAATATACAGGCGGAGAATTTCATGTTCAATACTGTTATAGTTGCTTTTTCGCTGAATTATGCGGCTTATTTTGCGGAGATTTTCCGCGGAGGAATCGAATCTATCCCCAAGGGTCAGTATGAGGCAGCCGCGGCGTTGAGCATGAATAAATTCCAGACATTTTTTCATGTGGTGCTTCCGCAGGTTGTGAAAAGGGTAATTCCTGCAAGCGCCAATGAGATAATCGTTCTTGTTAAGGATACTTCTCTGGCTAATGTAGTATCATATGCCGAAATTACGCTGAAAGCCAAGCAGCAAATGCAGACTTACAGTTCTCTGACGCCATTGTTTATCGCGGGGATTTTTTATTTCGTCCTTGCAATGATACTGACCGTGGCTGCGTCATTCGTCGAGAAAAAGCTCGACTATTACAAATAAGGAGGATTTTTATTTATGGCTATGCTTGAAGTTAAAAATCTGTCCAAGTCATTCGGCTCGCAGACTGTACTGAAAGATATTTCGTTCAATGTTGAAAAGGGCGATGTTCTGGCGATAATAGGTCCATCGGGCAGCGGCAAATCCACATTGCTGCGCTGTATAAATCAGCTGGAAAAGGCAAGCGGAGGTTCTGTTGACGTTTGCGGCATCAATATGTTCAAGCTGAATGAAGCCGGAAAACTTGTCTATGCAAATTCATCTGCACTTCGCGATATTCGCCTGAAAATAGGACTTGTTTTTCAGAATTTCAATCTGTTTCCGCACATGAACGTATTGCGCAATATCACCGAAGCTCCGATACGCGTTCTGAAAAAAAGTAAGGCGGACGCTGAAAAGACTGCTATGGAACTTCTCAAAAAAATGGGACTTTCCGAGAAAGCTAAATCCTATCCGTGCGAACTTTCGGGTGGTCAGCAGCAGCGTGTATCTATTGCCCGCGCTCTTGCGCTTTCGCCGGAAATGCTCTTTTTTGACGAACCCACTTCGGCTCTCGATCCCGAACTTACAGGTGAAATATTGAAGGTTATCAAGGAACTGGCAGCCGACGGAATGACGATGGTTATCGTTACTCATGAAATGTCGTTTGCACGGGACGTTGCCGATCATGTTATATTCATGGAGGGCGGCGTTATTGCAGATGAGGGAACACCGGAGGAATTATTTGGCGAGAATGCGTCCGAGCGCACAAAGCAATTTTTGCAAAGATACTGATACATTAATAACAAAAACCTGTACCAATGGTCAAATTCAACTATTGGTACAGGTTTTATTATTCTTCATTTAACGAATAAAAATGAATGGTAGAAATACCATATTTTTTCTTTTTGAATTTGTGGAGTTTTCCGAAATCATCGGGGATATCCATTTCTTTAGGCGTGCGAATTCCGATAATTCCGTCCTCTTTGGGAATATCGGCTTCAGCAAGCGCATTCATTACGGGAAGAAAAATTCCTTCTACTGTAAACGGAGGATCAAGATATATCAAATCAAA
>DETO01000112.1 GCA_002362135.1 Ruminococcus sp. UBA3286 | reverse complement strand
ATGAGCAGTCAATTGCTCAGGAACAAAATTATTAAATTATCAAAAAGGCGCATATTTACGGGATATGCGCCTTTAATTTTCGCATAATCAATAACTATACCTACTTCATCAGGATAAAAATCACTGTTGAAATTTACTCCCAGCGTCATGCTTTTTATGGACGACACATCTTTCCCGAGATTTTTGATATCCTCTGACAATTCATGAAATCCGCTGTCATTGTAAATCGTGTCAATAAAGGTGCTGAATTGTTTCATTCCTTCCGATTGAAAAGAATGACCGCTTAATATTTTTTTGATTTTAATAATAGACAAGCAGTAGTTTTCCAGTTCTTTCAAACGGCTGATAAAATCCCATATGCTCGATTTGTTATCTACAGATCTTGTTTTTACGGAAGAATAAAACTGCATTTCTTTAAAAATCTCACAGAGATTCCCGCAAATTTCAGGAACATTTTTTAAGTCCTGATAGATAGCCTGTCTGTATTGAATGACCGGCTTACTGATCGGCATTTTCATCAATATTTTCTGTAAGACGCTCTGTTCGCTGCTCATTGAAGTTAAGTTCTCAATGATATAATCCAGTGACAAATCATTTGCTGTAGTTTCACTGAGTGTAAAATATTCATATTCTCCCACAGGGAAAAGCAAACTGAAAGTTCCTGTTCTATCCATTGTATTCCTCCAACAATTTTTTCAATTGATTGATGATCTCATTATACTGTTCCTCATCATACAGAATTCTGAACGCTTTGTTTTCAGCGGTAAAATTGATGACTGTTTCCAGTATCATTTTATCACTGAATTGTATTTCATTTTTATCGTGAATTTTATGTTCGAGCAGTGCAGTGAATTTGCAGAAATAGTTCAAAGCGGCTTCTTTATTTTTCGTATTGCAGTACATGATCGACATCGCATAGTAAAATTTCAGAAGATGCTCAGGATAGTATTTCTCTGCTTCAAAAAGAGCGAAAAGCGCAGAATATTTCTGTAGGCAAACCTCAGTATCAGTTTCATCAGCATAGAGACAGGCGCTTGAAATCGCTGCAAACATAAGCTGTAGATTCTGTTCAATAAAGTCTGTTATTATCTTTTCTGCATCGTTTTTTTTGCCCTGTTCATTATAAATAAATGCAAGCAGCATAGTCGCATTCGTGACAGGCTCGATCAGATTTTCAAGGATTTTTTGCGCCTCATCAAATTCATTTAAATTGACCAGACAACACGCATTCAAATATCCGGCTTTCTTCGAAATCATACTATCATCACAGTGATCGTAAATCCTCTTTGTATATCTGATAATCTCTTTTAAAACCTCTTGCGGATCAGCGGACATCGTATAATGATCATACATAAACTGACTCATTTTCAGAATAAGCTGCCAGCAGAAATAATATTTTCTGATGTAGGAACGGCATTCGCTAAAAACTGTATCTGCTGATAATTCTGATAAATTTTTGATAAGCTTTTTATGAATTGCATCAATATTTCTTTCGTTCATTTTCGGCTGATATCCCATAAGCTCATCAATGCTGATATCGAAAAAAGATGCAAGAACCGGTAATAAAGCAATATCGGGAAGACTATAGCCGGATTCCCATTTTGAAACTGCCGGTTTTGATACGCCGATGTATTCAGCAAGTTCTGCTTGCGTCATTCCGGATTCCTTACGTTTTTGAGCGATGATCTCACCCATTTTGTTCAAATACATGACAATGCCCCCTTTCCATCAATTATACCGCATATGCCATGTTTTTTCAATGGAATCTCAGTAAATTTTAAAGAAATTTATTTCCTGCGGAGAAACTAAAGCGATAAAAAGGCTTTAAGATGTACCTCATGCCGATCACATTATTTCTTAGAATTACAAAAGGCTGCAATATCGCATCAATTATGCGGTACCGCAGCCCTTATATATTTATTTTTCCCTGCTGTATAGATGTTATTTCAACGAGAGTGTAATAGTGACATTCCCATCACCAAGCAATGCCTTGAGTTCTTCCTGTGTCATGTTATCGACATGACCAAGTTTTGTAAAGTTCCATGAATTTTCGTCATAATAAACCACAAACTGATTTCCCTGATACAGGATCAGATCACCCGATTCCGTGGTTATCTGTGTGTCGTTTCTCGGAAGTGTGAATCCAAGTGAACCGACTTTCTCAAAATTTCCATAATCGTGTGCTTCAATGACAACGTCACCCTCAGACAATTTTTCTTTCAGAGCGTCCGCAGAGCTGTTATTCTCGAATGTTGCGGATATTTTGGTGTCATTGATCGTTAAATAGAGTTTTTCTTCTGCATTTTCTTTCATAATATTGATTTCTTTCAGCCATGATTCTACTTCTGATTCTGTGGCATTTGCGGAGAAACGTTTCCCTGCAAACTGATTTCCGATCGGCACAAGATCTGCGATATTTTTTTCACTCGCAGAAATACCGCTGCCTCCTGATGTACAGAACGGTATTACAGTTTTATCGGAGAAATCATAGCTTTCAAGAAACGTATCAATAATGCGAGGCTCTTCTCCCCACCATATCGGATATCCTATAAAGACCACTTCATAGCTATCGATGGATTCAATCGGCTCTGCAATTTCCGGACGTACAGTTTTGTCATTCTGTTCCTTGTTGGCGCGGCAGTCAGAATCCTGATACCGAATATCTGCATCTGTATAAGGCACGGCAGCTTCGATTTCATATCTGTCTGCATTCGTCAGATCTATGATGTGTTCCGCAATTTTTTCCGTATTGTTTGTTCTTGAAAAGTATACAACGAGCGTATCGCTTTCACTTTCAGATGGAATCGTCAGTTCACGTTTCATCAGACATAGATCAAAAACGTCCCATACACCGTCATGATCCATGTCATACGGTTTGCCATTTAGATTTTCTTGGGTTGATCTGTTCAGCAGAAAATCCTGTAGGTTTACAGCGTCCTGTATCGTATAAGTGTAGTTTGTCTGCTCAGCTTCTTCCGCTGTTGATTTAGCATTTAAAAATCCGGAACAACCACAGAACACTGCTGTTATTATAGCGAATAAAGATATCATTCTTCGTTTCATGACAGCACCTCTCAAATTGATTTTACATGGAAGCTTCAAGAATATTCCTTACATCGTCCTTAGTGAGAATCTTATAACCGCCTTCCATAATCAGAGAAGCATTTACGATATCCTCGATCATATCTTCGGTTGTACCGATCTCTCTGAGATTCATTGCAAGACCAAGTTCCTTCATCCAGTTTTCCATTGCGGAAAGACCTTCCAAAGCAATTTCCTTATCTGTTTTACCGTCAGTATTGATATTCCATACATTCTTTGCAAAACGGACAAATTTATGGAGTCCTGCATCCATGATGTACTTGTAGTAAGAAAGTGAAACTGCGGAAAGCGTCATACCATGAGTGGCATCTGTAACAGCGCCGACCGCCTGACCGAGCATATGCACCATCCAGTCAGTAGATTTTCCCTTTGCAACGAGAGTATTCAATGCCCATGTTGCTGTCCACATGATGTTGCTTCTTGCCTCGTAGTCCTGTGGATTCTTATTTGCAATACGACTGGAATGAATGAGGGACTTCATAAGCCCTTCGCTGATATAGTCGCTTGTATTGTCATCATCACCGGAAAAATACTGCTCACAGATGTGATTGAAAATATCATAGATGCCTGCGCACATCTGATATTTAGGAAGCGTAAGCGTATAATTCGGATTGAGAATCGAGAACCTTGGCATTATTTTTTCGTCAGCAAAAACATGACCGATTTTCAGTTTGCTTTTGTGATTTGTAATAACTGCACCGGCATTCATTTCTGAACCTGTTCCGGCCATTGTCAGAACGCAGCCTACCGGAATCGTTTCGCAGGAAGGTTCTTCAAATTTGAGATAATACTTTTCCCATGGATCTTCATCACAGTTGACAGAAACGGAGAGAGCCTTTGCATAATCGCAGACAGAACCGCCGCCGACTGCAAGAATCAGGTCAACATTGGCTTTTCGTGCGATCTCCATACCCTCATACAGTTTTTCAATCGTCGGATTCGGCATAACGCCTGCTATTTCTGAAACTGTTTTTCCATTTGCATTCAGAATTGCAATGACTTCATCATAAAGTCCGCTTTTCTTGACAGAGCCTCCGCCGTAAACGAGAACAACATTTTTTCCGTACTTCGGCAGTTCCGTGTTCAGTGATTTGAGAGAATCATCTCCAAAATAGAGTTTTGTGGGATTTGCGTAAGAAAAGTTTCCTAACATAATCATCTTCCTTTCATCATTGGGTTTCTAATTCTTTTTCAAGTTGAAAAACGATATAATCAAGACAGCTGATTTGTTTTTCTTCTTTATGAATCGAATCGAGTGTTGACTGCCTATGCCTGCGAAGCAATCGAATGATATTTTGTATATCATGATTTTCGGCATATTCCAGAATCTCAGCTTTTACTTCTGGAAGACATCCTATATCGTCAAGACATTCCTCAAATCTTTCAGATTCAATCGGCATATCATCACGCCCTTCCTGTAATTTCATTATACTGCATCCAAAAATAAAAGTCCAATACTTGTTTTGTATTCTATGAAATGCTTGAAAAGCATTTCTGAATATGGTATAATTATATCAGCAGGAGGTGCTTTATGGAAATCAGAGTATTACGCTATTTTTTAACAGTAGCAAGAGAAGAAAATATTACAAGGGCAGCTGAGAAGCTTCATATCACACAGCCCACATTATCAAGACAGCTTCATCAGCTTGAGGAGGAGCTTGGAAAGCAGCTTTTAAAACGCGGTAATCATGATGTCAAACTGACTGAAGACGGAATGCTTCTCAGAAAACGGGCAGAGGAAATTATTGACCTTGTGGAAAAAACAGAAACGGAAATGATTGCAGGAAATGAGGAAATTACAGGTGATGTTTATGTTGGTGCAGGTGAAACGGACGCTGTCAGAATCATTGCAAAGATTGTACAGAAAATCCAGAACGAGCATCCGGGAATCCTGTTTCACAACATCAGCTGTGACTCTATAGATGTCATAGACAAGCTGAATAAAGGTCTGATAGATTTTGGGGTATTGTTTGAGCCGTCGGACTTTTCAAGCTTTGAACATATTAAATTTCCTGTGCATGATACGTGGGGAGTCCTTATGCGTAAAGACAGTGATTTAGCGGGCAATGCATATATCACTTCTGATATGCTTGCGAATCGTCCGCTTATAGTATCCAGACAGACGATGAATGCGGTCGATCTTTCGGAATGGCTTGGAATACCGAAAGAAAAAATAAAGGTGACGGCAACATCAAATCTTATTTTTAACGGTTCTCTGCTTGTAGATGAAGGCATGGGGTATGCTATTACACTGGATAGGCTGATAAACTGTACAGGTGAAAGTAATCTTTGCTTTCGACCGCTTTATCCGCTGAAACCTGCACAGATGTACCTTGTATGGAAAAAATATCAGGTGTTTTCAAAGGCTGCCGAAAGATTTCTGAATGATTTCAGAATGATAGCGGAAAATAATATGGAAAAGTAAAAAAATGGTCTGTACCTATTTTACAGCAATTCCACTTGCGATAAAGATAAGTTCGCCGATAAATTTTCAGCCGTGACAGTGATTTCCGACTATTATTTGTCTGATTTACTGCACGGCTGTTGTCATTGTTGACAGCAGCAGCTGCCTTAAATGTTAACCAAATGTAAACTAACAATATAATACAAAAAACTCTTGAAAAAACGAAAAAAATGTGGTATAATTTAATAAACAATCTAAGGTAGGTGATACTTATGAGTATTAATCCATGGTCAGAAGAAGACCGCAAACTCCTGATAGATACTATTGCCGCAGATAAGAACAGTATCAATTTTTTCTGGAATTGCCGTAATGGCAGAGTCGTTCAGCTTTGCGGAAATCTGATTCCCGAAAATATAAGCGATCCTTTTGCATATCTCAATAACAAAAAATTTATAAAGGAAACTTCCTTGGCAGCTTTCGGGATGTTTTGCACAAGAATAAACAGCTTTATTACAGACGGAACAGAAGAAAGCCGTGTCGCTGCGGATTTTTTAATGCGCTTTTCCGAAGATGAAGACTACCGTATGTGCCACGTTACTGTTGTTATTCTGAAAGATCTTGATAACAGAGCTGTTTCATTTTATATTACTATGCGTTTTTTTAAGGAGAAACAAATAGCGGAAAGACGGATTCTGGACAACTTCACCTCGGACAAATCCCCAGAGATCTTTGCAAGACATATAAAAAGAATGATGAACGGTAATCCCGAACATGAAATTGCTTTCATTCAGTTTGATGTAGAGCGTTTCAAACTCATTAACGACGCTTACGGTGAAGAAGCCGGCGATATGCTTCTTAAATATCTAAAAGACAGCCTGAATGTTATATGCAGCGACGAGCAGCCCTTTGCACGCCTGACGGCTGATGTTTTCATGATCGTTATTCCATTTGACGAAGAAAGCGAGATAATTGATTTTATTCACAACCTTGAGAAAAATATCGGCAAAAGCTATGAGGGAATAGAATTTCGGCTTGTTTTCGGCGTCTGCATTGTAGAGGACAGAACGGTGCAGACCAGAACTCACGGAGATAATGCTACTCTGGCAAGGCAATCCATAAAGGGAAACGCTCTGAATAATATCGGTTTCTATAATGGAAAGCTGAAAAACGACCTGTATCATCAGCATTATATTGAGGACAACATGAAAAGCGCCATGCTTAACAACGAGTTTGTCATGTTCCTGCAACCGAAATACAATATTTCTACCGGCAGAATAATCGGTGCAGAGGCTCTGGCAAGGTGGCAGCATCCCTATAAGGGCCTTATTCCGCCGACTCAGTTTATACCGGTTTTTGAAAAAAACGGTTTCATTCTGAATCTGGATCAGCTTATATGGGAACAGGCGTGTAAAACAATCAGATCATGGATAGATAACGGCATAGAACCTGTGCCGATTTCTGTAAATATTTCACGGGAATATCTGAATACTTTTGACGTTGTAAAAAAGTTCAATGAGCTGGTGCAAAAGTATGATATACCGATCCGTTTATTAGAGGCAGAAATAACCGAATCCTGTGACGCTGAAAACACCTCCGATGTAGTCCGCAAAATGAAAAGCTGCGGTTTTACAATGCTTATGGACGATTTTGGTTCGGGATTTTCGTCTCTGAATATGCTGAAATCGACATCCTTTGATGTGCTGAAAATCGATCGGATTTTTCTTTCAGAGTTTATGGAGTCGGAGCGCGGCAGAAAGATAATTGCCCATACGATTTCTATGTCACGGGATATCGGACTGGATATTATTGCAGAGGGTGTAGAGACCGGCGCTCAGGCACAGTTCCTGCAAAACTGCGGATGCGACGTTGCACAGGGATTTTATTACTCAAAACCGATTTCGGTGGAAGATTTCAACAAACAAATGCACAAGGAAACGGCTGAAAGTGAAGTGACAAAAAAGTGAACAAAAAAAATGTCAATACAAATGCACGTATCAAATGGCTGAAGCATATGACGCTGTTTTCTGTCGTAGTTATCATATTCATGTTATCGGCCATTATATCTGTTTTAACCATAAAAAGAACCGACTCCGCGTTGAAAACCAAGGTAACTTCTATGACATCCGCTCTGAATGTGCAGATGCAGATGAACCTGGACAGTTATTTACAGCGGATAGAAACAATTGGAACGCTGGTTTTCGCTGAAGAAGAAGTCTATAAATACAGCGCCGTTGACAGTGACAACGATGAATATGAAGCTATAAAGACTGAGCAGCTTATTGCGGATAAGCTGTACGATCTGTGTATTATGGAGAATTTTGTGGATTTTTCTATTGTATACAGCAATAATCATTCGGTAGGAAAAATGTCCAACGGTACGGTCAAGCTATTTGGAGATAGTCTTTACAGCGACCTTGAAGTCATGATAAATCGGCATAAAACAGCCGACGGATGGTCTACGGGATATAAGGAAAATTATAAACGCATATATTATGTCAAAAGAGTCAATAATGACGCGCTCCTTGTAATATCATTTTATACCAACGAACTGGACGATGTGTTTGAGCATCCGGGCGGCATAGACGATATTGCGGTACAGCTTGTGGAAGCAAACGGAATCGTTATATATTCCTCCGACGACGGACAGGAGGGGCAGGTTCTTGATCCGGAGATCACAGAGAGGATAAATGGTCATACCGCTGTAACTATGATGGACGACGAGTACCTCATAACGTTGAATGAATGCGGCGATAACTGGAGCGTTGTGTGCAGCACACCAACACAAAAAATCTTGAAAGAGAAGAACGATGTGACGTTTTTTGTTATTATCGTTACGATCATAGCCGCCGCAGCAGCGTCCATACTCAGCGTCGTACTTATTTCGAAGATCATTGATCCTGTAAATGAGATAGTAGATTCCCTGTCGGACGAGGCGCACAACGATCTGCTGACAGGTATTTTCAATAAAAAGACTTTCGAGAAGAAAGTGGAAGAGGCATTGAAACAGGATCACGACTCAAAGAAAAAGGCGGTTATTCTTCTGGATCTGGACAATTTCAAAGGCGTCAACGATACTCTCGGTCATGCCTACGGCGACAAGGTTCTCGCAGGCGTGGGAGATATTCTTAAACGAGTTTTCCATGCCGACGATTACCTCGGCAGGCTGGGCGGCGATGAGTTTTGCGTATATCTTAATATCTCGGATTTCTGCCAGGGAAACTACAGAAAGCATATCGAGGAAAAGTGCGCGGAGCTGTGTCAGGCTTTTGCCAATAATTATACCGGAGAGAACGGAAATTATAAAATTTCTGCAAGCATAGGCGTGGCAATTTTTCCTGATCACGGAAACAGCTTTGGCGATCTGTATAAGTGTGCGGATAAGGCGCTTTATGTCTCGAAACATAAAGGCAAGGACACATATACGATCTATGATAAGAATTTGCCGAACAAGGAGGAAACAAAATGATGAAGAGGATTAATGCGATCGTTCTTTCAGCGCTTCTTTTCGGCTGCTGCGTCGGCTGCTCCGGAGATACTGTAGTAACAGATCAGGTTGTGCAGAAGGAGATCTCCTTTTCCTGGTGGGGAAATGACATTCGGCACGACTATACGCTGGCGGCTATCGAGACGTTCGAGTCGCTTCATCCGGACATCAAGGTAAAATGCCACTATTCAGAGTGGTCGGGTTATCAGACGAGAAATGATGTGCGTATGGTCACACACACGGAATCTGATGTAATGCAGATAAATTATGCATGGCTGAATCAGTATTCCAATGACGGCGAGGGATATTATGACATAAACCAATTAAGCGACTATGTGGATCTATCTAATTTTACGGAAGAGGATCTTGCCTATGGAATGAAGAATGGCAAGCTGAATGCTGTGCCGATCGCACTAAACACCATGACAGTCTACGTCAATAAGTCGGTTTATGATGAATACGGGCTTGATATTCCAGAAACATGGGACGATTTTTTCGCTGCGGCAGAGGTAATGAACGGCGAGCATTATCCTATATCTATGTCGAAAAAGTCGGCGTGGTTTTTCCTTGCATCATATGTAGGTCAAATGACCGGAAAAAATCTTATGGATGACGAGGGTAATATAACTTTTGGCGAAGAAGAAGCTGCCCTCATGATCAAAACATACTGCGATCTTGTAAATAAAAAAGTCATGCCGCAGGTCGAGTACTTCGACAAACTGGAAATTGCCAACGGAAGCTATGCCGGAGTCCTGGCATGGCTCAGCGACGCTGAAAGCTACTGCGGCGAGGCAATTGAGAATGGTTACGAGATATCTGTTGCGGATTATACTACCATAAACGGCAATTTAAGCTCTTGGTACGCTAAACCGGCAACTATGTATACTATACGCAAAGATGCGGAAAATCCTCGGGAAGCTGCAATTTTGCTGGATTATCTCCTGAACAGCCCCGAAATGGCAAGCTATCAGCAGATAGAAAAAGGTACGCCTTTGAGTATCGCTGCAAGACAATATCTTGAGGAAAATGATATGCTCAACGGAATCCAGTACGAGGCTTTCACCAAAATGTCGGAATCGAAAGATAAGCTGGAGGTAATAAGTCCTTATTTTGAGAATGACGCTATGATAGACGCTTTTATGGACGCCTGCAACGAGGTACTTTTCAGTAAATCTGATGAAATGGAACAGGGAAAGGTTTTCCTTGAAAATCTAACGCTGATATCCGATAGCAATAAATAGAGCTCCTCGGAAACTACCGCATACCGTCTGTCGCAATCTTTTAGCGATATGCGTCGTCATCCCAGCCTATCGCTAAAAGATTTTGTCATTCGGCGCACGTTAGTTTCCGAGGAGGTCTAATGATTTATCTTTTGGGAAACATCAATGAAAATTCCGCTCCCTTGTCAATTTCACCGTAAGCCTCAACTTTTCCGCCATGACGCTGCATAATTCGATTAACAAGGGCAAGTCCTACTCCGCTTCCCTCGAATTCGTCTTCGGAATGAAGCCTCTGAAATACCTGAAACAGCTTATTCGCATACGCCATGTCAAATCCCGAACCGTTGTCTTTTATTCTGATTATATTATACGTCTGAGTAGTTTCTCCTGATATTTCAATTATCGCAGAGGGCTTCTTGGACGTATATTTTATTGCATTCGACAATAGATTTTTCAGCATCGTCCGCATAAGAACCTCGTCGGCAGTTACGATAGGAAGATCGCCGCATATCAGCTTTATATCGCGCTCGGATTCCAATTGGCGGAGTTCATTGAAAATTTCCTCGGCGATCGGCTTGATATCCACGCTGCTTACTCTCGCCTGCACATTGCACATCTTCGAGAAATCAAAAAGCCGCTCGATCATTATTCTTGTCTGGGTTGCCTTTGATTCGATCATGCCCATTATCGTGTAAATGCTTTCGTCCTGCTCCTCTCCGAGTTCGCCGCGAAGCATCTCAATGAGCATATTTATAATGTTAAACGGCGCTTTCAGATCATGAGAAACCGCCGAACAAAACTGCGTAAGTTCGTTGTTTGCAGCCGTCAATTCCCTTTTCTGACGCGAAACCTGCAAATGCGTTTTTATGCGCGCGAGATATTCTTCCTTAACAAAAGGTTTTTTCACGTAATCGCAGCCGCCAAGATCAAAGCTCTGCCCGATTATTTCAGGGCTTGTTTCCGATGTCAGAAAAATTATCGGAATATCCCTTGTATCCTCGTTCGCCTTGATCATTTTACAGACCTCAAGACCGTTTATGTCGTCCATCTGAATATCAAGCAGTATCAGATCGGGAATTTTCTTCTCAAGAAATCGCATCGCCGCCTTACCGCTGGAAGCCGCAAAAACACGATATCCCTCGGCGCGCAGCAGCGTACCCGAATAAGCAATATGATCGGGCATATCGTCAACTACAAGAATTTCTGCATAATTATTCATCATTTTTCCCACCTTTTACGGCAGCGCCGTCAAGTCCGGCTTTATACTTGGACGGCGTTAAACCTGTGATCTCCTTGAACACTTTTGTGAAATAATCAACGCTGGAATATCCCAGTATATCGCTAATTTCGTAAGTTTTATAATTTCCCGTCCGCAGTAGTTCCTTAGCGTAGGCTATCTTTAATTTCGAATAAAAATCATGGAAAGTTATACCGAAATGCTGCTTGAACAGTTTTGCGAAATAATCCTTGCTGTATCCGTGAGCCTCGGCAATATCGTCAACGCTGAACAGCTCGCCGTAATGAGCCGAACTGTATATCGCGACCTGCGCGATGAATTTATTCTCTTCAGCCGATACGCCGAGATCGTCCATTATCCCGCGAACGGAATCATCGATCTTATTATCATTGCTCTGCATTTCGTCGATGCGCTTTTTCACGCGCAGCAAAACGTCATGCAGATTTTTCTGGTCAACGGGCTTCAGCAGATAATCAAAAGCTCCGAGAATCAATCCCTGACGCGCATATTCGAATTCATCATACGAACTTGCGAAAATAAGCGGAATCGTATTTCCCATATCCGCCAGCTTGCGGAGAAGTTCGATACCATCGATAAACGGCATACGAATATCGGTAAAAATCAGGTCGAAGGTCTGCTTTTCGAGAATTTCCAAAGCGTGCTTACCGTTAGTAGCTTCGGCGGCGATAGTAAATCCGCACTCCGACCATGTTTTCATCTTTGAATAAATAAAACGCATTGCGGCGTCGTCTTCAACTAAAAGTACGCGGTACATTAAATCACTCCTGTTTATAATTTTCGGTAATCCAGAGAAAATCATAGCTGAAAACAGCGTTTTCCAGCTTCTTAAAGGAATCGGCGTCCATATTCGCCATAAAAATATTAATATTTTCAGAAAAGAGATCGGCTGCCGCGACGTCGAAATCGCTGCACAGCGACATAAAATTTTTGAAAAGAATATCCCAGTCGGCGTCGGAAGTTTTTACTGCAATATTTTTGCTTAGTATATTCCGGCGCGCTTCGAGAGCGTCGAGCGTTTCCGACCATATTTCCGCAAATTCGTCGATGCTGCCGAAACTCTCGTTTCTCAGTTCGTCGCCCAGAACGCAGCAGGCATTGTAAAGCCGCTTGCAAAACATATTCCCCGAAATTCCCGTAATATTATGCATTATCTCACGCGCAGGCAAAAAATCTCCCTTTTCCGCATATTCACGGATAGCGGCGCAGTCGTTTCCGTGAATGCTAAGAAAACGCGTTATAAGGCGCAAAACCGCGTCTTCGTCTTTCATTACCTCAACCAGCCTGTCATAATTGAAAATCGTATCGGCAGAACTCAGAGTATCGTCGGGAGCGATATCCAAAACAAGATATTTATTCAGAACTTCCTTCAGATCTTCCATCTGAAGCGGTTTCAGAAGCGAGCCATTCATTCCGCAGCTTTTAAATTCCTCGTCGCTGTCGGATATCTCATCGGCTGAAAGCGCAATTATCGGCACATCAGGGGATTTTCGGCGAATCAGCGCAGACGTCTCGTATCCATTCAGCTCAGGCATATGAATGTCCATGAATATCATGAAAAAATCTTCTTTTTCGGCAAGTTCAACAGCCTGCCTGCCGCTTTCCGCCGTGACTACAGTCAGACCGCAGCTTTCAAGCATAAGTTTCTGGATCTCCAGACTTATATCATTATCGTCAACAAGTAAAAATTTAATTTTGCATTCCTCCTTTATAGTCACACTGATTCTATCCCAACCACTTTTTCAGAATTTTTTGCAGCTGATCGAAATCAAGCGGCTTGGCAATATGCTCATTCATACCTGCATTTTTTGCGGCTGCCACATCTTCCGCAAAAGCGTTTGCAGTCATTGCCACGATCGGCACGGATTTGGGATAATCGCCAGACAGCGCCCTTATTGCCCGTGAAGCTTCATAGCCGTTCATTATCGGCATTTGTATATCCATGAATATTATGTTATAATAATCATTTTTAGCATCAGCTATGATATCGACAGCCTCCTTGCCATTCTTCGCAAATTCTACCGTCAAACCCGACATTCCAAGAATCTCTTCCGCAATCTCGGCATTCAATTCATTATCCTCGACAAGAAGAACGCGCTTTCCGCTGTAAACATTCTTGAAAATATCATCGATTCCCGAAATTTCAGCTGAATCTTCAACGCCGTCGATAAGTTCGTTAAAAAGATGTATCATGCGCGATTTAAACAACGGCTTCGATATAAAGCCATTCGCGCCGGCGGCTCTTGCTTCCTGCTCGATATCAGACCAATCGTATGCTGAAATTATTATGATAGGCATATCACTGCCAACGATCCTGCGAATTCGTCGCGTGGTTTCAACACCGTTCATTTCAGGCATTTTCCAATCAAGTATCACGGCGAAGAAATCATCGTTCATTTCATGATGCTTCACAGTACGCTCGACCGCTTCTTTTCCCGTCAGAACCCATTCGCCCTTCATTCCGATATCCCGCAGCATTTCGCAGGTGCAAATGCAGGCGACCTCGTCATCGTCGGCAACAAGAACAGGCAGATCGATAAATTTATAATTATCGATCTTTTCATCTTTATTTTTAAGTTTCAGGAAAAAATTCAGAGTTATCCGTGTTCCCTCATTAAGCTTACTTTCAACATTTATAGTGCCGTTCATCATCTGAATAATATTTTTAGTTATTGCCATTCCCAGACCCGTTCCATGTATCTTATCAATTCTGGAATCGTTTCTTGCACGGACAAACGGCTCGAAAAGATGCTTCTGAAATTCCTCCGTCATTCCTATGCCATTATCCTCGAAAATGAACTCATAGCAGCCAAGCTTATTTTTATTAGTCGCTTTCTCCGATATTGTCAGCCTGATCTTTCCGCCGGGCGGCGTATATTTTATGGAATTGCTCATGAGATTCATAAACACCTGCTGAATCCTGCTGCTGTCGCCAATAACATTCTCATGATCGATGCTGCGTATGGATACGAACAATTCATGCTGTTTTGCGGCAACTTCTGGTTTCGACATTGTGATAAGGTTATCTATCAATTCGGGCAGATTGAATTCTTCCTCTTGCAGTTCAACTTTTCCCGATTCGATCTTCGACATATCCAGCACTTCGTTGATTATTCCCAGAAGATGCTTCGACGAAACCGTTATCTTAGAGAGACAATCTGCAACGCGTTCCCTGTCGTCAAGATGAGTTCCCGCAATCGCCGTCATGCCTATTATAGCGTTCATCGGCGTTCTTATATCATGGCTCATATTGGCGAGAAAATCAGTTTTTGCGGAATTAGCGATATTTGCGGCTTCATATGCGGCTTTAAGAGCCTCTTTCTGTGCGAGTTCGCTTTGCTTTTCGTCGTCAATGACATATACGGCGCATACTGCGGAATTTACATTTCCTCCGCTGTCTCTGTCGCATACTACCATATTCACTCTGCACCAGCCCTTGCCGCGCCTGCAAAATTCCATAGTCACATAATTTGAATCCGAAAGCCTACGGCAAATATTGTCCGAATCAAGGAAACTCCTCATCTCCTCCGCAAAATCCGGCTCGACATATAATGAGATATATTTATCCGTAAATTCGCGTATGCTGCCAAAATTCAGCAGATTTTCCCCGATATCGTCCTGCTGTTTTATTCTGCTGTATGTGTCCTCGCGAAATTTAAAGAGATACAGTTCAGAATAAATACTTCCAAGGGATTCGATAATATCCCTGCGCTGCTTTTCCTCATGTCGGCTCATACTCATATCATACAAAACGAAACTCATCATTACGCTGCCGCCGATTTTATAAAGCAGCACGAGAATGCGCTTATAGCTTCTTTCACGGGGAATATAATATTCAAAATCAAGAATCGATCTGCCATTACGGAAGCATTCCATAAGCTTATCGCGACCCCTGACAATATCGACAACGGGGCTGTTGACTTCAATTCGCTCATCTGAAAACCACACGGCAGCCAACTCGTCATATGAAACAGGAACTTTCAATTTCAGTTTTTCTGTAAGATCAACTCCCGTTTTAGAAATAATCGGATTATGAATCCAACCGTCGCTTAGATTAAAGCTAAAAAACGCTTCACTTCCCAATGCAAGAGCATTTCTGTATTGCCGCCGCTCCTCGTCAAGCTTCTTTTCCATAAGTTCGGAAGCCGTAATATCCGTCATTGTGCTAAGGATATACTGCTGACCGTTGGCGAACGAAAGTCTTTTTGTATCATTTTTAATTGAAACAGAAGTTCCGTCGAGACATTCCGAGCGGAAAATAAATTCCGTCCGCTCGCCTGATTTCATAAGCTTACTTGCGGCATAACCGATTATCGGAATATCTCCGATATTTGTACCGTCAGAAATAGCTTCTGTAAGTTCGCCGTCGCTGACTCCTACACAGCTGAACATTCTGCGTGCTTCTTGATTGAGGATAAGTACCTTACGTTCGGGAAGCGTATAAGCAAAAAATCCACTGCTGAGCGAATCCGCCATTTCCTCCTGCATTGAAAGAACATTGCTTATCTGATTATTACGTTCCTCAAGTTCCGTGACATCCTGCATGAGAATGTACCACAAACGGCGTCCCGTACTGGGTTCTTCAACTATCTTTCCGCGGTCGATGACCCACCTGATTCCGCCTGATTTATGGGGAACACGATATTTTACCGAATAACTGCCTCGCTCGTTCATTTGCATTTCAGCCGACAAAAGCGCATATTCTGCATCCTCTTCATAAATATTTTTCGTAACGCTTCTGCCGAATTTTTCAATAAATTCGTCGGCGTCATACCCCTGTAGCTGCGCCGCACCCTCGCTTATATAAATATATTTAAAGTCATCATCGGCGTCGGCAATTTTCAATCCGCCCGAAATTCCATTGAGAATAGCGTCGATACGCGCGTTCATCTCGTCGTTGGCGGCTTTCAGAAGTTCATTCTGCTCCTTTTCCTTTCTCCTGACTTCGGTGAAATCTCTCGCTACTACTGCGGCATGAATATGACCGCTCTCATCGTCTCTTGACATAAGACAGCTAACATTTATGCAAAGATCGTTAATTTTCGAATAAAATTCCGAAACGACATTTGTTATGCCATTTTCGAAAGCATTTAAAAGCCCCTTTATAGTGAAGAAATCAGCCATTTCTTCGCTTGCAAATTCAACCCCGAATTCGTTGACATATTTATTTAAAAGTGCATCAAAATCAACGGGAACAGTAAACCCGAGCATTTTTATAAGATTAACGCCGTGTGCCGTGATAAATTCTTCGTGGATCATACCCTCGGTAACATCAAACAGAAAGCTGAATTCGCAGCCGTTATTCAGCGCCTCTCTATAGGTTTTGCGCTCCTTGGCGAGAGATCGCGTAAGCTGCACAGAATCACTAATATCAAGAAGCGAGCATAAAATAAACTGCTGCCCGTTTTCAAATTTCAGCAATTTCAAATTTGAGTGAACGATGATAAGTTCATCATTCACTTCCGCGCGATATGTATAGCAGTACGAGTCGCCAATATTTTTGAATTTATCTTTTAAACCCTTTACTTCTGCCCTGTCTTCTTCCAAAATATATTCATTCAAAAATCTGAGGAAACCTTTCATAGGTTCTTCATCATTTCCGCAGCCGATGATACGTTTCGCCTCGTCATTAATAACCAGAAGATTTCTGTCAGGCATGGTATACGCCAGAACGCCGCAGTTTATCGAACTAAGAATCTCATGCTGCATATTGCGGCCGTTCTTCATCTCCTCATTGCTGATCAGCAGCTTTTCATGCTCTTCCCTGTTTCTGATAACAGTTCCGATAAAAGCGCCTAAAATGCTGAGCGCATCGGATATCAGATTAATCATGTCGTGAGATATATTGTCTACACCAATAAATCCCAGAAGCTTTCCGTTCACGCTTATCGGCGCTTCCACTACATTTCTGATGTTTTGCATGGCAAGCGTTTTGTATACAAAAGGGTTGGACTCCTTGATATCCTCGACTTTGGGAATTACTATGCATTCGCCCTTCGTCAGCGTTTCATCCCAATACGCCAGATCTTCGCAGGGGATATTCTGCAATTTGTCGATTTCAGAAGAAATTCCCTCTGCACACCATTCATATGTATTCGAAAAAAATCCGTTTTTCTTCTCAAAAATATATGCTCTTTCAGCATGAAGATACGTACCCGTTTCGGCAAGCGCTTCATTCAAGGATTTTTTTAAATCATATTCCAAATTTAACTTCTCGATCTGCTTATAGATCATCTTTGAAGCTTCAAGTTCCTTTAAAAGCATTGAAGCTTCTATCATTTTCTCAGGCATATGCGTTTACCTCCGAGATTTTCGGCGATATAAATGCGCTTCATAAATATCGCCTTTATATATTCATTACATATTATTATAACATATATCGGAATATAATTTCAAGAGGAAATTTGTTTTTTATCGGCAGCCTATAAAAACCTCGCAACTGCCTTGCCTATCTGATTTTTGCTTAACCAAACTGGTTTTTAGAGATTGCCATATCCATATTTACATATATATTAATGTTTTTTGGAGAATAGTTAAAAAAGAAAAATGAATAGTGAATAATACAGAAATGCTCATACTCTTCACTATTCATTATTCGTTAATAACTAAGCTCGACGGGTTACGTCGGGCGTTTCTGTCAAGCTGAGATTAAACAGCTGGCTATATACGCGGCAACAAAAATCGCGCCCTAAAAATTCAGAACGCAAAACTGTCTGCGGGGACTCCCCGCTGGTGGGCCATCAGGGACTCGAA
>DETO01000050.1 GCA_002362135.1 Ruminococcus sp. UBA3286 | reverse complement strand
GACAGATTCTGAAAAAGACAAGTTCTGAAAAAAGATATGGAGAAAATATAATGAATAATAATATATTCAAAGTTGATGACGAAAACAAATATACTTTTCGTATAAACAAAATTACGTCATGTTTTTATTTCCGAAGCAAAAAGAATATCGCCGATGCCGAGAAACTTTTCAGGGCGGGGCGTGTTGCAGTAACGTCCGTAAAACTGACGAAAACCGACCTCAACATATTAACATTTCAAACAGAAATAACCGATTTTGACGAAAGCGTTCATACTGTAAGGATCAGGGCGAACGAATACAGTATGCTGTCTGTCAGCTGCAAGCCGATTCACGACGGACATAGTTATTATGGAGACGCAAGCTTAAACCGTTCGCCTTGCAGATTTGAAATAGCGGCAATGCTGGCTCTGAACGAATATATACAAAAGTATAATCCCGGAGATACGACGGACTATTCTGCCATGCTGTTTATGGATTCCTATAAAAAATTCTATTCCGACGAGAAAAACGACGTTAAAAAAACCGAGGATATAATTCTTGAAATGTCACTGGCAATTATTGAACGTTATTATTACTTCAACAACAATGACGGCACACGGATAAATGCTTCTTTTAAGATCGGAAACAGTCGGAAAATGTACGTTCTCAAAGATTTTCACAGCATTATTGATGCATACAGAAATGGCGGAACTTTAAGGCTTGGCAAGCTCGTCGAACTTGATTTTTCAAAACACGATTTTACTCCCGAATCGAAAAAGATTTTTCGCATGATTGAACGATGCATTGCAGAGGATGAGAAAATTGCTGAAAGATTTTCATACAGATACGCCCATGATGATATAAGCAATGTCTCGAAGTGCGGGATAAGGTTTGATTCATTTACCATCGACATTTTGTATGATAATCTTCATGACGGGGTTGAATTGGACTCGTATCCAATTAACAAGCTTGAAAAAAATATCAGGCTAAGTATGAAAATTTCTCCGTCGTTTCGGGGAAAAGCCAAGGAATTTAACGGAATTGACGCAGTAATAGAACTTCCGAAGCTATACAGGGGAGAAAAGTATTTTTATACGATAGGCGAGAAAAACGGTCATTGTATCTTCAACAGGATACCTGCTGAACAGTCGCAGTTTCTGAGAAATCTGAAAACGGACAAGATGTTTTGCAGTCAGAAAACAGGAAATAAAATGCATATCGGGGCAAGGCGTGCTTCCGAATTTCTCGGCAATACTCTGCAAAATCTGAATAAATATGTGTTTGTCAGCAATGTTGAGATCGACAATATTATGAAGTATCTTCCGCCGTCAGCCGAAATACATTTCTATCTTGATGCGGCGGACGGAATCCCTGCCTGTTATCCGAGGTCGGTGTATAACGGAACGGAATATGATTTCACAGATCATCTGAAAAATATCGGAATTGTTGACAGCGTCAGGGATACATACAGAGAGCAGGCGGCGCTGGACGCGGCAATGAAGTATTTTAATATTCCCGATACCGATAACAGACGTATCTTTTGCGAGCCGTCTGACAGCGACAGGATATATGAATTTCTGACGAACGGTCTTGACGAACTTATGCAGTATGGAAAAGTCCATTCAACCGACAGCTTTGATTCAATACGTATCAGGAAAAATTATAATTTCTCAATGGGTGTTTCCATTGACAACGATCTGCTGAATCTGGAGATAACCTCGACGGATTTCACGCCGAAGGAACTTCTTGACATCATTAACAGCTATCGTAAGAAGAAAAAGTATCATCTGCTGAAAAACGGCAGTTTTATTCCAATCGACGATAGGATCAATGAACTTAGCCTCATGATGGACGCAATGAATATAAGCGCCAAAGATTTCGCCAAGGGAAAAATGCACATACCTGCGTACAGAGCGTTGTATCTGGACAAGATGCTTGAGGAGTGCCATGAACTTTATGCCAACAGAGACAGACGCTATAAAAATCTGATACGCAATTTCAAGACGGTAAATGATTCCGATTTTGAAGCTCCTGAGGAACTGCAAGATATTATGCGTGAATATCAGAAATATGGCTACAAGTGGATGCGAACGCTCGAAGCATACAAATTCGGCGGTATTCTTGCCGACGATATGGGACTTGGAAAGACTTTGCAGGTTATTTCCGTCCTCTCGGCAGCAAAAAAAGAAAGCAACGAAAAAAATCCGCCGTCTTTGATAGTTTGTCCTGCGTCGCTTATTTATAACTGGTATGAGGAATTTCAGAAATTTGCTCCCGATATGAGGGTTCTGACTGTTTCCGGAGTTGCAGCTGAGCGAAAGAAACTGATATCTTCCGTAAGCGATTATGATGCCGTGATAACGTCCTATGACCTGCTGAAACGCGATATTGCCGAATATGACGATAAGAATTTCCTTTACCAGATAATTGACGAGGCACAGTACATCAAGAACCACTCCACTGCCGCATCAAAATCTGTTAAGCTGATACACAGCAAGTATCGCTTTGCTCTGACAGGTACGCCGATTGAAAATCGTCTCAGCGAGCTTTGGAGTATTTTCGACTACCTTATGCCAAATTTCCTCTATGGATACGAGACCTTCAGAAAAGATATAGAAACCCCCATAGTCAAGCGAAATGACGAAGAAGCCTCACGCAGACTTCGCCGAATCGTATCGCCGTTCATTCTCAGAAGACTTAAAACCGACGTTCTGAAAGATCTGCCGGATAAGCTGGAAAAAACTCACTATTCAAAATTTGGGACGGAGCAGCAGAAGATTTACGATGGGCAGGTACTGAAAATTCAGCAGATGCTTAACGATGAGAATGAAGAAGAATTTCAGAAAAACAAATTGCAGCTTCTTGCCGAACTTACAAAGATACGTCAGATATGCTGCGATCCTTCGCTCGTATATGAGAATTATTCCGAAATCTCAGCCAAGAGAGAGGCGTGTCTGGAACTTGTTAAAAATGCAATAGACGGAAAACACCGTGTACTTATATTTTCTCAGTTTACGTCAATGCTTGATATTATTTCCGGAAATCTGACTAATGAGAGCATTCCGTTTTATACTATTGTCGGAAGCACTGCGAAAGAGAAAAGGATCGAACTTGTAAACGATTTCAACGAGGGCGATGTTCCGGTTTTCCTTATTTCCCTGAAGGCAGGAGGTACGGGACTGAATCTGACCGGCGCGGATGTGGTAATTCACTTTGACCCATGGTGGAATTCTGCCGCACAGAATCAGGCTACTGACAGAGCGCATAGAATAGGTCAGACAAAAACAGTAACCGTCTACAAGCTTATTGTCAAGAACACCATAGAGGAAAAAATTCAGCAGATGCAGGAGAAAAAAAGCTCGCTTGCCGAATCCGTTCTCAGCAGCGATTCCGTAGGCATTTCCACACTCAGCCGCAAAGAGCTGCTTGAACTTTTTGAATTGTAATACATATACTCCCCTCTATTCCAAACCATACCAATCTTCCGAGCAGAAATTCCGTCTATCATTTATAGGCAGTCTCTAAAAACAAGCTTTCAGAGACTGCCTATAAACTTTGTGCAATTTGACGGAGTTGTTTTTATTGACTTTTTTTCCTATATATGTTATCATTTAATAGAGAATTTTGACTAATATAATATTTAGTCAATAGCTCGTAAGATTATATTAACAATTAAGAACGCAAGTTCTAAGAAAGGAAGGATCAATTGCCAATGAATTCAAAAATCAAGCGATTGCTTGCAGGATGCAGCGCACTTGTTTTTATGTTCGGAGCAGTTCCAAGGACGAGCAGCAGCTTTCTGTCCTTTGCTGACGAAGTTGAACAGGAAGAAGCTGTACAGGAATTTCTGGTATTTTCTCCAACAACAAGGTTTAACCTGACCGGAGGAAGTATTGACAACGGCGCGTTTAACGTTGTTGACGGAATCTGCACGCTTGCCGAAACATCATCTCCAACCGTTATTCCGGAACCTGCTGCACCGGTTAATTCAAATCTTGTGTTTGGAGGCTGGGTCGACAGTTCAAACAATGCAGTAACGGAATTTCAGGAGAATACCACTTATTATGCAAACTGGGTTTACGGAACGTCAGGCGAAATAAACAGCTATTCTCAGCTTCAATATCTGATTTACAGCGGAGGAAGCTTTGTCGATGTCAGAGGCGGAGGAAACTTAAAAACAACATTTAGTAATGGCGGATATAATCTGCATTACAAGTATACCCGAAGTTCTGACAACGCTAATGTTGCGTCGACGATCAGTTTTAACGGCAATAATGCTACGTATCACATCGGCTCCGGAATTTATATCACACCCGTTTTGTCGTTCAGCGATTCAAAGGGTGGAATAAGCAGCAATGAGCAGGAAAATTCGTTTTTAAAGATCGATTATATTATTCAGAACAGAGGAAGCGAAGAAATTACCAATCTGGGAATTTCAAGTACTGCCGACGTAATGATCGGCTCAAACGATCGTGCGCCGATATACGGATACAGCGCAGATCAGACGCCTGTTACAAGTGAAAACAAAACTTTGTTTTCTACCGTTCCGAATATTGAAATGCACGACGGACAGGGAAATATTTTCAGCCTTTCGCTGTCGGACAACGGCGACTGCTGGTGGGGACATTATGGTTCAAGAGGTACAAACGCTTTTACAGGACATCTCGGTTCGAATTATTCAACGGGATACGATTCGGGAATAGCTTATTCATGGCAGGATATTTCTCTTGCGCCCGGTGAAACCACAGCAAGAAACGCTGTTTTTGCAGCAGGCGATATCCACCTTTTCCGCAAGCATTCTTATGATGAGAACGGATACTGTTTCGGCGGAGACGGCTGTGAATTGGCAATAGATCATGCTGATGAAAATGTGCCTGTCTATCAGCCGCCGATTTACATTTCAAGTCAATATGAAATCAGAAATTCCGGACAGCTTATGTGGCTTGCAGAGCATATAAACAACGGAACTGTCAGCAATAATGTTGATGTTGAACTCATGTGCGATATAGTCGTACCTGATGACGAGCGGATAAACTGGACTCCTATCGAGACTTATTCCGGAGATTTCGATGGAAAAGGCTTTGAGATCAGCGGTATGAAGTTTATTTCAGACGATGCAAGTGCAAAGAATGGTATCTATAGAGATGGAGGTATCTTTGGAACTCTCAGCGGCGCTCATGTTCACGATCTGGGAATTGTTGATTCATACTTTGAAAGTGAGAAAGGTTTAACGGGCTCGATTGCCGGAAACGCCGAAAATTCTACCATTGATCATGTTTATAGCCTTGCCGATCTTAAAGGCCGGAGCACCTCAGGTCTTATTTATAACATTTCGAATTCGTCGACTGTGAAAAACTCTTATTTTGCGGGAACTGTTGATAATGAATATAAGATTTGCTTGGGTTGTTCAGGAATATTTGAAAACAACTTTTACGTTGCAGATGAACCGGTAGACTATAGTGAATATGTAGCTGATAATATTTCCGCCGACGATCTTGCTTCGGGTATGGCGGCTTACAAACTGGGAAGCGGCTGGTATCAGCTTATCGGAGAGGATTCTTATCCGAAACTAAGAGGCGAAGCGGTAGTTTACAGCTTTACGGTAAATCAGTCGTGCGATGAAAACGATCCTCAGCCCGTTGCAATGTACACAAACGATTCTTCCAAGAGCGGGAACGTTTTAACTCCAGATCACGAGTACGACTGGGGCAGAATGATCGTGCCTGCAACCTGTACGGAAAATGAATTCTGGAACAAGATGTGTATACATTGCGGCAAGGAAACGGAAGAGACCTATGAACGCTGCGAAGAGGGCTGCCTTGCAACCGGACATACTTACGACTGGGGCAGGGAGATAACTCCAGCAACTTGTACGGAGAATGCAGTCTGGTCAAAGGCTTGCGTGAACTGCGGAGAAGAACTTGAAGAAACTTTTGAGCGCACGGAAGAGATATATCAGGCTACAGGTCATACATATGTATGGGGAAACGAAATAACTCCCCGCAGCTGTACGGAAAACGCGGTATGGTCAAAGAAATGCTGTGACTGCGGAGAAGAGCTTGAGGGAACTTTCGAGCGTACCGAAACAGGATATCAGGCGACAGGTCATACATATGTATGGGGAAGCGAGATAACTCCGCGCAGCTGTACAGAAAATGCGGTATGGACAAAGAAATGCCGTGACTGCGAAGAGGAACTTGAAGGAACTTTCGAGCGTACCGGAGCAGGATATCAGGCGACAGGTCATTCATATATATGGGGAAGCGAGATAACTCCGCGCACCTGTACAAAAAATGCAGTATGGACAAGAAAGTGTCAGAACTGCGGAGAAGAACTTGAAGAGACTTTTGAGCGTACCGACGGCGAATACGGCGCGGCAGGCCATAGCTATGACGACGACGGACATTGTACGGTATGCGGAGATCATGCGCCTGCAACTACCGGAACTCCGCAGGTAACTACAGTTCCGAAGCCAACTACGACTCCGAAAGCTTCAACTACTACCACAACAAGAGAACCGTTTGCCGAAGTAACGACAGTTCACGATTCCAAAATAGAAGAGGCAATTGAGAAGGAAGAAAATCAGAAGCTTAAAATCGTAGGCGATATGGTCGTTACTCCAATGACTAAAGATCAGATAATCGCAGCCGGAATAGATATTTCAGGCCCTGATAATTATCATTGCTATAACTATTCTATCGAAATGGAATTCCATGACGAACCTATTGTCTTCACAAAATATGAAGCTGTACCGGTTTCGGGAGGCGGAGGCAGTACTCATAAGCAGGTATCATTCTCGCCTGCTCCTAAAAGCGATCCCGTTAAGGTAAACCGCGGTGAGAGCGTGTATGTTCCCGAAATGGAAGCTACTGTCGGATATTACGAGTATGAATCTCAGGAAATGTTTATCATTATTTACGGTGAAAGCAAGTGGCTCAAGGAATTCTACGATGTTCAGCTTATCGTTTTCAACAATGACAACGAGACTCTTGAAGGCTGCTCCGCAAAGCTTGACGTTCCCGACGGACTTACTCTTTGCAACAGTACTCAGACGCAGTATGTCGGCGATCTTACTCCTGGAGGAGTGAGCGATATCCATTGGTATCTCCGCGGAGATAAAGAGGGAGATTATTCGCTTTCAGCATTATTCAAGGGTACAAACGACGGAGACGAATTCTCATATGAATTCCATACAAGAAATAATCTGCATGTTTATGCCGGAAGCGCGCTTAAAATGACGATTGAAGTTCCGGGTTATTCATGCTACGGCGATCAATATAATATGAAGATCACTCTTACAAATGTATCTGATAAGCCGATCTATGATCTTGAAAATAAAATAACTAATATCCATCATGGATATTACTATCAGAAAACTATTAACGATCATGGAGTTATAATGACTTCTTCGGGCAAGAGAACTCTCAGCAGCAACGGTGGAAAAAGTATAGCTGTTGATGAACTGCTGCCCGGACAGTCCGCGGTTACTGAACTTTCAATAACCGACCTCTGGAAATCTCCATTGCAGGAGAATCTTGAAAAGAGCCAGCTGTTTATGGACGCACTCAGTCTTGGACTCGGAAGTATGCCTATCGCAGCTTTCTGTGCGTCGCTTGCTTCAAGCTGTATCGGAGGTATAACAGTCGTTCACATTCTTGACAGCATTGTAGTTACAACGCTCGAAGGCTCGACGACTGAAATTCCGTATGAAGTTATCGTCAGCGATTTTACCGATGAATTCATCGATGAGCATGCATTTGATTTCGTCGGCGCGGTCGCAGATTCCGCTATCGGTTTGGCTCCTGACGGAGTACAGCAGATATACTATGCCGGAAAATATTATACAAAGCAAGCAGACTTCTATTACGATCTTGTCAAAAATATGCAGGCAGACGCTAAAAAAGTTGAAGACGGAACGATGTCTGCGGAAGAATTCGGCAGGTTATATAATCTGGATTATCTCAAGCTTATAACAGGCGCGCCTGTAGATGTTGACAACCTCAAAGATCTTCTCAGCGCAGGCGGTATCAGTTCGATTGAGATCGGCGGAGCAAAAATACCTGTAACAGATATCATAACTATCGGACAGGATATCTATAAGATATTCGATATTCCTGAAGATGAGACATCGGTAGAGATGTATATAACCGATGCGGATGGAAATATACTCACATCTTCGGCAGCCGTTACACCCAAGAAGATGAGCAGATCGTTAATGCGTATGTCAAAAGCGTCGGCATCTGAACCCGCATATGAGATGAATATTGTTGACGGAGAATATGAATACGTCGACGGAAAATATATTGTAAGCAGCGACGCTCTTGTTGAGATCAAGGCTCTCAGAGCAAATGAAGACGCGGTAATTCATATTGTATATTCCGACGGCTATGAAGCAGAATATCCGCTTCTCAGCGTTCCGGAGCATCAATGTACAGGCGGAAATTACTATGTAATAGCTCCTCCCGATACTGCCAATTACGGAACAGCGGCTCAGTATTGCGAAACTTGCGGAAAGTTCATGAACAGCAAGCGTATCGCAAATGTATGTACGGCAATGCTCAGCAGCGGAGAGATCTTCCAGAATGTTTACGACGCGGCAAGCTATGCCGAGGAAAACGGCGGAGAGTATGAACTTTCAATATTCGGAAATATCACTCTTGATAAAGACCTTGTTATCCCTGAAAATGTCAAGCTTGTCATAACACCGTATGCATATATAACATTTACCGGTTCCGCACGTATTATAGCAGACGGAAATGTTGACGATTATACAAATTCTACAGAAAATGTATATGAGAATATCATTCTAAATTATTGGGACGGCAGATCGGAGATCATTCAGGCTCAGTACGGCAGTGAAGTAACAGAACTTCCCGATCTTTGCGGAGAATGCGAGTTCGGCGGCTGGTATTCAGACAGCGAATTTACAGAACAGTTCAAACCGTTTACAGCAGGAGACGGAAATCATTCGCATATTTATTATGCTGACATTCATCACGCATTCAATTCGCAGGGAAAATGTACGGTATGCGGAGAGCTTAAAAACGGACGCGATGCATTCGTAAAAGCGGGCGTATCGGTCGGCGGAGAGATCAATCTCAAATTTGCAACAATGATTTCGGACAAGGCGGCAGATGAAAATACTCATGTAGTATTTGAATTCCCTGACGGAACAACTCAGAGCAAGTATATTTCGGAAGCTGTTGATAACGGCGACGGAACTTATACGTTCAAATGCAGTGTTCCGGCAAACAAGATGTCAGATGTTATCAAGGCTCAGATATGCTATTCAGACGATGTAAAGGGTTCTTGCCTTGAGTACAGTATAAAGAATTATACGGATTATATCATTGCTCATGAAAGCAGTTTCGACGAATCAATCGTAAACAGTATAAAGGCGCTTGTGAACTTCGGCGGTTATGTACAGCTTTATTCAGGATACAATACAGAAAATCCGGTGAATGCCGATTTGAATATGCCTCTTGATGACGCGGAAGTTGTTATTGGCGACGAATACAATGTCGTTAAGGATATAAACAGCGATTCGATTTTAATTAAATCTGCAAGCCTTTCAGTATCTGATATGGCAAAAATCAATGTTAAATTTGCCCTTGCAGACGGCGAAGACATTAAGAATTACAAATTTACGATTGACGGAAAAACTGTTTCACCTGTTAAATCCGGAGATTGTTATCTTGTATCGGTTGGCAGAATTTCACCTGAAAACTACGACAAAATGTATCAGTTCAAGGCTGAATCAAAGACAGATCCTACAGATTATGTTTCTGTAAAGTACAGTTGCTTTACATATGCTTCAAGCGTAATCAACGGCAGCTATGACAGAACTCTCACAAACACAATGAAAGCGTTGTATTTTTACAACCGGGCAATTGAAAATTATATTAAGTAGGAGGCGAAATCAATGGAAAAATATGTAACACCTGAAATAGAGGTTATATATTTCGAGAATGAAGATGTAATTACAACTTCAGGCGAGATCACATTCCCCGATATCGAAATATAATATCTTTCCGCATGGAAAATTAAGAGCCTTTGTTCATAGGAAAAGTGTGCAGATTTTTCGAAAATCGCAAGGCTTATCATATAAATACTGGCTCTGGGAATGTTGTCAAGGCTGTGCGTTTTTCGTACAGCCTTGCTTTATATAAAGGAGAAAGTATGAAAAAAATAATTATAATATCTGTTGCGGCGCTGTTTATGTTAGCAGGCTGCAAGGGAAATACGGATGAAAAAACGTCGGGCAGTTCCGATACGGCTGTTGTCTCCGGCGAAACAGAGACTACGGAAACAAGCTCCGAAACTGTTCCCAAAACGTCGGCAGATAAAAAAGAAAATGAAAAAGCAGAGGAGGAAACTTTTCATAGCGGCTCTTCATCAGACGACAGCGTTAATCATGAAACAAGTCATTCAAAAACGACTTCCGCAGCGGAAGAAGATAACGAAGAAGCTGAAAGCGCTGACGACGTTTCCGGGACAACAATTGCTGATGATAAAGAAGAGGTTGATTTCCCGTTCGTGCCTTTGGAGTGAAATATGAAGAGAACGTATAAAATTGGCGGTCGAATCGTTGAAATTAATTCAATTTACGAAAAAGTTCACGATCTTTGCAAGGACTATGTTTGGAAAGGCATCGCAGATTTTAATGTGGAAATTTGGCAGTCGGACATAGATTTTGAACGGGAAAAAGCAGCTTTGGAAGATAAAAAAGAGGATATTCCCACAAGGAATTTTTCGGATGGCTATCTTGAAACATTGGCTGTATACCGTAAAATCGCGGAGCAGATGATTGAATACAACACTATTTTATTTCATGGTTCGGCAATAGCGGTCGACGGAATAGGTTATCTTTTTACAGCGAAAAGCGGCACGGGAAAATCCACGCATACACGGTTATGGAGGGAGCATTTCGGCGAACGCGCAGTCATGGTCAACGACGACAAGCCGCTTATTCAGGTAAATGAAAATGAAATGCTGGTGCATGGAACTTCGTGGGACGGCAAGCATCACCTTAGCAGCAATATCTCCGTTCCGCTGAAAGCAATCTGCATATTGAATCGGGGCGCTGAAAATAAAATATGCCGCATTACAAAATCGGCGGCATATCCAATGCTTTTGCAGCAGACGCATAGACCGGCAAATGCTGAAAAAATGCAGAAAGTTTTTACGCTGCTTGACCTTATTTGTGAGAAGCTGCCGATCTATAAACTGGAATGCAATATGAATCCCGATGTGGTCACAACGGCATACATCGGTATGAATATGGAGGAATAAAAATGAAACTGAAAAAAGAATTTATGACGCATATGGACGGAGAAAATCAGATGATGGTTGACGTTTCGGCAAAATTCAGCGGTCTTGTTCGCAGCAACAAAACGGCGGCGGAAATCGTTGATTTGATGAAATCGGATACTACAGAAGAAATGATCGTATCTGCAATGCAAAAAAAATATGATGTTTCGGAATCCGTTCTCAAACAGGACGTTTACAGAGTTATAGAAATATTGAGAAGTATCGGAGCAGTTGATGAGTGACTTCCGAACCGAATTGAAAAAGCACGGCAAGCTGATTTACACCAATGTCGGAGACAGTATGATGCCATTGATAAAACAGGGCAGGGACGTTCTCATCATTCAGAAAACTGACGGCAGACTGAAAAAATATGATGTGCCGCTTTATCAGCGTAACAGCGGTCAATATGTTCTGCACAGAATTATGAAAGTCAGGGCAGATGACTATGTAATTTGCGGCGATAACAGGTATCATAAAGAGATTGGAATCACTGACAGCCATATAATCGGCGTGCTGACGGGTATTATCCGAAACGGCAGAGAAATTTCCGTAACGGATTTGCGTTATCGTATTTATGTGCATTTGTGGTGCGATTTTTTCCCGATTCGCGCTTTTCTGATAAGAGTTAAATATTTTCTGAAAAGGCGGCTGAAATGAGAAATAATATTATCCGCTGGCTTTCCGAAGTGATCGGAAAACATAAAATAAAAATCATCATTCTTTCTTTAATTCAGGCAGTCTTGGGCGGAAGCGGAGTGCTTTACGCTCTGCTTTTAAGAAACGTCATAGACAATGCTTCCGAGAAAAATCAAAGCAGCTTTTTGTTGTTTTTTATTGGAACAATTTTACTTACAGTGATGCAGATATTACTGCGTGCGTCGGTAAGGCGACTGGAAGAATTGTCGCGCTCTTTAATTGAGAACATTCTGAAATCAAGATTATTTGGAGTTCTGCTGAAAAAAGAATATTCCGCAGTAACGGCTGTTCATTCGGGGGAATGGATAAATCGACTTACGTCCGATACAAAGATTACGGCTGACGGAATAGTTGAAATACTTCCCGGAATTATCGGAATGTTTGTGAAAATGGCAGGCGCGATGCTTATGCTGCTTGTTATTGAACCGAAATTTCTATTTATTCTTGTACCGGGCGGCGCTGCGTTGATTATTCTGACATATGCTTTTCGAAGGGTTTTGAAAAAACTGCATAAGGTGATTCAGGAAAAAGACGGAAAACTGCGCGTTTTTCTACAGGAACGGCTGAGCAGTCTGGTTGTTGTTCGGACGTTTTCCGCTGAAAATCAGACGAATATCGAAGCGCAGCAGAAAATGTCCGAACATAAAGAAGCGAGAATGAAAAGAAATCGTTTTTCAAATATCTGCAACATGGGATTCTCGGCAGCCATGAACGGAATGTATCTGCTGGGGCTTGGCTACTGCGGAATGGGAATTATCAGCGGGACAGTCAGTTATGGAACGCTTACGGCTGTGCTTCAGCTGATTTCGCAGATACAATCGCCATTTGCCAATATTACAGGATATCTGCCGAAATTCTATGCCATGACATCCAGCGCGGAACGTCTGCGTGAGGCTGAAAATTTTGCTGATGATTGTGAAGAAAAATCAATTGAAAAAAGTGAGATCAAGAGATTTTATGAAAATAATTTTTCTGCAATTAAATTGAGAAATATCAGCTTTACTTATAAAATCAGCGATAGAGAAAACGTACTGAAAAATATCAGTTTTGATATAAAAAAAGGCGAAAATATCGCTTTTACAGGACATTCGGGCTGCGGAAAATCAACGGTATTGAAGCTGTTAATGTGCCTTTATCACTGTAATAGCGGAGAAATTATTTTGCAGAAATCAGACGGTACGAAAGTTCCGCTGACAAGTGAGTGGCACAGATTTTTTGCCTATGTACCGCAGGGAAATCAGCTGATGAGCGGAACGATTCGAGAAATCATAGCTTTTTCGGATAAATCTGAAATCCGGAATGAAGAAAAAATAAAACAGGCATTAAAAATTTCCTGCGCCGATAAATTTATCAGTGAACTTGAGAACGGAATTGATACGATCTTAGGTGAACGGGGACTCGGACTTTCCGAAGGACAGATGCAAAGGATTGCCATCGCAAGGGCGATTTTTGCAGACAGTCCCATACTGCTTCTGGACGAAGCAACAAGCGCATTAGACGAGCAAACTGAACAAAAGCTTCTTGAAAATCTGCGGAGCATGACGGATAAAACGGTCATTATCGTAACTCATAGACCAAAAGCTCTGGAAATGTGCGATAAGATAATAACAATGTCTGAAGAAGGAATTAAAGCTGAGGTGAGAAGATGAAACAGAGCGGATATGATATGCTGTATTTATCAGCGTGTGCAATCAATAAAATCAAGCCGGATCCGGATTATATTGCTCATATTGATCTTGAAAGATTATTCCGGATGTGCCGGTATCACAGTCTGACTGCAATTGTTTGCACAGCGTTGGAAAGTGCAGAGATTTACGACAAAAAATTCATGGAAGAAAAGGCAAAAGCAATACGGAAAATCATGCTTCTTGACGCTGAACGTGAGAAAATATGCAGATTTCTGGAGCAGAATAAAATCTGGTATATGCCGCTGAAGGGCGTAATTCTTAAAGAGATGTATCCTGAGATCGGTATGCGGCAGATGTCTGATAACGATATTTTGTTTGATAGATCATATCGGAAACAAGTACAGGAATATATGAAAAAACGCGGATATACAGCCAAAATTGAAGACGAGCTGCATCACGATGAATATGTGAGACCGCCGATATATAATTTTGAAATGCATACTGATTTATTTAATGAAAAACATAACCCAAAGTATTTCAGATATTATTCTGACGTTAAGAAAATACTTATTAGGTCTATGGAAAAAAATTATGAATATCACTTTAAGGATGAAGATTTTTATATTTACATGATCGTTCATGAATATAAGCATTACAGTAATAAAGGAACGGGTCTGCGGTCGCTTCTGGACTGTTTTGTTTATGTGAACAAAAAAGGCGAATCATTAAATTATAACTATATTGCGGAGAAGCTTGAAAAGCTTGGTATCGCTGAGTTTGAGCAGAAATCACGTAAACTTTGTATGAAAGTTTTCACGGATCCTGAATGCAGATCGTTTTCCCCTGAGGAACGTGAAATGCTTGAATTTTATTTATTTTCCGGGACTTATGGGACAATGAAAAACTGCTTGTCCAACAGAATTAAAAAATTTTATGCTGCAACAGGCAGCAAATCAAAATTCAGGTATGTATGGAAAAGGATTTTTCCACCATTGGAATTTTACAAATCAGCGATGCCCTTTTTCTATAGACATAAGATTTTATTACCCATAGGCTGGTCTTTTCGTATGGTGCGGGGAATTTTATTCCGAAGAAAACGAATAAAAGATGAGATTCAATTAGTTGACGAATTGAATGATAGATAATATTCTGAAACACATGGAGTTCAGTCGGAGATACCGATTGAACTCCTTATTGTATAATCAGTATTATAGTCAAACAACTTGACCAAGTGGAACGATGAAACTATGCTGTAGCTGCGTTGTCGTCATTGCTGTAAAATACGTATCATTATTTCTCTAAATGCCTGTAAACAGTCGTTTCTCCGACTAAGTTTAAGTTGACCCGCCACATGGCGGAATCGACGGCGGCTGCGTATCGGCGGAGGGCGTTCCGGAAAAAGGAATAAATCTGAGTATACTTCTCAGATTGAGGGATATGCTTGAACTTTCGGGATATAAGGTTGAAGTTACCCGCGACAGCGATATGTCGATACACGACGCAGGCATTGAAGGAATAGCGAATCAGAAAAGTTCCGATATGGACAATCGGCTGGAACTCTTCAACAAATACGACAATGCCGTGTGCATATCCATACATCAGAATCAATTTACCGATCCCGTATACAGCGGTGCGCAGATGTTTTATTCGGGAACGAATTCGGAAAGCGAGATGCTTGCGAAATCTTTGCAGGGCAGCTTTGCAGAATATTTGCAGCCTGACAATAAGCGCGAGATAAAATTGTGCGGCAAGGAACTTTTTTTGTGCTATTACAGCGATAATCCCACAGTAATGGTGGAATGCGGATTTTTATCGAATCCCGAAGAGGCGGCAATGCTGAATACGGAGGAATATCAGCAAAAAGTTGCGATGACTATTTTTTACGGTTTGAATAATTTTGTCAGCGGAAAATGATGCCGATACAGGTTTTGAATTCGCTGTAAATGCGTTGATTTTCCTTTTTTTAAAAAAATACTGTAAAGCACTTGAAAAAAATAAGGCAATATGTTATAATAAATTGTAACCGTGCTTTTTGCACTATTAAATCTATGAAAAGAGGAATTATAATGCCTGCTAATATTGTTGTCGGAACTCAATGGGGAGACGAGGGAAAAGGTAAGATCATCGATATCATCTCTTCCCGCGCAGATGTTGTTGTACGCTCACAGGGCGGTAATAATGCCGGTCATACGGTCGTAAATAACGGTGAGGTCTATAAGCTTCATCTTATCCCATCGGGTATTTTATATAAGGATACGCTCTGCCTTATCGGCGCAGGTATCGTTCTCGATCCCAAGGATTTCATCGGGGAACTTGACGGTCTTGAGGCAAGAGGTATATCGACGGCAAATCTGAAAATAGATCCGCGCGCTCATGTCGTAATGCCGTGGCATATCGCTCTCGACGGACTTTCCGAAGCTTTCCGCGGCGGTAAGGACATCGGTACTACAAAACGCGGAATAGGCCCTACTTACATGGATAAGTACGAGCGCTGCGGAATCAGAATGTACGACCTGGTTCATCCCGAAGTGCTTGCTGAAAAGGTTCGTACTACGGGTAAGCTGAAAAACAAGATCATCACAGAAGTTTACGGCGGCGAGGCTTTCGATCTCGAAGCAGTAATTGCCGAATATACGGAATACGGCAAGCGTCTCGCGTCTTACATCGCCGATGTTTCCGTACTTACATTTGAAGCTGATAAGGCAGGGAAAACGATCATGTTCGAGGGCGCGCAGGCGACTCTTCTCGATATTGATTTCGGTACATATCCCTATGTTACATCATCGCATCCGTTATCGGCAGGCGTGTGCGTAGGAACAGGCGTTGGCCCGAAAATGATAACGAATATCATCGGCGTTGCCAAAGCCTACACCACAAGAGTCGGCAAAGGCCCTTTCCCGACCGAGCTTGACGACGAGATCGGCGATAAGATCAGAAATGTCGGCGGCGAATTCGGCACAACTACGGGCAGACCGAGACGTACAGGCTGGTTTGACGCAGTAATCGTGCGCCATTCCGTTCGCGTAAACGGACTCGACAGCCTTGCTATCAACAAGCTTGATACTTTGGCAAATATAGATACATTAAAGATATGCGTTGCATATAAAAAGCCCGACGGAACAGTTACGGAGCATTTTCCGCCGACTCTTGAAGAACTTGAAGGCTGCGAGCCTGTATACGAGGAGTTCCCCGGATTTACCGAAGATATTTCTAAATGCGCAAGCTTTGACGAACTTCCTGAAAATTGCCGCAAGTACATTCAGCGTCTTGAAGAATTGGTAGGCTGCAAGGTAAGCATGGTCGGAATCGGCCCTGACAGATCGCAGATCCTTGAAAGATAATACATTATAAATATTACTGAAAATATTACTGAAGACCGCGATTATAAACGACAGATATCGGCAAGGAGGAATTTGAAGATGATCCGCAGAATTATTACGGCAGTATTATCTCTTTCGCTAATCGCAGGTGTAGCCGTGCCTGTTGTATGTACCGACAAAGTCTCGGCTTCGGACGTTGTTTCTTACAGCTCCGACAGCGTTTATAATGAAAAAGTTCTGGAAATGCGCGGCCATTTTCTGAATCGCGACAAAGAGTTCAGTATTGAATTTCCGTCGGAAATTTACAGCGGATTTGACGATCTGCGCCTTATAATTTCCGACGCTGTTACTGAAAACGGCAATCCGATCGGCGGTGATTATCTCAAGAAAAACTGCGGAAGTATGAGTTATACGTCCTATACGGGCATTGATTCCACGACCGTGAAAATGAAGGTAAATTACTATACCACGGCAGAGCAGGAAGCCGAACTTTCCGAAAAAGTCGCCGATATCATAGCTTCGCTCGACTTCGGCGGCGGTTCTGATTATGAAAAGACGAAGGCGATATATGAATATATCAAAAATAATGTCGAATATGCCGATTCCTTTGACGACGAGCTGATTTTCACGGCATACGGCGCAGGCGTGAACGGCGTTGCCGTATGTCAGGGATACAGCGTACTGCTGTATCGTATGCTTATGGAAGTTGGGGTAAATTGCAGGATACTTCCGGGAACTGCCGCGGGCGGTTCGCATTTGTGGAATATGGCTGAGATCGACGGCATATATTATCTCATGGACGTTACGTTTGATTCGACTGTCGGAGCGAAAGAAAATCTGTTTTTCCTGCGCGGAACGGAAGATTTTGACGAATTCCGCCCCGACGCCGCTCATAAATTTGATGTAAGTTCTTATGAGGATATTCCGCTGTACTACGAATTTACGCGTGGCAGTGATTTTCTGTCAAGGTTTGATATATCGCCGACGGCTTATGATCCTGCTTCGCCGCCTGTTTTAAAAGCGAATATGTATGGCGACGCCAATAATGACGGGAAAGTTGAAATTGCCGACGCTACGCTGATACTTCAATATCTCACTAACAAGGACGAGTATTCGCTTTCTGCGCGTGGACGGCTGAATGCGGACGTTATCGGAAACGACGGAGTTACCGCAAACGACGCGCTGGTTATACAGCAGGTAGACGCGGGAATTTACGCGTTAGACGATTTACCTTTAAATGAATAAGATGTGTTAAGAATCAGAGGTGAAAATATGAACGAAAATAATTTTGGAGGATTGGACGATATAGATTACTCCGCTAAGCCGTCTGAAAACAACGGCCCAACGGGAGTTTCCGCGCCTGTTCTGGACGATATAGATTATGTTCCGCCGAGTGCGAAAAAGGGCGGCCCGACGGGAGTTTCCGCTCCTGTGCTTGACGATATGGACGCATACGTTCCGCCCGTAAAAGAGAAAAAAGGCGCGCCTACAGGAGTTTCCGCACCTGTACTTGACGACGAATCGACGGTTTACGAAGCCGAAAAAGAAGAAAAGCTTATAATGACGGACGAGGAGATCATTCAGCGGTTTTCCGCGGAGCAGCTTGAAACTTACAACAGGCTTCCCGAGGCGAATAAGCAGAAGGTTCTGGAGCTTATGCGCAAACAGCTGGGTGCGGAAGCTCCGAAAGAGGAAGTTAAAGCGCCTGTTCTGGACGATGACAATTATATTCCGCCCGAACCTGAAAAGAAAGCTGAACCTCAGCCTAAGCAGCCCGTGACCGCGCCCATTCTTGACGACGCTCCCGAAACTCCTGTTTATAAGCCGAAATTCGTTGATGAAGATCTCGAACGCGCTAAAAAAGAAGCTGCTAAAAAAGCGGTATCGTCTCAGCTGGTATCGGAGCAGAAGGATTCGAAAGAAAGTCTGCGAATGATGCTTGAACTGAAGGAGGAACGCCGCCGCGAGGACGCTAAAAAGGGATTCAAGGTCGTTATCGTTCTTGCGCTTCTGGGAATCGTTGCAGCCGTGGCATTTTACCTGCTCTATAGCGGCTCGCTCGGTTTGACATATGATGAAAGCGGATTGAGCAAATTTGCCGATATTATTAAAAATTCGTCGATGTACATCGCTATTGCCATGGGTGTAAGTTCGCTTACGCTTGTTACGGGAGTTGGATTTTTCAAATCTCTGACCACCCTGATACATCTGCTTTCCGCAATAGTGCAGGTTTTCCCGGGATTTGTAATGATCTCGCAGCACAACGGAAGTACGGGTTTGGCTATCGCCCTGTACGCTGTGTCTATCATATGCACAATATCGGTATTTGTCGGACTTTCCGCTATAGAATCCGTAGGAAGATTTTATAATAAAAATCTGCGATGATTTGAAAAAATTGCGGTTGCCTATAATATCATACCAACGGAAAACAGCCGTATTCATTATAATAAATGAATACGGCTGTTTTCGTGAACTGTACAAAGGATACAAATATAAGAATAAGTTTTGAGTTTTGATTTAATTAAACAGCGTTTTGCGTGCAGATAAATGCTGTTTAACTAAATCGTTTCAGGAATCTGCCGGCGTCGAAATTATGCTCGGAAGTTCGTGCAATATTCTATGTAAACAGACCCTGATTTTTGATACTGCCCGTAATCGGGCAATATTTAATAACAGAAATATCGTTTTACTTATCAACTCGTTTACTTGATGGGAAGTTCAGCAGCTTTGTAAATGCCTGCGTCAACCTGCTGGATAACGAGAGCGTCCTGAGCGGTAACGCCGTCGCCGTTGCCGATAACGTCAGCATTGATCATTATAGATGTGTCTGTGAGATCGATCTCAGTAGGAACGGGCATATCTTTATTCTGGCTTGCGTCCCATTCAACGCCTGCTCTGAAAGGATAACCTATCCAATATCCTTTTCCGTCAACGTTCAGGTTGAAGCAGAGAGCGCCGCCTCCGCAGAGTGATTTCGTTGTATCGATATCGAAGTAAAGTTCTGCCTTTTCGCCTATAGGAGACGGGAACATGACCTTACCGTCAGGATACATGGTGCAGTTGGTATTGCTTACAACGCCGTCAACGCCGCCGCCTGAGAAATCGGTTCTTGGAGCGCCGTATTTTTCGGAAGCTTCCGCAATGGAATCGTAGATGAATTTTTTATTCGTTCTGTCAAGGAAACGATAAGCCTCGTTTTCACCTTCGGCGTTTGAATTATCCCACATACAGCAGGAGATGCCTCTTGCTCTTGCAGCTGCATAGTAATAAGCCGCATGATCTGTTCTTGCCTGAGTGTTGTTTCTGTTTGTTGCGCCGAATTCGCCGATAACAACCGGTATCTTCTGCTGAACGAATGCAACGTAAAGCGTATCGAACATATCGTCCAATGATTTTTTCATTGAGTTTGTAAATTCTGTCGGAGCGCCTTCGCTTGTTTTGTTCATTGAGAAATCAAACGGCTCATAGGCGTGAACGGAAAGAATAAGTCTGTCCTCGGCAGAATCCTTTGGCATCTGGAAATATTTGCTCTGCATAGCCGCTTCTGCCTTAGCCGAAGTTGCGGGAACCATAATGAAACGGTCGCTGTTATTTCCGCCTGTCGATCTGATAGTATCAACAGCAGCCTGATTGATTTTGGTAATGCATTCAAGAGCTTCGTGACAGCAGTCATCGTCAGCATACCACCATTCGTGAATGTTGCCGACCTGACGCGGTTCATTCATGGTTTCAAAAACAAGGTGTTCGTCGCAGTCCTTGAACTGCTTTCCAAGCTGAGACCAGATCTTTGTAACATAGTTGATAGAAGAATCAAGATGCTCATTATCGGGATAAATATAGCAGTCTTTATTTCCTGCTGCCCATTCCGGGTCATAATCCGGATTTGTGAAACCGGAAGCCTTTTCGTTGTCGTGATGTATGTTAAGGATTACATACATATCCTGAGAGAGTGCATAATCAACGATGTCCTTTACTTTGGCAAGCCATTCGGGCTTGATGTTGAAATCAGCGTCAAGGTGGTTATGCCATGATACAGGAATACGAACTGTGGTATAACCTGCGTTCTTGATAGCGTCAAAAGTGTTTCCGAGATTGAAGCCTGCACCCATAGAGTTGACAAAGCGGAAGCTTTCGGTGTCGGGAACCTGTTTGTTTTCGAGTTTAAGGTCGGGTATCGAATAATTCTCCTCTGCATAGGAGATCATCTGAGCCTGATCATATTCGGGAATCGCTACGGAAGACGGAATGACAGTTACAGCCATAGCTACAGCTGCAATAAAGCCGGCGATTCTGTTTTTTATACTTTTCTTAATCATATTATCGTGCAATACTGATGTGATCAAAAATCACAATACAGGAAAGCAGCCTCCTTTTCAGTTATTTTTTTAATCTTCGCTGTTTAATCCTCGTTGTCCCAGTGGGAGATCTGAGGAATGGGTTCGGTATTGCTTTTATCCGGCATCTTATAAGCCCCTTTTCCCCAACGGTCTATAAACGGTTCGCAAAACTGTATATAATTTGTCAGGGATTTGGCTAAAGACAGCAGAATAGTAAGAGGGGTACTGTGTGTAAATCCATAAAGGATCATGGGGTCGTCGGTGATTTCTGCCGATACTCTCCAGACAAGACCGAAACGGTCGAGCTGGTCGATAACGCTTTGAACTTTTTCAACCGGTATTTCCAGACGCTTTGCAATAATTTTAACCGAATGCATTCTGTTGCGTATGCCGCTGCCGAGATAGAATATGATGTTCAACGCGTCCTCGTCAGCCAGCATTTTGAACAATCTTACCATATTTGGCGATGAATCTACATACCCGTTCACACCGTTTTCCGGTATCGATAAGAAACAGAAGTATTGCAGATCGTCATTCATACGCGCTATCGCCATTTCGTTATCCGTACGCAGTTCGGCAAAAGTTTCTTTGTCGAGATGATCGGGAAATCTTGCCTTATTTTCCGTATAATCATTGAACGCGCACAATGCCGCATATGACATTTTCATCAAAAGTTCAGAACGCTTTTCAGGTCGGGTGCAATGCACTTCGTCGGTTATCATCTGTTCAATATCAACTTTTTCATGTTTTTCGTTGATCCCAAAAAGAGTATCGAGCGAAATGTTTAACGTTTTAGCAAGCAGCGGCAAGAGATCGCCGTCGGGATAACTTGTATTTTCCCACTTTGAAACAGCCTGAGGCGAAACATTCATTTTCTGGGCAAGCTGTTCCTGAGTAAGACCAAGCTCTCTTCTTCGCTTTACTAAATTTTTTCTGAAAGCAGTGTTATTATCCATAATTTTTCTCCGGAGTTGTTATGTTTTTTCTACTGTGACTATATTATAACACATTATTAGGTAGAGTACAATTTAAAGTTTCTCTATTTTTTTCGACCAAAACTATAGATATCAATCAACGGTAGAGTGAAGAGGCATCTTATTATACTATACATCTAAAAATATAGCCGATGTCTGCAATATTGCAAACATCGGCTTTTAAGAATATCACGCTTTTGTGAGGCAGCTATTTTGATTTATGCGGAAATATCGGAAGAATCTTCCCGACGATTTTTATTATTGATAAGCTTGTTGTTGAATTCTTCGGGCGTAATAAAAGTGGGAACCATCTTGTGCAGCTCATTTATTGCAAGCTGCTCGTCATTTTTCTCAGCGGCGTCGCGAAGAGCGCGCAGTCTTTTGGCAAATGTCGATTCGTCTATTTCTATCTGCTTACCGATGAAAATAAGCTTGTTCGACGTCTTTTGCAGTCCTTCTTCGTCCATAAGCAGCTCTTCCTTTATCTTTTCGCCGGGACGAAGCCCTGTAAATTCGATAGGAACATCGACATAGGGAACTTTTCCGTACATACGGATAAGATTTTCGGCAAGGGTGATTATACGCACGGGTTTTCCCATATCAAGCACGAAAATTTCGCCGCCCTCAGCTATTGCGGCTGCTTCCATAACGAGGCTGACCGCTTCGGGAATCGTCATAAAATAGCGGATAATATCGCGGTGAGTGACCGTAACGGGTTTACCCTGCTCTATCTGCCGCTTGAAAAGCGGGATCACCGAGCCGTTTGAGCCGAGAACGTTGCCGAATCTTGTGGTTACAAATTCAGTACAGCTGCCTTTTTGCTGGGCAAGATACTGAACTATCATTTCGCAGCAGCGTTTGGACGCGCCCATTACATTAGTCGGATTTACCGCCTTATCGGTAGAGATCATGACGAATTTTTCGATATTATGAAACTGCGCGAGAGTTGCGGTATTAAACGTGCCGATGATATTGTTTTTTATCGCTTCCATCGGGGAAGCTTCCATAAGCGGAACGTGCTTGTGGGCGGCGGCATGGAATACCACCTGCGGCTTATGCTTGGCGAATATCTGGTTCATTCTGTAATAATCGCGCACGGAGGCGATAAGCGTCACAAGATCGAGACTGTCGCCGTATTCCATAGTCAATTCCTGCTGGATATCATAAGCGTTATTTTCATATATATCGACGATGATTATCTTTTTGGGGGAATATTTCGCAATCTGGCGAACAAGTTCCGAACCTATAGAACCGCCGCCGCCCGTGACCATGCAAACTTTTCCGCCAATGAAATTGCTGATTTCGCGGCTGTCGAATTTTATGGGATCGCGGCCGAGCAGATCTTCAACGTTGATGTCATGCACCTGATTAAGCAAAGTCGGTTTATTCTCGTCGAAGATAAGATTGCCGATAAACGGCAGCTTTTTGACGGGTTTGCCTGTTGCGGAGCAGATGTTCAGAATTCGCTTTCGCTCGTCCTCAAGGCAGGAGGGGATAGCGAAAATTATAAGTTCGATATCTTTTTCTTTAATAAATTTCGGGATATCATAAGTTGAGCCTACTATTTCAACATCTTCGATAGAACTGCCGATTTTATTCCTGTCGTCGTCGATTATGCATATGGGATCGTAGCTTGAAGCGGTTTTTCCGTCGCAGCAGGCAGAATTCCGGGAGCTGCGTATCTCTTTGAGAAGCATCTTGCAAGCCTGACCTCCGCCTATGATCATAGTTCGCATATTGTTTTCGGAAATTTCCCTTTTATCGGAAATATCGATGAACGCCGATCGAAACAGTAAACGGAACAGCGATACTCCTATGGTAGTCAGCAGCATATGTAACGCAAAATAGGGGAGTTTTACCGTATCGCCCGTGCATATATAGCTGAACAGCCAAGTTGAAAAGATACCCATTATCGAGCCTGCTATGCATGAAATGTAATCCTTGGGTTTGGAATATCTCCACATTTTGCTGTATGCGCCGAAAATAAACAAAAACGCGAAGCAGCATATTGTGCTTATAACGATAGGGATTATCATTTTAGAATTTGAAATTGAATTATTCCAAAATGACAGAATAAAATCCGTTATAAGAGCGGCGCTGATGACGATAAATGCGTCGGCGAGGATCAGCGTTATTTTTCTGATCAAAAATTTTGCCGCATATTTTGAAAAAAACTGTTTCATATATACCTCCATATAAACTGAATACTGAGCGGATTCATTGATTTAATTATAACATTATGCCGCATAAGTGTCAAGCAAAAGTTAAAAATGTCAGAAAATACATATTTGATATGTATAAGTATAAATATCAGAATTTGGGGAATAATTTATTCGAGGTGACAAATATGAATGATGAAGATATGAAGATATATGTGCCTAAAAGCGGCGGAATCCCGCATTGTGAAAACGAAACCGACGATGTGAAGATCTATTCCTCGGTTTCGGATTCTGCGGCTGAACATTCCGCGCATTTGCCGTAAAAAACAGTCTGGAGCGGATCGACGATAAAGCCGTGATGTTCGGCGATATGGCGGTTTATACCGATAAGCTGACCGCAGCTGAGATGAATAAGTTTACCGCAGCTGAGGCATTTCAGATGAAAATGCTCGCGGCATTCCTTTTCGTTTTCGATGTATTGATAGCACGCGCCTGTTTTGCCGTCTATCACAAATTTCCGCACGCTTCCCGATTCAACGAGGCGGTCGAGCTGACGGTAAATGGTAGCAGTTCCGACGGGAGTGCCTTCGGAACGCAGATATGCGCTTATTTCCTGAACGTTCGTGTGTTTTTCTTTATTTTTCACAAGAAAATCCAGAAGCATTTCTTTTTGTGATGTTTTATAACCAAGATCTTTTTTCATAAACGCCTCACAGTTTCAGACCGCACGGGATACCGTGCGGATTTTTTGAGTTCTGTAATTATTTTATCATGTTTCAATAAGTATGTCAAGGAAAATCGATTTTTGCTATGCTGTATTATATAAGGTGACTTTGTTTTCTTGAATTCCCTGCAAAGTTGTTACTCTATTGAAGTCATCCTCATATTTTTCTATCCCTTGAGGGATAGAAAAATATGAAAATTGGGTTTCAAAAGGGTGAAGCACCCTTTTGCAGGGGGTGTCGTGGGACAGCGTCCCCTGACATAATGCCGCACAACTAAAAATTA
>DETO01000120.1:16540-18055 GCA_002362135.1 Ruminococcus sp. UBA3286 | reverse complement strand
GCTGCTCTACCGACTGAGCCACATTAGCATTCGTTGCTTTTATAATTATATCACATTAACACGGCTTTGTCAATAGCAGATTTAAAAATTCATAAAATTAATCAGAATTCTGTACCTGAAAAACAGATACAGAATCCAATTTTTATGCTATTATACTATGCAGTTTTGCTGTCCGCAGATTTGATCTGGGGCTTATCGGGAACGCTGATTTTCTCGATATCAGCGCCGAGAGCGCGAAGCTTGCCCTCCATGCAGTCATAGCCGCGTTCGATATGGAAAATATCCTCAATCTCCGTAACTCCGCTTGCCGCGAGACCGGCAATTATAAGCGCCGCACCTGCGCGAAGATCGCAGGCTTTAACAGGCGCGCCCATAAGCTTGCCCGTACCCTCGATAAGGGCGACCTTGCCGTTTACGGTAATATCCGCGCCCATACGCCGCAGTTCGTCAACGTAGCGGAAACGCTGTTCCCAGATATTTTCGGTAATAATGCTTGTCCCCTCGGCGAGAGTAAGCAGCGTAGCTATCTGCGACTGCATATCCGTGGGAAATCCCGGATGCGGAGCGGTCTTGATATTCGCCTTGACAAGAGGACCGTCCACCCACACATGAATACTGTCGTCGAACTGCTCGATATTTACGCCTATCTTCTCCATTTTTTTGGTGATAGATTCAAGATGTTTCGGGATAACGTTTTTGATAACAGCGTCGCCCTTTGTAGCGGCAATCGCCGCCATAAATGTACCTGCTTCTATCTGATCGGGGATAACCGCATATGTGCAGCCGCGGAGTTTATCCACGCCCCTTATCTTGATAACGTCAGTACCTGCGCCCATAATATTTGCGCCCATAGAATTGAGAAAATTGGCAAGATCGACGATATGCGGCTCTTTTGCGGCATTCTCGATAATTGTAAGCCCCTCCGCTTTAACGGCGGCGAGCATTGCGTTCATAGTTGCTCCGACGGTCACGACGTCGAAGAAAATCTGACTTCCGCGGAGTTTATCGGCTTTCAGGTCGATCATACCCTGACTTAAAGTATATTTCGCACCGAGAGCGGCAAAAGCCTTGAGATGCTGATCGATAGGGCGATCGCCGAGAGGGCAGCCGCCCGGCATAGATACGCGCGCCTTGTTGAATTTTCCGAGAAGCGCGCCGAGGAAATAATATGAAGCGCGCATTTTTCGTGCAGTTTCATAGGGAACGCAGAAATTTTCAATAGTTGTGGGGTCGATTCTGTAAGCGTCTTTCCCGATATTGGCAACTTCCGCGCCCATTTCAGTCAGTATGCGAAGGCAAATATTCACATCGCTTATAGAAGGTACGTTTTCTATGATACATGGCTCGTCAGACAGAATAACGGCAGGGAGTATGGCAACCGCGGCATTTTTCGCGCCGCTTATCGTTACCTCTCCTGTAAGGCGTCTGCCGCCTTTTATAATAAACTTATCCAAAGCAAATTCTCTCCTTATATACTCGTGCTGCATTATGCAGGGGAGACGCTGTCTCCCCCGC
>DETO01000120.1:3748-16223 GCA_002362135.1 Ruminococcus sp. UBA3286 | reverse complement strand
CGTACCCACAAGGGGTACGAAATGCAATTTACAGGGACGATAGAGACTATTCTCTACGCAAAGGATTCAGGGAGAACAATGTTCCTGACATAATACTGCATAGTAAAATTAATTTACGCGGTTTATTCTGCTGAAGTTGTATCGGCAGCTTCCGTGCTTTCTGCCTGACTGTCATTTTCGTCTGAATCTGTTGACGGCTCTTCCTTATCATCGCCGCCGTTGCCTGTTTCGCCGCTGTAATCGCTGATATACCAGCGAATCGGGCTGCCGTCGTATTCTTCGACCGTCACGGATTCGATGATAACGTCCTTTTCGGGCTTATCATTGCTGTCCGTTTTAACTTTCTGAATGTCAAAAACGATATCAAGTCCGTCGATGACCTGACCGAAAACGGTATATCCGCCGTCAAGATACGGATAGCCGCCTGCCGTTTTGTAAACTTCCTTTGCATTGTCGCTGAGGCTGTAAGAAGCAAGCTCATCATCGCCGACAACATTGCCCGTAACGATGAAGAACTGACTGCCGTCGGAAGCCGTATAATTGCCGTACTGTCCGGAATTTGCGTAAGCGAGCGCGCCTGCCGCATGGATAAGATTGTAATACTTGCCGCCGTCGAACTGACCGCCCCAAGCGGATTCGCCGCCCGTGCCGTCGCCCTTTGGGTCGCCGCCCTGAATCATAAAGTCGTTGATAACGCGGTGGAACGTCAGCCCGTCATAGTAGCCTTTCTTTGCAAGCTCCTTGAAATTTTCGGACGCTTTTTCCAGATATTCGGGGAAAAGTCTGATCTTGACCGTACCGTAATCCTTGATTTTCATGCAGATTATCTCGTCGCCTTTTTCGGGTTCTGTAAAATTGGCGACAGGCTGTTTTGCGGGGTCGTCCCACTCATAGTCGGAAATCTTCCATTTCAGTTCCTCGCCGTTATATTCGGTAACGCGAACTTTGTCGACAACTACATCGTTAAAGGGCTTATTTGCGGCGTCGGTAGCCTGATACTGAATTTTAAAAACGATATCCAGACCGTCGAAAACCTGACCGAAAACGGTATAATTCCCGTCAAGATAGGGAACGCCGCCCGATTCTTTATAGAAAGCCTTTGCGTTGTCGGAGAATTCGAAATCCTTCTGCGAGTAAAGCGCGAAAAGATCGTCGTCAATATTTCTCTGACCTGTTACAATGTAGAACTGACTTTTATTTGTAGCCGTACCGTTGCTGTTTGCATAAGCTACCGCGCCTGCCGCATGGATAAGATGACTGTCCGTACCGCCGTCGAACGTGCTTCCCCAGAGGGATTTACCGCCCGTGCCGTCGCCGAGAGGGTCGCCGCCCTGAATCATGAAATCCTGAATTATCCTATGGAACGTCAGACCGTCGTAATAGCCGTCCTCCGCAAGACCGATGAAGTTTTCAACGCCTTTTTCGGCATATTCGGGGAAAAGCCTGAATTTGACCGTACCGTAATCGCGGATATCCATTTCGATTATCTTGTCGCCCTTTTGCGGAGCGGTATAATTGGCGATATCAACGTTTTCGGGAGGAGTTTTCTCCTCCGCCGAAGAGCTTTCAGAATTTGAAGAGCCGTCCAATTCAGTCTTTTTTCCGCAGCTTACAGCCGCTGACGATACCATCATAGCGCAAAGTATGACGGCAAGCAATTTTTTCCTGATCATAATAATTACCTCTTAATATATATTTTTGCCGAAAATCGGCGGAATTATCCTGTCAACCAATTTATTATACTACATAATATCCGATTTGTAAATAGTTTTTCAATAATTTTGTATATTTTTGCTTCACAAGCTAAACCTTACCGTCAATATTTGTCAAAAATCAAATTTCTCTGCGTCTTCATCCTCACCATACGCCAGTATGCTTTCGTCTTCATCCTTGATAAATTTGATTTTTGACTGCATCTTTTGGCAAGGTTTAGCTTGTGAAGCAATATCGGAAAAAGCATTATAAAAAGTCAAAGAATAATTATATCTATTTACCTATTATTCACCTGATTCTGCATCGTCTCCGTATTCCGCAATGGTCACGGAATTGATCATAACGTCCTCTTTGGGAATTTTATAATAGCCGTTGTTTTCGGATTCCAGCGAAGCGAGTTTTTCCACAACGTCAAAACCCTCGTAAGTCTGACCGATTATCGTCATCTGCTGCGAAAGATTCGGGATTCCGCCCTGTTTTACGAAAGCCTGTCCCAGTTCTTCGCTTGCGGAATTATCAAGGAGTTCCTGTTTTGTATCTTCGTCCAGTTCGATAGTATTAAGAACCGCAAAACGCGTACCATTATAATAAGTACCGCCGCCGAGAAGTTTTTCCTTGAACGTCCGCTCGGAATAGGTGGGAATACTGCAAACCGCGCCCCTGAAAGGCCATAAATTCTGGTGAAGTTCGCGTTCAACTCTTTCGCCCGCTTCGTCGTTATCTTCGGTCATATCGCCGCTTCTGCTCTTGCTTCCGGCATAGGAATAAACGCCGCTTTCGGAATTGAAAACATATGTGCCGTCATAAAATCCGCTTTCCGCATGATCGATGAAATTTTTAACGGCGGCAGGGGAATATTCGGGATACAGCACAAATCGGAATTCGCCCAGAGAAGTATCGACAATTGCGACAGTATCGCCGTTTTCGGGAGGTTCAAGCTGAACGAGTTCCATTGTATCGGGGTCGATAGTGATAGCGCGATTATTTTCCTCCTGCTGCAATGTCAGATAAAGCAGCACGACGGTCATAATCAGCATCAGAACGCCGGTTATCAGCACAAACAATAATAGTTTCCTGTTTATTCTTCCCTTTGGTTTCATATTTATTACTCCTCAAAACAAGACAGCCGCCTTTGTTAAGATGTGTGTTCGATATGCGTTTAGACGCTGAACATTATCTAAGGCGGCTGTTAATTTCTTAAAATTTATTACAGTCTGTTCTTTTCATCTTCGATCATTTTCAGAAGATCGTCAACGGACATATCGGAAGGATTCGACTTTCTGCGCGAACTGCTGCTCTTTCCGAGAATATCGGAAATATCGGGAGAACTGCTCTTGCGCGGAGCGGAAGCCGTACTGCGCTGCGGAGTTGTACGTGCAGACGGCGCGTCGCCCTTTGAAAGCTCGGCGACCTGCGCCTTTGAAAGAACGCCCGTATTATCGGTGACAGGCTCGGAACCTCTGATGTTGAATGTTCCCGTACGCTCTGCTTCGGCAGTTTTGCGGAGCATAGCCTCGCGAAGCGCGTCCGCCGTGGGAGCGGTCGAGGACTGTCCGCCCTGATTTCTTGCCGCAAACGAAGATTCCGCGGAGCTTGTCGGGAAAGACATAGTACTGCCGCGCTGAGCCTTGAACTGCATGGTGCGCTCTTTTTCTTTCTGATAGGGCGAATCGGGATTTACCTGCTTCGGCTTGAAATTCTCGGCGATGGACATCTTCTTGCGCTCAAATTCGGAATTGGGCTTGAGTTCGGGATTCGGCTCGAAAAGGGGATCGGAGGGCTTGGCATGAGAATTGCTCTTCTCGTTTTCGTCCTCTTCCTCGTCGTATTCGTAAAATTCGTAATCTTCCTCGTCTTCTTCCTTATCGCCGCGCGCTCTGAGAACGGCGGAAATGATAATGGCGATAAGGATAACGCTGGCGGCAACAAGAAGAATGAGTATTCCCTTAACGTCGATGGCAAAGGAAATAAAGTTGCCCAGCTCCTTGCTTTCGGGATATCCCGTGCAGACGGAAATAATCTTATCCTTTGTAATGGAATCGACGTTGTCGTCGTGATAAGAATCCTTGGTAAAGTATCTTTCCGTGCCGTCCTCGGCTTCCGTAATATAGCTTACGCTTCTGAGGCAGAGAGTTTCGGGGCTGTCGGCAGGATAGCAGAGGACGATATCTCCGACGGCAATGGTGAGGTCTTTGGCTTCTTTGGAAATAAGCGCCGCGCCCGTAGTAATATCTCCCGACATGGGGTTGTCTTCCTCCACGACGTAGATAACTCTTCCGAAGAGATTGGGCACATTATTGCCTCTGAACAGTATATTTGCGGCAAGGGACACAATAATAGACGTAACGCATAAAATAACTATAAGCAGTTTAAGTATCGAAAATCTTTTCTTTCTTTCCATGAGTTGAGTTTCCTTTCGTTCTGTTTTTTCTTTCTGTAGCCGAGAGAATTTTCGTCCAAAATCAATACTGAAAATACTCTTATATTTATTATAACACATATTAACGGAAATTTCAATATTTTTTTGCTTTTTTTCGGAAATTTATAAAGTTTTATTTTTTAAACATATTTCTGTCAAAATAACATATCGCTTTACGGTATTAATGCACAAAAATAAATTATGTTTTTTCGTCATTACAGCACAATTCACAAAAAATCACGTTAATAATTCGACAACGCGACAAGTTCTAAGTAAATATGTAGAATCTGTTGGTAAATATTTGTGAAAATATACAATTGAAATAAGTGCGGAAATATGGTACAATAATATAAATACTGCTCGTAAATCGATAAACGAGATTACGTCATTTTCAATATGTAGAACATCTAAAGAAATATACTTGCAGTAATAACGCTTTGCCGAGGCAGAGCAGATAAGGAGATTTTTATGGCTAATACAAACACAAACCAAATTATGGAGAAAATCAAACATGATTTCCCGAAAAAGCTCCAGTCACTTTACAGCGTAACCCCGGAGGAAGCTTCCGATAAGCAGGTCTATCAGGTGCTTTCCTCAATCATCGTTGAGATACTCGGCGAAAAAAGACAGAGCTTCATCAACCACACCCACTCTGTAGGCGGCAAGCAGATCTATTACCTTTCTATGGAATTCCTCATGGGACGCTCTCTCAAAACAAGCCTTTACAATCTGGAAATAGCCGACGACGTCCGCGCTTTCCTCAAAAAGCACACTATCAACCTCGAAAAGATATTCGACCACGAACCTGACGCCGGTCTCGGAAACGGCGGTCTCGGACGTCTTGCCGCCTGCTACCTCGACGGTCTCGCTACAACCGGATTCCCCGCAATGGGATATTCGCTTTGCTACGAGTACGGCATCTTCCAGCAGAAGCTTGAAGACGGCTGGCAGACGGAGCTTCCCGATAACTGGCTTCCCGGCGGAAGCGTATGGCTCGTTCCCAGACCCGAACTTTCCGTTGACGTTCACTTCGAGGGCGATATTCAGGAATACTGGGACGACCGCTATCACTATATCTCTCACATTAATTACAATACCGTTGTCGCTACTCCTTATGATATGTACGTATCGGGATACGGCGGCGAGGGCGTTTCCGTTCTTCGTCTCTGGTCTGCGAAAGCGCCGAACTTCAACATGAGCGAATTCAACGAGGGCAACTACGCAAAGGCTCTTGCTCAGAACGCTACCGCAAACGCTATCTCGAAGATACTCTACCCCAACGATAACCACCTTGAGGGCAAGAGCCTCCGTCTCAGACAGCAGTACTTCCTCTGCGCGGCTTCTATCGGCGATATCGTAAACAATCACATCATGGTTTACGGAACTCTCGAAAACCTTGCTGAAAAGGTAGCTATCCACATCAACGATACTCATCCGACGCTTGCTATCCCCGAACTTATGCGAATTCTCCTCGACGACTGCGGATTCACATGGGACAAGGCATGGGATATCGTTACAAAGACATTTGCTTACACCAACCATACAGTTATGGCGGAAGCTCTCGAAAAGTGGGACGTAAACCTTGTTAAGCACGTTATACCGCGTATCTTCTCGATCATTGTCGAGATCAACAACCGCTACTGCCAGTCTCTCATGGAGAAAAACGGCTATGACAGCGCAAAAACTACGCGTATGTCCATCATCAAGGACAACATGATACACATGGCTACTCTCTGCGTTGCGGCTTCGCACAGCGTAAACGGCGTTTCAAAGCTTCATTCCGAGATAATCAAGGAGTCCGTATTCAACGACGAGTACAACAATACTCCCGAAAAGTTCAAGAACGTTACAAACGGCATCGCGTACAGAAGATGGCTCTATCAGTCCAATCCGGGACTTACAAAGCTTCTCAGCGACACTATCGGCACGAAGTTCATCAAGGACGGCGCGGAGCTTGAAAAGTTCAGAGCATTTGAAAACGACGAGCAGGTTCTCACAAAACTCATGGCTGTCAAGAAGGAAAACAAGGAAAGCTTCGCTAAATATGTCAAGCAGTCAACGGGTATCGTTCTCGATACGGACAGAATTTTCGACGTACAGGTAAAGCGTCTCCACGAATATAAGAGACAGCACCTCAACGTTATGAATATCCTTGCCGATTATTCATACCTCCTTGCAAATCCCGACGCTCCCTTTACTCCCAAGACTTACATCTTCGCCGCAAAGGCAGCTCCCGGATACTACCTTGCAAAGCAGATAATCAAGATGATATGGGCGATCTCCGAAGAGATCAGAAAGAATCCCAAGATAAGCCGGAAGCTTCAGGTCATCTTCCTCGAAAATTACTGCGTAACGCTTTCCGAAAAGCTGATGCCCGCTTCCGATATCTCCGAACAGATATCTCTTGCCGGTACGGAAGCTTCCGGTACGGGCAACATGAAGTTCATGCTTAACGGCGCTGTAACTCTCGGAACGCTCGACGGCGCAAACATCGAGATCAAGGAAGCCGCAGGAGACGACAATATCGTTATCTTCGGCATGACTACTCCCGAAGTAAACGCTCTCAAGGCAAGAGGATACAATCCTATAGATTACTTCAACGGCGACGGAAGAATCAAGGACGCTATCGAGCGTATGTATCACGGAATCAACGGCTGCACGTTCAACGACGTTGCAAATTCGCTTAAAGACCGCGATCCTTACATGGTTCTTGCTGATTTCGACAGCTACAGAAAGGCTCAGGCTTATATTACCGAGTGCTACAACGACAAGATGAAGTGGGCTAAGATGTCCCTTAACAACATCGCAGGCGCAGGAATTTTCTCTGCCGACCGTGCTGTTACAGAATACGCTGACAATATCTGGCATCTCAGATAATTCAGGCTTTTCAGCGAAAAGGGAACGGATTTTTTCGTTCCCTTTTTTGTCTGAAACGACGTATTTTAGCCACTCGACCAACAGTCTACCTCCGTTTTCACCGAAAATTATTGACATTATGCCGCCCCTATCCTATAATGGATTTACGGAACATGGCAATGTTCAAATACAATTTGAGGTGAAAGTTATGCAGGACAAAATTACATTCGGAAAATTCATTCAGACCAAAAGAAAAGAAGCGGGACTTTCTCAAAAAGCTCTCGCGGAAAAACTTTATGTTACGGAATCGGCAGTTAGCAAATGGGAGCGCGGTCTTTCATATCCCGATATAACCATGATCTCCGCTATCTGCGAAAATCTCAATATCACGGAACATGAACTCTGTACGGCAAGCGACGATGAAAATCAGCGTAAGATTGTACAAATGGCAAAAAAATATCGGCTGTTCATGATAATATACAATGCTGTTCTTGCTCTTGGATATCTGTCGGCAATTATACCATGTTTCATAATTTTCGTCATTCAGGAGCATGATCTGCCGAAATTCTGTATTCTCCTGACTTCGCTCATGCTGTCGGCTTCGATACTGAACGTTCCCGTTATAATGACGAAAAATAAGGGACTTATCACGCTTGCGTTCTCTTATGTTTCGCTTTGCCTGCTTTTGCTTTCGGGAAATATCTACAGCGGCGGAGACTGGTTCATCATGGCGTTTTTGTCCGTAACTCTGGGCATATGTATGGTTTTTCTGCCTTTTGTGGTGCGATGCGGCTTTATAAGCAGATATCTCGGCAATAACAAAGCTCTTATCTGCATGGCTGCCGATACGCTTATGATATTTGCTGTCGTCGCATACGGCACGCTGAAATACGGTTCTGAAGAAAGCCTTATTACGGGTATAGCTGCCGCGCTCTGCTCTTTGATTCTGGTATGGGCGATTTTCGCGGTAATACGATATGCCAAGATAAATATTTTCCTGAAATCCTCCACAGTTCTTGCTATGACTGCCGTGTGGCTGTTATCGGCGGAAAAAATCGCTTTGCATTTTCTGCCGTCAAATGTTAATTTTTCGATCACGATAAACGACGATGTTTCAACGACTATAGTTTCCGCAGTTATTATATGTCTTTCCGGACTTTTTGCAGCCTGCGGACTTATTTTCCGGAAAAAGTCATAACTCAATACTGCGCAAACCGCCGCTATCCTGATCTATAATTTAAGGAGTTTGCTATGAAACCTATTTACGATACATGGGATCTGGGCTATAAGTCCATTTTCGGAGCGGTCAGACAATTCGGGACTTGCCGCTTTTCTATCCGCCTTTCAAAAGATATCCGCCCCGATTTTCCGCCTGTTCTGGTGCTGTTCCGCACGGGATTCAAGGAACGCTTCATTCCCATGAGCGTTTCCGCGGAGGAACAGGACTGCTTCGTTTACAGCTGCGAATTCACTCCGCGCTACAGCGACGTACACTACTATTATTTTTCCTACACAAGCGGCGGTACGCGCCACTACATCAAGAAAATAAACTGCCATGAGGGCGCGGAATGCGAGGGCGGATTATTCCAGCTGACCGTCTACGCGCAGGATTATGAAACCCCTGATTTTCTCAAGGGCGGCGTAATGTATCAGATATTCCCCGACAGATTCTGCAAAAGCGGCGAAACTCACGAGAATATCCCCGACGGAAGAGTTCTCCGCGAGGACTGGGACGGAACTCCGTGGTATAAGCCCGATCATAACGGTCACGTCTGGAATAACGACTACTTCGGCGGCGATTTCGCGGGTATACGTTCAAAGCTGAAATACCTCAGCGATCTCGGCGTTACCTGCATTTATCTGAATCCTATCTTCGAATCTCACGAAAATCACCGCTATAATACGGCTGACTATATGAAAGCCGATCCGCTGCTCGGTACTAACGACGATTTTGAGGAACTTTGCACGGAAGCGAAAAAATACGGCATTTCCGTAATTCTCGACGGCGTATTCTCCCATACGGGCGCGGACAGCCGCTATTTCAACAAATTCGGAAGATACAAGGACGAAGCGGGCGCGTATCAGTCCAAAGAAAGCAAATATTACGAGTGGTACAGCTTTATCAATTACCCCAACGAATACGAAGCGTGGTGGGGGATAGATACTCTGCCGAACGTCTGGGAAAACAACGAAAATTACACGGAATTCATCTGCGGAGACGAGGGCGTACTTCATTATTGGCTCAGCAAGGGCGCGGCAGGTTTCCGACTTGACGTTGCCGACGAACTGCCCGACCAGTTCCTGAATAATCTGCGCAAATCCGTGAAATCCTACGGCAGCGACAAGATCGTCATCGGCGAGGTCTGGGAGGACGCTTCCAACAAGGAAAGCTACGGTATCAAAAGGCGTTATCTCCTCGGCAATCAGCTTGATTCCGTCATGAACTATCCGTTCCGCGAGGCTATAATCAATTTCGTTAAGGGCGGTTCTCCGCACGATTTCATCTGTTCGATAATGACGATACTCGAAAATTATCCTCAGCCCTCTATTGACGTTCTCATGAATTTCGTATCGACTCACGATATCGAAAGGGCTATAAACCGCCTTGCAGGGGACTACTGCGACGATAAGAGCAAGGACTGGATGGCTGAACGCTATCTCACTCCCGAGCAGTACACGCTTGGCAAAAATATGCTGAAAACCGCAATGGCGCTTATGTTCTTCCTCCCCGGAGTTCCCAGCATCTATTACGGCGACGAAGCAGGACTTCAGGGCTATAAAGACCCGTTCAACCGCCGCTGCTATCCTTGGGGCAATGAAGATCAGGAGCTTATCTCCTATGTTTCGGAACTCAGCAGGGTGAGAAAATCGATTCCCAATATGAAGAGCGGCAGAACTTATTTTGTAATAAACGACGATCAGATCATCGACGACCGCATCATCGCATTCACTCGTCAGGGCGACGATATCGATTACATCATATTCGTCAACAGAACAGGCGACGAAGTGAATGTCGGCGAGATACACGACAAGCTTAACAGATTCGCTGATTTCGAGCAGTACTGCGGAAAATTCGAGAACGACTGCGTAACTGTCGCGCCTTACGGCTATACTATCATTAAGGCGAAATTTTTGGGATAATTTTTTACGCGATTTTTAAGATTATTTTAAGGAATCCAATATATAATAAAAAAGGATAAGGACGACGGCGCGGATCGGCAATCACGCCGCTGTCCAAATAATCCCCCAATTCCCCTTCTATATTTTATTTTATGATGCTGCACTTTTGTGCAGTATTTTTTTATTCAGTAAAAATAAATTGACATATTGATAGATCAATTGTATAATAATAATATAACCATATTTATCACAGAGATACACGGAAATCAATTCACCATGCCGCTTGTGTCAGGAACGCAGTTCCCCCTGTACCCTTTGTATAGGTCATAATCTCTATGTCCCTGTAAATTACATTTCGTACCCCTTGCGGGTACGGAATGTAATTAATATTGGGATTCATAAGGGACTATGTCCCTTATGCAGAGGGGGTTCGGGGGGGACAGCGTCCCCCCTGAAATAATGCCGCACGAGTAGAAATTGATTTCCGTGACGGAGAGACACATGAAGAAGAATTTTTTCAAGTCAATGGGGGTATTCTGGCGCGCATTCCCTCATTTTATATTATTCGAACTGCTGTTTAAACTGCTTCTGACGGCTGTCGGCGCGCCGATACTGACCTTACTGCTGCGGCTTACCATGAAAATATCGCAGGTGAATTACATTTCAGACGAAAAAATATGGGTATATTTAAAGCACCCCGTCACTCTCGCCGTAGTCGCCTTAGTAGTGTTTTTTTCGGCGATATTCTCGCTTATGGAGCTTTCCGCGCTGACCGCCTGCTTTTCATGCTACGCAAAGGGCGGCAGAATAACCACGGGCGGAATGTTCCGCGCAGGCATAAGCGCTGTCGGAAAAGCCTTCCGAAAACGCGGCGGCATAAAGGCGCTTATGATAATGCCGCTTACGAAATTCACCCTTTCATCGGGCGTATTCATGATGCCGATTCTGCCGATATTGCAGAGAATCTTCAAAAATATCAACGGCAGTCTTGCCATAGTCGCATTTATTGCGCTTGAAATAATATTTATAATACTGATAATCAATTACAGCTACAGCCTGCATTATCTTATATTGACTGACAGATCGTTTAAGCAATGCGCCGCCGACAGCAAAAAACTTATCAGCGGAAAACGCCTGCATACGGCTTTTTCGGTGATATTATGGAGCATGTGTATGTTAATTGCGGCCGCGCTTGTAACGTTCGTAATAAGCTTTGTGATACTGCTTTTTATCAAAGGATTCTCAAGTCCGCAGCGAGCGTTTTTGTCGGCACTGAAAGTATTGCGGTATGCGGGAGATATTTTCTCGGCAGCCTCTTCATTCCTTATCGCACCCGCTATAATGTGCTGCCTTACGCGTCAGTTTTTCGCGATATTACCCGAATCGGAGGCAAAAACTCTGAATTACGAGCCGAAGCCCAAAATGAAAACTCTGCCGAAAGTTGTTATTATAGTTACAGCTTTTGCGGTAAGCATTACTTTGAATTACAATTATCTCAAATCCGTATATAACGGCAATATCAATCTTAACGTCGGAATAATCACCAGAACCCGAATCACGGCTCACCGCGGAGCTTCCGCTTCCGCTCCCGAAAATACGATATATGCGTTTCAGGCTGCCGTAGAAAGCGGCGCGGATTATATAGAACTTGATGTTCAGCTGACTTCCGACGGACAGCTTGTGGTGTTCCACGATGAAAAACTCGACCGCGTTACCGACGGCAAGGGCAAATTAAAAGATCATACTTATGCTGAACTTCAGCAGCTGTCGGCAGGAATCAGATTCGGCGGCGAATTCGCAGATGCAAAAATCCCCTTGCTGTCCGAAGTTTTTGAGGAGATCGGCAACGATGTGCTGTACAATGTGGAGATAAAGGATTACGGCGATACCGAGCAGACCGTGCTAAAGACCGTCGAGACGATAGAGGAATTCGGATTGGAGAATTCCTGCTATATTACGTCGTTTTCCTATAACGTGCTGAAAAAGGTCAAGGCTGTTTCGCCTGATATCAAAACGGGACTTATCGCCAACGCCTCCGCATCTTCTTTCAATAAGCTGAAATATATCGACGCACTCAGCATGAATCATCTGTTCGTGAATTCGTCGGTAGTCAACAACGCTCACCAGAACGGCAAGCGGATATTTGTCTGGACTGTCGATAATACTAACGATATCCAGCGAATGTCCTCCCTCGGCGTCGATAATATCATCACCAACCGACCAAAAAAGGCAGCCGAACTCGTCTATTCAAAAAGTATAAAAAAACGTATATTGGCAATTATCAAGGCTGTATTTTCATAATTGATTACTTGTGCTGGATTATCAGGGGAGACGCCGTCTCCCCCGAACCCCCTCTGCATAAGGGAC
>DETO01000120.1:0-3471 GCA_002362135.1 Ruminococcus sp. UBA3286 | reverse complement strand
AATATTAATTACATTTCGTACCCACAAGGGGTACAAAAGCTAATTCAAATGGATTTAAAGAACATTTCCTAAGCAGAAATACAAGAAGTCAAAATCCTCTTGTATCATACAGCGCAGTAAACGATTTTATAAAATACAGACTTGTAATTATCGGCAATATATGGTATAATTATTTTGTATTTTATTATGGGAGAATGCCATGAACGTTAAAAAAACTTTACTTATTGAACTTTCAAATGCCAACGGCGAATATATTTCGGGTTCGGAACTTGCCCGACAGCTCGGAGTAAGCCGTAATGCGGTCTGGAAAGCTGTAAAAGCCCTCGAAAACGACGGCTATAACATAGAATCCGTGACCGCGAAAGGTTACAGATTATCTTCTGACAACAATGTGATTTCAAGCGAGATAATAGCTTCAAAAAATAAATCAAAGAGACTTTGCGGAGAAATAATTATACTTGACGAAACTACATCAACAAATAATTACGCAAAGGAACTCGCAGCCAACGGCGCGGCTCACGGCACGGTGATTATTGCCGAAAAGCAAACGTCGGGAAAAGGCAGACTCGGACGAAAATTCGAATCGCCGTCGGGAAAAGGACTGTACATGAGCGTTATCGTCCGCCCCGAATTCCCGATAGAATTCGCGCCCCTGATAACTTCCGCCGCCGCCGTTGCCTCTGCCGAAGCCGTAGAGAAGCTTTGCGGCTGTCATGTCGGCGTAAAATGGGTGAACGATCTCTACATGAACGGTAAAAAAATCTGCGGTATCCTTACCGAAGCTTCTCTCGGTCTGGAGATGAATATGCTGGATTTCGCCGTCATAGGTATTGGTATAAACGTCCGCAGTTTTGATTTCGGCTCTGAACTGAACAGCCGCGTCACTACGATCGAGGACGCGTCGGACAAGATAATAAGCCGAAACGAACTGTGCGCGCTTATTCTTGAACGGCTCGAAATTTACCTCGATGGCATTGAAAACCGCAGCCATCTTGAAGAATATCGCCGCCGCGAAATACTTACGGGCAATATCATCACGGCGAACGCAGGAAATCAGACAGTCAGGGGATTTGCAGAGGGTGTAGACGACAATGCAAATCTCAGAATCACGCTCGAAGACGGAAAAGAATTCATTCTTTCGTCGGGAGAAGCAAATTTATGCAGAATCATAAAATAAATGGAGAATTAATAAAATGAATAAATATAAAAAGCTTGCGCTGAATACGATGATCTTTGCGATCGGCAGCTTTGGTTCAAAAATTTTAGTATTGCTGCTGACAAGACTTTACACCAAAAATATCGACCCGACAGGCATGGGAATCAAAAGTCAGCTTGAAATGACCGCCCTGTTCTTGCAGCCGATCTTCACCTTTGCATTGCAGGAATATCTGATAAGATTCGGGCTTGATAAAAATTATGACAAACGCGACGTATTCACAACTTCTTCAATAATTACGGCTGTCGGTATGGCTGCCGTGATAATCATCGTCCCCGGACTGCGGTTTATTTCGCCCCTCAGCTTTATCAAGGGCTATTCCATGCTGCTTGCCATATACGTCTGTACGTCCTCGCTGCGGATGCTTTGCGCCCAGTTTGTGCGCGCCCGCGACATGGTAAAGCTGTTCGCCCTCGACGGAATTTTAGCTACTCTTATGCTGCTCATCTTCAATCTGCTGTTCATCGAATGGCTTCATATGGGCGTAAAAGGCTTTATGCTGGCGGTAATTCTTTCCGATCTCTGTTCATCTATATTCCTGTTCGCGGCAGCAAAACTTTACAAATTCATCAGCCCGAAGCATTTCAAAATTTCCCTTGCGCAGGAAATGATGCGCTACTCGCTGCCGCTCATTCCGACTATTGTAATGTGGACGATAACCAGCCTTTCCGACCGTCTCTTTATTTCCAATATGCATAGCTCGCGCGTTCAGCTCGGACTGGATATGTCGGGAATTTACAGTCTGGCGGCTATCGTGCCTAATCTTATATCAATGGTATCGACAATATTCTTTCAGGCTTGGAATATGTCCGCAATTTCCGAAAACGAATCCGCCGACCGCAGCAAATTTTACGAGAGGGTTTACAATGCCTACGAAGCCGTTCTTTTCATCGCCTCGGCAGGACTTCTTCTCTTCATCAAGCCCGTTACGGCGTTTTTGAATAATACCTCCAATTTTGAGGAATATTCGACCGTTTACATCTACGTGCCTATCCTTGTGGCGTCGGTAATTTTCATGTCGCTGAATCAGTTTCTCGGCGGAATCTATACCGCCACGAAGCACACCCAAAACAGCCTTTGGACAAGCGCATTTGCCTGCGTTGCAAATCTTATCCTGAATTATTTCCTTATCCCTGCATGGGGAATTCAGGGCGCGGCTGTCGCGACTTTCCTCAGTTATTTCATGTGCTTCCTCATCCGCATGGTCGACGCAAGATTTTACGTGCCGTTCAAGGTCAATTTCGCTAAATCTTTTGTTAATACAGCCGTCATTATAATTATGTGTGTAATTATAATAAAATCTCCCAAACTCTGGGGATTGTGGCTTGTACCGTTCTGCGCCGTAATTATCGCCTATAATTTCAAGGCACTTCAGGCGACCATGCAAAAAATATTAAAGAAACGCAGTACAAAAGCAACAAATTAATTTTACTGTGCCGTACTATGTCAGGGGACGCTGTCCCCCGACATAATGCAGCACAAATAAATAAAGGAGGAATATATATGTCTACACCACATAACAGCGCCAATACTGGCGATATTGCCAAAACCGTCCTCATGCCCGGCGATCCGCTTAGAGCGCAGTTTATTGCCGAAAATTATCTCGAAAACGCAGTCTGCTACAATAAAGTAAGGGGAATGCTCGGATTTACGGGGACTTATAAGGGAATTCCCGTATCCGTTCAGGGAAGCGGAATGGGAATGCCCTCTATCGGCATATATTCTTATGAGCTTTTTAACGAGTACGGCGTTGAGAATATTATACGCGTGGGAACGGCAGGCTCTATTGCCGATAATGTCGAACTCCGCGATGTAATAATCGGGTTGAGCGCAAGCACGAATTCTTCATACGCCGCGCAGTATGCTCTCCCCGGAACATACGCTCCAACGGCTTCATGGGAACTTATCTCCGCCGCAGTCGATGCCGCCGAGAAAAAGGGCTGTAGATTCCACGCAGGAAATATTTTATCAAGCGATACTTTCTACGACGACAGCGCCAGTCTCGCAAAATGGCAGAAAATGGGCGTTCTCGCCATTGAAATGGAAGCCGCCGCACTCTATATGAACGCCGCCCGTGCAGGTAAAAACGCGCTCTGCATACTGACTGTATCAGATTGTCCGCTGAAAGGGCTTTCGACTACCGCCGAGGAACGGCAGACTACTTTCCGCGATATGATGGAAATTGCACTTGAAACGGCTGTTACTTGTGCTGTATGATTTAAGGGGACGCTGTCCCATACGCACTAACGTAATTT
>DETO01000114.1:11487-17222 GCA_002362135.1 Ruminococcus sp. UBA3286 | reverse complement strand
ATTATCAGGTCTATAATTATTTTATCAAAAAAACTGACATATGTCAAAGGATAAGCAGAAATTTTGCAAAAAATTTGCAAGTGGGGAAAATTATGAAAAATAACAGAATTTTTTTGACAGCAGTTGCCATGGCAGCGGCAATGCTCACTGCCTGCGCGGAATCTGACAGAGGCGACAACTACAATTATCTTAGTGCAGAGAATGTTTCGGAATCGGACGAGCAGTCCGTATCGGAAGAATTTGAAGACGTATTTGCGGAAAATTCACTTTCCGCTGCTGATGAGGATTCGTCTGAATCAGAGATCAAAGATGAAAATTCCAAAAAAACAGTTCCCGACGTTACTAAAACTCCCGTAACGGAAAGCACGACTGAAATTCTGCCCGTAACTTCGGAAGAAACCGAAAGAGTGGCAGAGACCGGGTTTGTTGTTACGGAAGCGAAGAATATTGAAGAATATATAGAGACGAATACTGAAAAATACATAACGCTCATTGACGCGCCCTACATATCGCAGGATTCGTATCCAACGGGCTGCGAACTGGTCAGCACGTCCATGCTGCTGAAATATTACGGATTTGAAGTTTCGGCTCTCGAACTTGCGGACAAGAATTATATAGAGATTGCTCCCCTTGAAAAAGCTGATGACGGGACAATTTATTGCGCCGATCCCAATAAAGCTTTTATCGGCGATCCGCACCATAAGGACGGATTCGGCTGCTACAGCGGAGCGATAATAAATGCGCTTTCACTCTATCTTTCGGAGAATTATTTTGATGTCGCCAATCTGTCAGGGATATCTCTGAACGATCTTTGCATGGAATATATTGATTTCGGTGAGCCTGTTCTTGTCTGGGCAACCATAAATATGATGCCCTCTGAAAAAAGGCAGAAGAACTCGTGGATAATAAAGGAGAGCGGCGAGGAATTTTATTGGCTCTCGAATGAACATTGTATGCTGCTTGTCGGATACGATGATGAGAATTTTTATTTTCACGATCCTCAGCGCGGCGCGGCAGTTCCATATAATCGCGATAAAGCTCAGCAGCGTTATGAAGAACTTGGCTGTCAGGCTGTTACTATTCGTCCATGGTATTAGACCTGTTCGAAAACCTCCGAAGCACCGCCTGACTTGTCTTTTTTGTGCCATGCTTTGTCAATTTTCCTTGAAATACATACAGTATTCCTGTGGAAAATTGACTTTGCCTGACACAAAAAATCCTGCGTCATTCGGCACTTCTACGGCTTTCGAACAGGTCTGTCGATATGAAGAATAATGTTATTGATTTTGTTACTGAGAATGCAATAGTTGATAAAGAAAAGCCAATATAGGCGAAAATGTCATGAAAAAGAGTGAAAAGTGCATATACATGTCGTTGACTTTGTGAAGAAAATATGATATAATTGATAAAAAGAACTTCAGAACCTGCTCACATAATTTCTATGCGGACAGGTTCTTTGACCAAGAAGGAGAATTGATCATGAAATTCAAAAAGCTTTTAGGCGGCTTGACATCTTTGGTTATGTGCGCTTCGGCAGCGGCAGGTATCGGCAACGTATCGTCGGAAAATACGCTCACGGCGGACGCGGCTGCTGCAAACTGGAAATTCGATTTTGGAGCAAATGAGGAAAGCGGATATACGGGCGTATCGGCAGCCGACGGTTACAACTCCGCAAAGGGCTACGGATTCGCGCAGACTGCTAATGTTGCCAATGTTGCGGCAGGAGGAAACGGAGCGCTAAGCGACGCCGTACAGTTTAAATCGGAGGACGCAGGCAATACTTTTAACGTCGATCTTCCGAAAGGTTTGTATGAAGTCAAGGTCATCACGGGAAACTGCTCGCGTACGTCCATAAAAATGGAAGGTATGCTGCAAATGATTAACCTGACGGGAAATAATGCCGTTGAAACTATTCAGATACCCATAACGGACGGACAGCTGAATATACAGGCAGTCGCAGGAAGAGCGAATACGCCGTTTTCTATTTCGGCGGTCGAGATAAATCAATTGAATACAACAGGCGAAATGAAGCCTGTTATATGGCTTTGCGGCGATTCCACGGTTGCGAATTACTACAATGTTGACGACACTTCTCAGCATGGCTGGGGACAGTTCCTCGGCGAATACGTAGACAAAAACCGCTGGGAAATACGCAATATGGCGGCAAGCGGTCAATATGCAAAGGGATTTGTCGAGGCAGGTCAGTTTGCTCCCATAGAATATTATGGCAAAGAGGGCGACGTTTATGTAATTTCCATAGGCATAAACGATACAAATTATTCAAATGCCGAAGAATATTACAATACCGTCACGGATATGGTCAAAAAGGCGAAAGCAAAGGGAATGACGGTCGTTCTTGTAAAACAGCAGGGCAGGCGCGGCGATCTTACCAGAAATCCTCTTCTCAGCGGACGCTGGTTTGGCGGTCAGCTTGATACTATCGGCGGCGAGCAGAATGTTACGGTTATCGATCTCTTCAATCCATGGCAGGATTTCGGCATTTCTGTCGGATATGACAAAATGGCTGATTATTATGCGATTCAGGCTAACGGCTCGAACGACGATCTCCATCAGAGCAAACTTGGTTCGATGAAACTGGCTGAACTTATGTCGCAGCTTTACGATTTTGATAATGCAGGCGCAATAACTGCCGAGATCATGGATGAAACGGTAATGTACACATTTCAGAATGTGAACAGCGGTCTGTATATGGAGGTCGCAGACGCCAAAGGCGAGAGCGGCGCGAATGTTCAGCAGTGGGGGGTGACTTCGCCTGCCGCCCATAATGTCTGGAAATTCAAATCTGCCGGCGACGGATATTATTATATCTACTCTGCACTCAGCGATTCGATAGTTCTTGATGTTTCGGGAAATAAGGCGCTGAACGGTCAGAATATCGGGTTGTACAATTTTAACGGCAATTGGAATCAGCAGTTTAAACTCACGAAAAACGGCGACGGTTCATATAAGATACGCACGAGAATTTCAAATGATAAATCGGCTGTCGAGGTCATCAACGCTTCAAAGGATTCGGGTGCAAACGTTCAGCAGTGGGAGATAAACGGCGTTAATTGTCAGGACTGGTTTATAGAAAAGGCGGAGATCGCTCCTGTCAAAACTGAACCGCCCACAACTGCTGAAACAAAACCTGTTGAAACAGAAAAGCCTGCTGAGACCACAACGACTTCATCTGTTCCCGACGGAATACTTCTCGGAGACGCTAATTGCGACGGCAAGGTTGAAATCGCCGACGCTACGCTTATTCTCCAGTATCTTACAAATAAAGACGAATACGGGCTTACCGATATCGGCATGATCAACGCCGACGTATGCGGCGGAAACGACGGAGTTACGGCTCAGGACGCGCTTTTCCTCCAGCAATACGACGCAGGTATCGTAGAACTTCCCGTATATCAGCCGCCGGCGGTTACAACTGAAACCACGGTCATCACGACGAAAGATCCCCGCTATTTTGCGGTAGATCAGGTTTGGGAAAGCGGCGTAACTGAAACTGTCAATTCAGGATTTACGAAAACAGAGGCTAATTCCGCAGGTGTAAATATCGGATATGTTAATCTTGATAATATGCTTGACAGCAATATCACTTTTGCAGTTGAAGTTTCTGAATCTGGAAATTACATGACGCATATAAGATTTGCAAACGGTACGGATCTCGACAGAAAGATGAAAATATACGTCAACGGCGATAAGGAAAACTACTGGATGCAGTCGTTTACGGGTACGGGCGCATGGACTGAATGGACAGAATTCGGAATAGTTCTTCCGCTTAAATCAGGGGCGAATAATATTCAGTTTGTTTCCGCTACTGAAAACGGCGGCCCGAATCTTGACTATATCACACTTACGCCTACAGATGAACCCTATGCGGAGACTTACGACCCAAATGACGATAAAAATCCTGATGTAAGCGATAAGCCGACCGTTTATATTGCAGGCGATTCCACGGTTCAGAGTTACCGCGCTTCTTATGCGCCGCAGCAGGGCTGGGGATATTACCTCGCCGATTATTTTGATGAAAATGTGACTGTTGTGAATAATTCCATTGCAGGACGTTCCACGAAGAAATTCTACGACGAGGGCAGATGGCAGTCAATTGTTGATAATCTTAAAGAGGGCGACTATGTTATGATACAGTTCGCGATCAATGATTCGGGCGCGGCAAATGCAGACAGATACGCGCCTACCTGCGGCAATGTTGATTCTCCTGCGGCAGGTTCGTATGAATGGTACATGACGGAGTTTATCAAGACCGCTCAGGCTAAGGGTGCAACTCCCATACTCGTTACGACGGTAATTGGCATGAAAGCTTATTCAGGCGGAAAATTTGTAAACAGCTACTCGAATTACTGTGATGCCTGCAAGCAGCTTTCGGCGAAATACAGCGTTCCATGCATCGATCTTAACACGCTTATGGTCGATCATTATAACTCTATAGGCTACGACGCGGCTCTTAAATATCATCTTATGGGCGTTGTGGAAGGTTCGACCGACGGTACGCATTTCTGCGAGACAGGTGCGAACGCCGTTGCAAAGCTTGTTGCCGACGCTGTAAAGGCTCAGGCTATAGCAGGACTTGCAAATCATGTGAAATAAATATATAGCAATAAAATCTTTCTGACCGTTTAGTTTAATACTAATAAAAAAGTTTAATCCCCGAAGCAATTATTGATAACTGCTTCGGGGATCATTTTTAATATTCGATTACTCGCATAAATCAGAATATGCATATCACCTTTTCACACAAAAATTCAAATAACCGTTAATGGTATGAATGATAAAAAATATCGAAGCAGTACCGACTAATAAATAATTGCTTTTCCATAGTCCGAAAAACAAATAGTATAACGGAACAACTGCGAACTGGCTTATGACAATCAACCAGTTATACTGAAACCCGAGGTAGTAAAAAGTCCAACCGATAAAATTTATCAATATCATTAAAACAGTTATTGCAAAAAAACATTTTTCTTTGTTTGTAGTGAGCGAAAAGAATATATTATCATCTCTGACAATCAACATTAACAAAATCATAGATAGCATACCGAATATACCCTGTGTTTTTTCTATCCATGGAATTTCATTTTGCATATTCATTATAGGATTAGATTTTATTTTTATCAGCGGCATAATCATATACGGGATTTCCTGAATAGCAAATGCAATAATTCCAACAAAAGAAATTCCCAAATAATAATTCTTATACAAATGAAATAACTTTACCATATACTTCTCCATTCATAAATCCCAATTTATCTTAGTAATAATTATACATCAAAGACGCTGCATTGTCAATAAAAACGCTATAGCACTTTTGAATGCAGATATAAATAAAGAGCGCTCCGAACGGAACGCTCTATATTTCATAATGTAATTATGCTCTCTCAACCTTACCAGAACGCAGGCATCTTGAGCAAGCGTAGATATGACAAGGAGTACCCTTGACGATAGCCTTAACACGCTTAACATTAGGCTTCCATGTTCTGTTTGTACGTCTGTGAGAGTGGGAAACCTTAATACCGAAAGTAACTCCCTTTCCGCAGATATCACATTTTGCCATCAGGCTGCACCTCCTTACCTAATTTATAGCTTTCGGCAATACATCAGAACTTGTCTGACGCGCCGACCGCCCTTTGGACGACCGATTTTATCAGCCGAAATAAGCAACATTAATATTATATCACATCTTGAAAGAAAATGCAAGTGTTTTTTGAAAA
>DETO01000114.1:0-11227 GCA_002362135.1 Ruminococcus sp. UBA3286 | reverse complement strand
AATGAAAATTTTTTTATTTAGCGTTAAATTTGCGTTTAGGGGTTGAAAAAAAGTCAAATATGTAGTATAATATTATCTATATAGCTTTTTATTACTGTGAGGTGCTTATGTTAAGATTATTTATCAGATTATTGTCGCGCGCATTAATGCTGCTGCTTGTTCTTCCGCTTACCAATTCCGCGAGAGGACTTGTGGCGAAATGGATGGGAGACGATACTGCCGACCGCGAAGGCAGAATAACCCTTAATCCTTTGGCTCATCTCGATCTGCTCGGTTCGCTGGCGATCATGCTGTGCGGATTCGGCTGGTCAAAACCCATGCCCATATCTCCCACAAGAATGAAAAATTATAAGCTGGGCGTAATAATGATCTCCCTGACAGGGCCTGTCACTCATTTCATCTCGGCGATAATCTGTTATGCCGTTTGTTATTCAATGATCTGCGCTGACAATATAGCGAACGCATGGAATGAATTTTCCTATTATGGAATCGTTTCGCCTGTTGCCTGCCTGATATTGCTTATACAGCTTCTTGCTAATATCAACGTATGTCTGGGCGTTATCAATATTCTGCCTCTGCCTCCTATGGACGGATTCAATATTCTTCATCAATTTGCAGGCAGCAAATTCAATCGCTGGTATTATACAAACTACCGCATGATAAATCAGGTTTCCCTGTTTATTCTTCTGGGATTGTTCATTATAGGAGATGTGACCGACGGATTGATCGACCCGCTGGGCTGGCTGATAGGCATCGTTGATTCGCTGCTGAGACTTACCGTATCGTGGATTCCTCACGTTTTCGGCTGATATGGAAATACTGACATACAAGCTTGACGTATTTGAAGGCCCTCTCGATGTTTTGCTTAATCTTATAACGAAACATAAGCTGAATATTTACGATATCGAAATATCAAAACTTCTGGAGCAGTATATGGCGTTCATTGACGAGGCTCATAGTCAGGATCTTGAACTGGCAGGGGAATTCCTCGAAATGGCGGCGCGGCTTATCTACATTAAGACGGCGGCTCTTCTTCCGAAACCGGAGGAAGCAGAGCAGCTTAAAAAAGAACTGGAGGGCGCGCTTATCGAGCTTTCGCTTTGCAAGACAGCGGCGAAGGAACTTAGCGAGCGAAATGTTGGTTCGGAAATTTTCGTGCGCCGTCCGATGAAAATAAAAGCGGATATGACGTATACTCTCGTTCACGATCCGCAGATACTTGTCGAGGTCTATCACGCGGCAGGCATGAAAAAGGCGAAGTCGGAATCGGGAAGGACGCATATTGAAAAAAAGATCAACGCCGTTGTAAAAAGAAGAATAGTGCCTGTGCTTACAAAGGTCGTCCACATTCTCCGCGAATTGTATTCAAGCGGAGAAGTCAGAATGGACAAGCTCTACGAAGGCATTACCGATCGTTCGGCGCGGGTGGCAACGTTCCTCGCCGTTCTGGAACTTACAAGGTTTGGCAGGATAACCATAAGCGACGATAATACGATAGTTTTCTTTAAAGGAGGACGCAAAAAGTGGAGATCCGGAAGAAACTCGGAGCAATAGAAGCAATACTTTTTGCAAGTGGAGAACCTGTGGAGATCTACAGACTTTCTCAGGCGGCAAACGTGGACGTCGGTTCGCTGCCGTCTATGATAAGGCTGCTGAACGAGCGTTATGACGATCAGGAAAGCGGCATTTGCATAAAAAAACTTGACAGCAGTTATCAGATGTGTACCCGTGAAATTTATGCGCCGCAAATCCGCGAGGTTCTTGAAACAAAGAAAAATACGCCTCTTTCAAATGCGGCTATGGAAGTTTTGACTATAATTGCCTATAATCAGCCTGTTTCAAAGGGTTTCGTTGAAAATGTCAGGGGAGTTGACAGTTCCTCCGTAGTCAATAATCTTGTGGAAAAGGGGCTTATTGAAGAAGCAGGCAGGCTCGACGTTCCGGGGAAGCCCCTTGTATATCGCACAACGGCTGTTTTTCTGCGCAGTTTTGGATTAAGTTCTATCGCGGAATTGCCCTCACTTTCGTCGTATAAGCAAGATGAACAGCTTGAATTCGATGATTTGTCATAGGCAAATACCTCTGTTGAAAAATATTTAAGGAGCGGTGAGAATGATAATTTTATATATTTTGCTTGGCTTGATTCTTGCCGTCGGAGCGGTGATACTGCTTTTGCTGCTTCTGCCTGTTTCGGTACAGTTCGCTTATATCGGCAATGATCTCACGTTTAAAATAAAATGCTGGCTGTTGCCTGTCTATGATTCCGACGGCAAAGGCATCGCGGCATGGGTCGTAAAGCTGATAAAAAAGCGCATAGAAAAAAAGAAAGCTTCCAAAAAAGATGCTGAAGAGGAGTTTTTCGGCGACGATCTTGATATTGACAATATTCAGTTTGATGAAGAAGATCAGGGCGAAAATATCTCCGTGAATGATGAAGCCGCTATCGCCGAAGAATCAGATATATCGGCAGACGAAAAGTCGGGCGAAAAAGCCGCGGAAGAATCTGCGGAATCCGAAATTTCCGAGGAGGAAAATGAAAAAGACGGTGAAAATCCCGATGAGGAGAAAAAGGAGAAGAAGATAGTTAAATTTGCCAAGAAAACGGCGAAAAAAATTATCGAAAATCCTCTTGAAACGTTGGAATACGTTGTGGACGTTTTCCGCGCAGGTATTCGCCCCATGCTGAAAATCTTCAAGGGAATCAGGATAAAACGCCTGTATATCGACTTTGTAAACGCAGACGAAGACGCCTATAACTGCGCTCTTAATTACGCTTATTTGTGTACGGGAGTTTACAGCGTTCTTGCCGTTATGAGTACGCTGTTCAGCGTTAAATTGAAAACGGTGGATGTAAATCCCGGATTCGGGCAGAATGAAAGCCGCTGGGATATGTCGGCAAAGGTAAGTTTCGCATTAATTACACCGGTTATAGCAGGAATATGGTTCCTGATAACATATATTTTCAGATTCTTTCTTCCAAACGTTATTCAGGGAAGAAAGCTGAGAAAATCCGCCGAAAGGCAGAAGTGAGGTAATTTTGATGGATAATAAGAAACCAACTATAAATGAAATGCTCGGTATTTCAATGGAAAAAATCAAGGAAATGGCGGATGTCAATTCTATTATCGGCGATCCCATAACAGGAGCGGACGGCTCGACGATAATCCCGATATCGCGCGTTTCTTACGGATTCGCTTCGGGCGGCTCCGATCTTCCGTCCAAATATGACAAAGATCTTTTTGCAGGCGGAACAGGCGCAGGAATTACCATAAAACCCGAGGGATTCCTCGTTATAAGCGCCGACGGCAATGCAAGAATGGTAACTATGGAAACTCCCAGCGATCCCGTTGCAAGCGCGGTCAATTCTATTCCTGCTATCGTTGAGAAGATTCAGAAGATAATCGCCAAGAAAAAGGCGGAAAAAACAGATCAGATAGGCGAAGTTGTGATAAGCGATTGACGGACAAAATGTAATATTGCGGCTGTATTCAGCATATTATTCAGCAGAATGTTTTGGGCAATACTGCACGACTTTGTGCGATGTTGCTTTTGCGGAGGTATGTGTATGAAAAAAATTGCCGTAATTATTGCCGCTGCGCTGTTTATTGCGCCGCTTAGAATCCCTGAAGTTTCAGCCGTTGATGAATTTTCGGTTTCCGCGAAGGCTGCCGTTGTGATCTCCGCTGATACGGGAGAAGTGATATTTTCTCAGAACAGCGATGAAAAACTGCCTATGGCAAGCACTACTAAAATTATGAGTACGTTGCTTTGCATTGAAAGCGGCGATCTGTACGAACCTTTTGTTGTTGACAGTGACGCCATTCGCGTGGAAGGTTCTTCCATGGGATTGCAGGAGGGCGATACCGTAACAAAGTATGCTTTGTGCTGCGGTATGCTGCTCCCTTCGGGCAACGACGCCGCTAATGCGGCGGCGGTAAAAATTGCCGGAAGCATAGAAGCGTTTGCGGAAATGATGAACGACAGAGCGCAGAAAATGGGATTGTCAAAGACTTATTTCGTTACGCCGTCGGGTCTTGAAGGCGAAGGTCACGGGTCGTCAGCTCATGATATGGCGATTCTTGCTATGGAGGCGCTGAAAAACGAGACTTTCAGGGAAATATGCTCCAGCGAAACGATGAAGCTGGAATACGGAAATCCGCCTTATACGCGGTGGCTGAAAAATACGAATAAGCTGCTTACGCTGTACAGCGGTACGTACGGCGTAAAAACGGGATTTACCGACGAAGCGGGCAGATGCCTTGTATCGGCTTGCAGCCGCGATGGAAAAAATCTGATATGCGTTACTCTCAACGACCGCAACGACTGGAACGATCATATGGATCTTTACGACCGCTGTTTTGGGATGACGAAGAGCATTTCTCCCGAACTTCCTGCGGAATTTACGGCTGATGTTGCAGGCGCAAAAGAGGAATTCCTTTCGGTCGGATATGATCCTGTCAAGTTGACGGTCTATGAGTCCGACGCTGATGATTTTGAATATAAACTTGCTATTCCGCCTTTCGTTTACGCTCCTGTAAAAATCGGAGATGAAGTGGGCGAATTGCTGATATGCCGAAACGGAAAAGAATTGCGCCGCATACCTTTATATGCGGCTGAAGATGTTGAATATTACAGAAGTAAATAGGGTGTGTTGACACTACCACACACCCTAAATTCTGAGGGAGATGGAAGTTTTTGGAAAAAATAAGGATACAGAAAATGATAGCAGACAGCGGATTCTGTTCGCGCAGAAAGGCTGAAGAACTTATCTCAAGGGGCAGAGTAAAACTGAACGGTCACCCCGTAAAGTTGGGGGATAAATGCGGATTCAGCGATCTTATCACCATAGACGGCGAGAGAATTTATATGCCCAGAAAGAAAAATTTCATATATATCATGATGAACAAGCCGAGAGGATATGTTACGACTGTTTCCGACGAGCTTGACCGCCGCTGCGTAATGGATCTTCTCGACGGCGTTGACGAACGAGTTTATCCTGTCGGCAGGCTCGACCGCAATTCCGAGGGCTTGCTGCTGTTTACAAACGATGGAGAATTTGCCAACAGCATCATGCACCCAAGCAGGCATATTGCAAAAACATATCGCGTGACTGTTCGTCCCGACATCAATGACGAGCAGCTTGTGAGACTTTCTGAAGGCGTTGAGATCGACGGAAGAAAAACGCTTCCTGCAAACGTTGTTGTCAAGGAAAAACAGGCGGGCAGAGTTGTTATGCTGATCACCATAAAAGAGGGCAGAAACAGGCAGATACGCAAAATGTGCGAGGCTGTAGGACTTGAAGTAGCAAGACTGCGCCGTATAAGCGTAGGCCCGCTCAGGCTCGGTATGCTCAAACCGGGAACGTGGAGAGAACTGACCGCCGATGAACTGCGCTCTATGAGAACTGCAATAGGCAAGGTGAAGTAAATGCTGGAGATTCAGGAAAAATTCGATATGGCAGGATATGAGGAATTAGTTGCCGCGGCAAACGGCAGAAAACTCCACATCACCGAGGCTATGGACGGCGGCAGGGCTGTGGGATTTATTGCATATTCATATGAGGGCGATCATACCGTGGTTTATGATTACAGCGATATGGGCGATCTTATGCTGTGCGACGGTCTGGTGCGTTCGGTAATGTTCAAGAGCGTTCTTAAAGGAATAGAGACTATGTTTTTTGAAATTGCCGATGAAAGCAAGTTCGGGAATCTGAAAAAGCTTCGCTTCCTTATCGGGGACGGCAATGTATGCGAAGATCTGAACAGTTTTATGAATGCCTGCGAATCATGCAAAAACAAGAACACAAGTTCTAAGAATATTGATTAGTTAAAGAAAGGCGGGATTTGAATGCCTATAAAAATTTCTTCCGAGCTTCCGGCTTTCAAAACCCTCGGAGAAGAAAATATATTTGTAATGTCGAAAGATCGCGCCGAACATCAGGATATACGTCCTTTGAAGGCGCTGATACTTAACATTATGCCGAAAAAGATCGAGACGGAATGCCAGCTTTTAAGGTTGTTAAGCAATACTCCTTTACAGGTTGATATAGATCTTCTGCAAATGGCTTCGCACGTTTCGAAAAATACTTCTCGTCATCATCTTGAGGAATTTTACAAGACGTTTGACGAAATAAAAGATCGCCGTTACGACGGAATGATTGTTACCGGCGCGCCCGTGGAACTGCTCGATTACGAAAAAGTGGATTACTGGGACGAGATAACAGGAATTTTCGAGTGGTCGAAAACACATGTTTTTTCAACTCTTCATATATGCTGGGCGGCTCAGGCAGGCTTGTACTATCATTTCGGCGTTCCGAAATATCCGCTGAAACAGAAAATGTTCGGTATTTTTCCTCATAAGGCGGAGGTTGAAAACAGTCTGCTGCTCAGAGGCTTCGACGATGTTTTTTATGTGCCGCACAGCCGCAATACCGAAGTTCGCCGCGAGGATATAGAAAAAGTTGAGCAGCTGGAAATACTGACAAGTTCGGAGCTTTCGGGAGTTCATATAATCGCAAATAAAAACGGCAGGCAGTATTTTATTACGGGGCATTCCGAATATGACAGGGATACTATTGCGGCGGAATATTTTCGCGATAAGGCGAAGGGCATCGATATTCAGCTGCCGTATAATTATTTTCCTGATGATAATCCCGAGATCACACCGCGTTTTTCATGGAGATGTACTGCGAATCTGATGTTTTCCAACTGGCTGAATTACTGCGTTTATCAGCGCACGCCCTATAATCTGGACGAATTGGAGATACGCAACTGGACGTGGGAGACTAACTATTAAGAACCTGTCCGCATAAAAATTCCGCACGTCTTTTCGGCAAAATTTACCGATCATTGCGTTGAAAAAGTTCAACATACGTCAGTATGCTTTCACTTTTTCGCCTTATTCTCGGTAAATTTATGCTCGAAAATCCGCGCATAATTTCTATGTGGACAGATTCTGAAAGGAGTAAAAAATGAACGATTTCAATGAACAAAACAACGGTTACGATGTAAGCGGCTGGGAAGGGTATATTCCAAGTTCATACAAGCCTTTGCCGCAGTCGCAGGATAAAAAGCCTATCTGGGCGGCGGTAACTTCTTTCGTACTCAGCCTTGTAAGTCTTTGCATTTGCTGCTGCTGTAATTGCAACATCATAATGCTGATATTGTCGATAATTTTCGGAATCATCTCTCTTGCAAAAGGTTGGCGCGGCAAGGGTCTGGCGATTTCGGGTATAATTATTTCGGCTGTCACTCTTGTGTTCTCAATAGTGAGCGTCGTTTTTATGAATACGACATTCAAGGACGTAAAGGAATATTACAGCGATCTGCTTATGAATCCGCAGAAATATATCGACGAATACGAGGAAACGGGCAGACCGCCGGAAATTCTTGAAAAATACGGCAGCGAGGAATATGACGATTTCTGGACGGCTATGGGATTTGAAGATTTTGAAGAATTTTATTCTGTTTTCATGGACAGCTTTATCGAGGGATACAATGGCGCTTCGGGCGGAAATTATGAAAGCAGCAGTTACGACTATTCGGACGATGATGATGACGACGACTATGATTATGACGACGAATTCAGCCGAAATCCCGTAGAAATATAGTTAATTCTAAGTGGGTTGATACAATAAAAAACAGTCTGTAAATTCAATTTACAGGCTGTTTTTTATACTAAACGCTATTGCGCAATTTGCAATAGCGTTTAGTATATTTGCCTAATCAGAAAATACATTTTCCATAAACGCTTCGGTAGATGTCAAACCGCTGCGGTTGTATCTGCCAATACCGTAAAGGCAGTCGGGATCGTGAGTGATGATATTCGGCAGTTCGCGGCAGGTCAGAGTCATAAGAAATCCGTTTCCGCGAATAACCGGAATGCTTTCGCGGCTTACGCTGCCAAATGGATAGGTGAATACTATCGGAGCGGGAATATCGTTTTCGCGGAATCTGTTCTGAAGCGTGAGAATATCGGCTGTCAGGGCGTCGCGGTAGTATTCTTCGGATTCTCCGTCGTTCATTCCGCAGCCTGTTCTTTCGCCGTTCAGGGAATGCATATCGTATGTATGGTTTCCGAATTCTATGCGTCCCGATTCATGCATAGTCCGAATGTCTTCCCATGTAAGATAGGAATAATCGGAATTATGGGGATCGCGGACGGCGTTATTGTCAGTATAACTTCCTACAACCGAAACAACTGCCGTCATATCGTATTTTTCAAGAAGCGGCAGGAGAAATGAAAGATTATTGTAAAATCCGTCATCGAGAGTTATCATTACGGGATTTTCAGGAAGCTGTCCCTGGTTTTTTGTGAACGCTATGACTTCTTCCGCCGTAACGGAATTGCAGCCGTGATTTTTAAGCCAGCGGAGATCGTTTTCAAGCTGCTGCGGCGTTACCGTGTAATCGGAAGGAGTTTTTTCGCATATACTGTGATACATGATGACAGGCAGTTTTACCGAGTCGTCCTCCGAACTTTCCGCCGACGAAAGAAACGCTTTGCCCACAAAGAAAAACATTGAGCAGAATGATATAACGATTGCGTCGAGAATAAGCAGATAAAAAAATTTTTTCAGATTGCAGCATTTATACATTTTGATCTACCTCCTTGCACAATATTATATTCGATAAAGTTCGCTAAAATTACCATATATTGAGATCATGGGAAAAATAGGTCTATTTTCTTTTTTTGTGAATATAATCAAAATAAAGGTTATACTAATGAGGTGAAAGAATGACAAGGTATAAACGCAGAAAGATCGCGGCGGCTGTAAAATGTATGCTGCTTTTGCTTGCTCCGTTTGCTGCCGCCGAGGCTGTAAAGGGAGTTGAACTCTTAAAATCGGCTGCCGAGAAAATGAACGGCATTTCCGCTGTTGGAAGCGTTGAAAAAAATGGGACAAGTACGGAATACACGCTGTCAAGGGGAAACAGTACGGAAGATTTTCTTAACGGCGGCATGATCTTATCGGAGGGCTATGGAATTGAAGCGGAAACTGAATCCGAAGCAAGACTGCAAAGTCCGCTCGATATGGTTTCGGATTCTCCGGGCGAAAAGCCTTATCCGACAGAGGAGCAATGGACGGAGGGCGGCGATATAGTTCGTACTACCTACGGAAAATACAGCGGCAATACTTTCTTTGATCTTGATAAATGCGGACAGGTGAATAACAAAACTGATATTTCTAATGATAAATTAAAGGAAGAAAGCCGTAAGATCGTGGATTTTACTATAGAAAATACGAGCGAACCGCAAGTTCTGATATATCATACTCATACTACGGAAAGTTTTGAGCCGTATGTCAGGAAGCATATGGACGCAGAATTCAATTACCGTACCACCGATGATACCAAAAATATGATAATGGTTGGCAACGCGATACAGGCTGAATTGGAAGCAAGCGGCATAGGCGTGATACACGTTACGGAGATTCATGATTATCCGTCTTATAACGGTTCGTATGCAAGAAGTCGCGAAAGTATAGTGCCGATTCTTGAACAGTATCCGAGCATTAAGGTCGCTCTCGATATTCATCGCGACGCAATTTCGGGGGAAGGCTTTGCGGCTCAGCCATATGTTGAGATCGACGGCAAGGAGGCAGCGCAGATAATGATAATTTCGGGATGCGATGACGGAACTCTTAATATGCCGAATTATATGATGAATTTTCGCTTTGCAAGTAAATTGCAGCAGCAGCTTGAAGGCGATAACGAGGGTCTGACGCGCCCGATACTTTTTGATTACCGCCATTATAATCAGGATCTCACTACGGGCAGTCTGCTGATAGAAGTTGGTTCTCATGGAAATACGCTGGAGCAGGTGCAGTATTCGGGACAGCTTATCGGACGTTCCCTCGGTACGCTGTTAAACGATATGAAGGAGTAAATATGAAAAGGACGAAAAAAAAAGCGGCGGTCAGAATAACGATGATGTACATTATTCTGACTGTCGGATTCTGGATGTTTTTGTATTCCTACACAAATTCTTATAACAAGCTTACAGATGAAAAAATTGTTCCTGCAAGTCTTGAGGTTTCCGTGGATTCGGCTGAATTGAAAATTCTCAATCACAGCTTCATTTTCAGAGTTGACGCTGTAGAACCTGACAGCAAGGTATATCTTTGCTTATATCTTTTTACTCCCGATGAGGTTCGTGCGGAGATACTCGCGGCTTATGCAGTTTTAAATAATCACTTGATTTGATAAGTAATTAGGGTGCGTTCGTAACAGTTTTCTTTCCAATCGAGTGGAATCTGCTGTAAAAGCTGTTCAATTCGCCGATATAAAAAAGTTCAGCTCCCGGAAAATTACGGAAATCATCGGGGATATACAGCGAAAAATGTTTTTCAAGTTCTATGCCGATCTTATCCAGCGTATATGCTACGAACTGGGAGCAGGTGAAACTGTTTTTGCGGTTGTATTCAATGTTAAAGTAAAGAGGGAGTATTCCGATTATATTATAAGAATAAACGTCGCGGTTATTGATAAAATGACGTATTATAGAGTAATATTCCTCTTTTTGCCGTTCGGTAACGGCTATTTTGTATATTTCACACGGAATGTTATCGAATAAGCCTAATGTACCCTTTCCGACGATCTCGCGGTTGAATGTTGCCGGAAGCGGAGTAAAAGTATATGTTCTGCAAAAACTGTACATATCTGAAAGATCGGCGCTTCCTGACAGAGAAACGTGATTGTAGGGCTTTTTAGTGAAGAACTTAAAAAACTTTGCCGGCGCTGTTTGCGTTTGTGCAACTATAATATAAATATGTTCCAAAACCAGACCTCCTATGTATATTCGTACAATACGCAACTTTGACATAAATAATTATATCATAAACGCTTGCAAATTTCAAGAGTTTTTGGTATAATATATATGGTAATTATTTTTTATGCGCCTGTAGCTCAGGGGATAGAGCAGTGGCCTCCGACGCCATGCGCGCTGGTTCGATTCCAGTCAGGCGTACCATACTTGTGGAACAAAATAGATGTCCACCCCTTAAAGCCCGTACCTACGGGCTTTTTGGGCATTTTAGAGGCGAAAAATTTAGGTGTAAAACCATAGATGCTTTTTTGAAATTTTCGAAGAAAAAAGGATTCGAACCCTCGCAGAGGAATATTTAGGAAAAATTCAAGGCAGATTTGAGAAAAATAATCTCAGATATGCCTTTTTTAATATATGAAATAGTGCATAAAGTTTTAAAAGCCGTTTTGTCTAATATCAC
>DETO01000131.1:19601-31009 GCA_002362135.1 Ruminococcus sp. UBA3286 | reverse complement strand
GCAGGGGGTGCAGGGGGACGGAGTCCCCTTGCATAATGCAGCACAAGTAAAAATAGATTTTCGTGCGAATGGCTGTTATGTTGAAATTATCGTGAAATGATTGACATAAGGTGAAATATAGTGTATAATTAATAATGAATATGTTAAAGGGAGTGGTGTTATGCCGTCATTTATGTCAGGTTCCAATATTACAGGTTTATGCAGGGAGCTTTCGGAAAATTCCGTTATCGATCCCAAGCTTTATGAAAAATATCATGTTAAGCGCGGTCTGCGCAATAGTGACGGTACAGGCGTCGTTACGGGAATAACAAACATCTGTAACGTTCATGGTTATCTTCTTAACGAAGGCGAATTAGAGCCTATACCCGGTCAGCTTATTTACCGCGGATACAGTATCAACGATCTGGTGGAAAATGTTGAAGCGGAAGACCGCTACGGATTTGAAGAGATCGCATTTCTGCTGCTTTTCGGACGGCTTCCGAAGAAGAAGGAATTGAAGAATATTATTTCATACATATCGCTGAAGAGAGATCTTCCTCCCGGATTTGTGGAGGATATGATACTGAAAGCGCCTTCAAAAAATATCATGAACAAGCTGGCGCGTTCGGTTCTCGCTCTTTATTCCTACGACGACGACTGCGAAAACAAGGGGCTGGACAGCGAAATGAGAACGGCTATCAGCCTTATTTCGAAGCTCCCTGTTATCATGGTCAACGCTTATCAGGTAAAGCGCAGAGTTTTTGACAACGCAAGTATGATAATGCACCCCATCAATTACGAGGAAAACACGGCGCAGTGCATTCTTTCGATGCTTCGTCCCGACAGGCAGTATACCAAGGACGAAGCTCAGATGCTGGACAGGCTTCTTATGCTTCAGGCGGAGCATGGCGGCGGAAATAATTCCACGTTTACCTGCCGCGTTCTCACTTCGTCGGGTACCGATCCCTATTCCGCCTATTCTTCGGCTATCTGCTCGCTGAAAGGCCCTCGTCACGGCGGCGCGAATATAAAAGTTATCAATATGCTCGATAATTTCAAGGCGAACATCAAAAACTGGGAAGACGAGGGCGAAGTTGCCGATTATATGCGCAAGACTATCCGCAAGGAGACGAACGACGGTTCGGGACTTATTTACGGTATGGGACATGCTGTTTATACTATATCCGACCCGCGCGCTGTGATACTTAAAAAGAAAGCTTTCGAGCTTGCAAAGGGCAGAGAGATAGAGGCGGAATTCAGACTTCTCGATACCGTCGAGAGGCTCACTCCCGAAATTTTCAAGGAAGTTAAGGGCAGCAGCAAGGCGATGTGCGCCAATGTTGATATGTATTCCGGTCTGGTGTATCGTATGCTGGGGATTCCGGAAGAACTTTTCACTCCGCTTTTCGCAGTTGCGAGAATGGCAGGCTGGGCTGCTCATCGTATGGAGGAAATGCTTACGGGCAACCGCATAATCCGTCCCGCGTACAAGGCTATTGCAAAAAGCCGCGAGTATGTTAAACTTGAGGACAGAGACAAGATCGAAGAGATAAATGCTTAAATATTTGAAGACCGCAGCGGCGGCATTATCAATCGTTCTGCTTTCGGGCTGCACGTTCGGAACAAGCATAGATACGCTTATGGCACCGCCGAAATTAAGTCTGGAGCAGGAGCAGATCTACAATGCCCTTACGGACGCGGCAGGCAGTTCGATAAGCCTGAAATACCCGAAATCGGGAAAATATCTTTCCGCATTTATAGTGGAGGATATTGACGGCGACGGCGGCAGGGAAGCCGTAGTATTCTACGAAAAAAACAGTCTTGCCGCTCCCGAAAATACCCTGCGCATAAATATTCTCGACAGCGAAAACGGTAAATGGCGTTCCGTTTATGATACGCCTGCCGACGGTTCGGAGATAGAGCGCGTTATGATATCGCGGCTTGGCGAAAATCAGCGCATTAATCTGATAATCGGCAGCAGTCTTATCAACCGTTCCGAAAAAACGGCTACAATTTACAGTTACAGCGACGGAAAGCTGGAGCGGACTTTTTCGGATTCGTACTCGTTTATCGACGTTACAGATCTCGACCGCGACGAAAATAATGAATTTCTGCTGCTGAAAGGTTCTGCAAACGGAAATCCTGCTGCTGCGGAGGCTTATAAACTTGACGGCGAGGGCAAATATCACCGCTACAGAATAGAACTCAGCGGCGGTTTTACCGAATTCGACAGCGTGGGCTACGGAGAATTTAACGAAGAGCATACGGGATTGTATATCGATGCCGTTTCTGCGGCAGGATTTATACAGACAGATATAATCTGCATGAATGAAAACGGGCTTAACAAGATTTTTTCCGATCCCGAAGAATCGGCGGCAACTCTTCGTCCGTCAGGGTGCAGCTCATATGATGTTGACAGCGACGGTGTGATAGAGATACCGATGCAGAAAGTTGCTCCGGGATATGAAGACGCCGCCGAGGGTGAACAGCTTCGCCTGACGGAGTGGATGACGGTCAGGGAATCGGGAAAACTGAAAAGCAAGTATATCTCATATTACAGCATAGGCGATGGATATGCATTTATTTTTCCCGAAAAATGGCGGAATAAAGTTACCGTGCGACGCGACGCGATAAACGACGAGATCGTTTTCTGCGCGTATTCAGGCGGAGAAATAGGCAGGGAGCTTATGCGTATATACTGCGCTGATGACGAAGCTTCGGCAAAGGACAGGCTTTCTACGGGATATATGCTTCTGCGCACAAAGGGAGAATCGGCATATCTTGCCTATATATCGCCGAATTCCGATAACAGCGACGGATTTTCCGTAACTGCCGCAGAAGCAGCAGTCGGATTTATATATAAAGAATAAGAAATTGTTCTTGGCTGAGAACACATAAATCAATTTTATTATACTGTATTGTACAAGGGGATTTTGTCTCTTTGCATTCCTTGCAAAGATGTTACACTATTGAAGCTTAATCTCATATTTTTCTCTCCCTTTAGGGAGAGGGAAATATGAAAATTGGGTTTCAAAAGGGTGAGTCACCCTTTTGCAGGGGGTGCAGGGGGACAGCGTCCCCTTGCATAATGCCGCACAAGTAAAAATTGATTTGCGTGAGCCGAAAAGGAGTGATCGAATATGAAACGTATACTTATATGTGAGGACGAGGATACTATCCGTGAATTTGTAGTGATAAATCTCAAGCGTGCAGGCTATGACGTTGTAGATGTGAACTGCGGCGAGGCTGCGCTGAAAACTTTTGAAGCCGAACACGGAAATTTTGATATCGTTCTGCTGGATATTATGATGCCGGGAATAGACGGCTTTACCGTATGCAAAAAGATAAGGGAAAAAAGCTCCACTATCGGCATTATAATGCTGACCGCCAGAACGCAGGAAATGGATAAAGTCAGCGGTCTGATGATAGGCGCGGACGACTATATCACAAAGCCCTTTTCCCCGTCGGAGCTTACGGCTCGCGTGGACGCTATCTACCGCCGTGTATGTATGAGTTTCATCAAGAATGAAAAGCAGTCCGTCATAGAAAGCGGCCCTTTCGTGCTTAATCTCAAAAGCCGCATGGTCACTAAGGACGGCGTTCCCATAGAACTTACGCAGGTGGAATATCAGATACTTGAATATTTTATGAACAATAAGAATACGGCTCTCGACCGCGCCAGCATACTGAATCATATCTGGGGCGAAAGCTATTACGGCGACGATAAGATAATCGACGTAAATATACGCCGTATCCGCATGAAGATAGAGGAAGAGCCGTCCAACCCCAAGTATATCATCACTATATGGGGATACGGCTATAAATGGAATGATATTCAGTAATGGCTAAGAAAAGTATTACCAAACGTTGGATATTCAACAATCTGGGCGTTATCATACTTTCGCTGCTCGTTATAGAGCTTGCGGTCATCTACGCCCTGCAAAGTTATTATTATAATTCTGCGAAGCAGTATCTTATATCGAAAATAAATGCCGTCACAAGCGTTCTTAGTATTCATTCTCAGGACAGCGACGCTAATTTTTCGGCTGAAATGCGTAATATGCTTGAAACATTCAACGAAAAAGACAAGATAGAATTAATGGCGATAAATTCCAAAGGGCGCGTGGCGCTGACTTCTTCGGGTTTTTCGCCCGACGAGGATTCCGCCATGCCCGATTATGAAGAAGCCATGGAAAGCGGCGAGGGAAGCTATATCGGAAGGCTTGCGGGCGGCGAAAAGATACTTGCCGTTTCCGTGCCGCTGTCGTCGTTCAACAGCGAATACAGTTCAGTCCGTATGGTAACATCGCTTACGGAGATCGATAATACCATAAAAGGCTACATCATATTTGTGACTGCGATATGCGCGGCGATAATTCTCATAATTGTAATTACGGGACTTTATTTTGCAGGTTCTATCGTCAAACCGATAAGGCAGATAAGCGGCATCACGCGGAAATTTGCGATGGGCGATTTTTCTGTGCGGATTCAGAATAACAGCGACGATGAGATCGGTGAATTGTGCATGGCGATAAATCATATGGCTGACGAACTTTCTTCGGCGGAGGCTATGAAAAACGAATTCATTTCTTCCGTTTCCCATGAGCTGCGAACGCCTCTTACCGCCATAAAAGGCTGGGCGGAAACGCTTATGGTGGACGGCGGCGAAAGTCCCGATACAATGAAAAAAGGCGTGGGCGTTATAGTCAACGAGACGGAAAGGCTTTCCCATATGGTTGAGGAACTTCTTGATTTCTCGCGTATGCAGAGCGGTCATTTTACCCTGCAAAACGCAAATATGGACATTCTCGCCGAACTGGGCGACGCTGTTCTGATTTATAGTGATAAGGCGCGCCGCGACGGAATAAAGATATTTTATGACGAACCCGAAATGCTGCCGTTCGTGTACGGCGACAAGAACCGCATTCGGCAAGTGTTCATAAACGTTATCGATAATGCGGTGAAATATTCCTCGGCAGGCGACAGCGTTACCGTGACAGCCTGCGAAAACGACGGCATGATCGAGGTAAAGGTTACCGATACAGGCTGCGGAATCAAGGAATCCGATCTTTTGAAGGTCAAGACGAAATTTTACAAGGCGAATCATACGCGGCGAGGTTCGGGAATCGGGCTTGCGGTCGCCGACGAGATCATACATATGCACGGCGGTTCGCTGGATATCACAAGCGCAGGCGAGGGAAAGGGTACTACGGTAACCATAATCCTGCCGGAAAGCGATAAGAAAAACAGCATAAAAAATATTCAGGAGTCAGAAAATGGGAAAAAATAATAATTCGCAGGACGGCGAAAAATTCAAATCGAAGATTGGCGGTCAGGCTCTTATCGAGGGTATTATGATGCTCGGGCCGCAAAAGGGAGCGATGGCTTGCCGTCTGCCCGACGGAACGATCGACCTTGAAGTATGGGACGAAAAAAACGGCTCGAACGCGCCGTGGTATAAGCGCACGCCCTTTATAAGAGGCTGCTTCAATTTCGTTTCTTCGCTTATCAAGGGATATAAATATACCATGAAATCGGCTGAAAAGCAGATGGTTGAGGAAGAGGACGAAAAATCCGACGAAAAACTCAGCAGCGGCGCATTCGACGTGGTTATGGTGATCGGCGCGTGTATAGGGATCGTTATCGCGATGGGACTTTTCTTTGTGCTTCCGAAATTTCTCGTGGGACTTATTCCGAATATCGCCGATTACGGAATTCTCAAACCCATGCTGGAGGGCGTTGTGAAGATCGCGCTGTTCATACTTTATATGTTTGTTGTGGGATTGATGAAGGATATCAAGCGTCAATATATGTACCACGGCGCGGAGCATAAAACCATAGCCTGCCATGAAGCGGAGCTTCCCCTGACCGTGGAAAATGTCCGCAGGCAGACCCGCTTTCACAAACGCTGCGGAACGAGCTTCATTTTTATCGTACTTATCATCGGCATATTTGTGATGTGCTTTGTGCCGAATCAGCTTGTATGGTGGCAGAGATCGCTTATCAGCCTTGCGACGCTGCCGATAGTTGTCAGCGTATCTTACGAATGCATACGCCTTGCGGGAACTCATGACAATCTTTTCACGCGGATACTTTCCGCTCCGGGACTTGCCATGCAGCGGCTTACCACAAAAGAACCCGACGACAGCATGATAGAGATCGCTATTGCGGCTCTGAAACCGTGCATTCCCGAGGACAGATCGGAGGATAAATGGTAAGCCGTTCCGAGATGTACAGACAATCGGTTGAAATTCTCAGGCGGAATGATATCCCCGACAGCGGCTTTGACGCCATGTGTATTTTTCAGAACGTTTTCGGGGAGCGGAATCCGATGTTTCTTCCGCAGGAAAACGTTTCTGAAGAGCATGAGGAGCAGATACGCGGCATGATAAAAAGGCGTTCCGAGGGCGAACCGCTCCAGTACATACTGGGCGAATGGGATTTCTGGAACTGTACTTTTAAAGTCGGCGAGGGCGTTTTGATTCCGCGCCCCGATACGGAAACGCTTATCGAGGACGTTTTGAAAATATGCCGCAGGAAGAATCTCAGAATGCCTAAAATAGCCGATCTTTGCAGCGGCAGCGGCTGTATTGCCATAACGCTGAAAAAGGAGATACCGACGGCGGAGGTTTACGCGTTGGAACTTTCGGAGCAGGCGATGGGCTATTTAAAGTGGAATTCCAAGCTGAACGGCGCGGAGATAAATATTATCGCCGCCGATGTTCTGGACAATCGAACTGCCGAAAAATTTAGGGAACTCGATATTATCGTTACAAATCCGCCTTATCTTACGGCTTCGGAAATGAACGAATTGCAGCCGGAAGTGCGCCGCGAGCCTTATATGGCGCTGTTCGGCGGAAACGACGGACTGGATTTCTACAGGAGACTTGCTCCGCTGTGGAGGGATTCTCTGAAAAAAGGCGGAAGCTTTTGCTGTGAATTCGGCATGGGACAGCACGACGCCGTGAAACAGATATTACACGAAAACCATTTTATAAATATAGAATTTTCAAAGGACGCAGGCGGAATAATTCGTACTGCAAAGGCTGAAATGGAGGAATAACCAATGGCAAAAAAAGAACTTGCAAAAAAAACGGCTGTAGTGAGAGTTGTAGAAAAAAGCGATAAAAAAGCGGCTCTTGACGGCGCGATAAAGATAATTGAAAAAAAATACGGCGCAGGCGCGGTAATGCGTCTCGGACAGACCGATACTCTTAAAGTGGACGCTATCCCGACAGGCTCTATGACGCTCGATATGGCTCTGGGAATCGGCGGCGTTCCGCGCGGAAGAATTGTTGAGATATACGGCCCTGAAAGTTCGGGTAAAACTACGGTCGCTCTTTCGATAATCGCCGAAGCGCAGAAAATGAACGGCGAGGCTGCTTTCATCGACGTTGAACACGCTCTCGACCCCGTTTATGCAAAGGCTCTGGGCGTTGATATTGACAATCTTCTTGTTTCGCAGCCTGACAGCGGCGAACAGGCTCTTGAGATCGCGGAGGCTCTTATCCGTTCGGGCGCGATAGACGTTATCGTAGTCGACTCTATCGCGGCTATGACTACCCGTGCCGAGATTGACGGCGATATGGGCGATTCCCATGTCGGTCAGCTTGCGAGACTTATGTCGCAGGCTATGAGAAAGCTTACTGCGGCTATCTCCAAATCAAACTGCGTAGCTATTTTCATTAATCAGATACGCGAAAAGATCGGCGTTATGTACGGAAATCCCGAAACCACTCCGGGCGGACGCGCGTTGAAATTCTATGCCTCCGTGCGAATCGACGTGCGCAAGGGCGAAATTATCAAAGACGGCAGCCAGATAATCGGCGCGAATACTAAGTGCAGGGTCGTAAAAAATAAAGTTGCTCCGCCGTTTAAGGAGGCTGCATTCGATATGATGTACGGCGAGGGAATCTCGCGTACAGGAGAAGTGCTGGATATTGCCGTTGACTTGGATATCGTCAAAAAGGGCGGTTCATGGTTCAGTTACGGCGATCGGAAACTCGGACAGGGACGCGATAACGTCAAGGAACTCCTCAAAAACGAGCCTGAACTTATGAAGGAGATCGAGCAGAAGATTCTTGAGAAAAAGGCTGAAGAAAAAGAATCCGGCGGCGGAAAGAAGAAAAAAGGCAAGGCGGCGGACGCTGCCGAATCAGCAAACGCAGAGGGCGATGTTGTTGATGTTGAGAATGAGAATGAAGAGGTGAATTCTTCCGAGGAGGATATTTTTGATAATATCGACGAGGATTTTGAAGAATTTACGCCTGCCGACTGATAATGGAAATAACTTCACTTTCAAAATATAAGGGAACGACCTACGAAGTCGAGATCGACGGAAGCAGGAAAATTTACCTGCATATAGATATAATAACCGATTTCGGGCTTGGCAAGGGCATGGAACTGGAGCGCGCCGAACTGCGGAAAATAATTTACGCGTCCAATTTTAGAAGGGCGTATCAGTATGCGCTGTACTGCCTTGACTACCGCGATTATTCGGCGGAGGAAATGTTCTCGAAACTCATGAAAACATACAAAAGCGAAAAGCTGTGTCTGGACGTTATAAAAAAGCTTGCGCGGACGGGGCTTATCGACGACAGCCGATATGCCGAAAAGCTTGCTATGAAGCTGGTCGGCGCAAAGAAATACGGCTACAGACGCGCGAAGCGTGAAATGCTTATGAAAGGTCTCAAAGAAGATACGGTCGAAAACGCCCTCGAAGCTTTCGGAGACGTTTACGGAGAAAATCTCGCGGAACTGCTGAGATCGAAGCACAGCCGCCTGCTTACTGACAGCGGCGACAGGAAATCTATAGAAAAAGTAAAAAGCGCCCTCGTGAGATACGGATACGGATTTGACGAGATAAATCGTGCCGTGAAGCAGTACTTTGAGGACGCGGAATATGCGGAGGAATGACGAAATGTCTATAAAGGTTGGAATGGTATCGCTGGGCTGCTCAAAAAATCTTGTGGATTCAGAGAGAATGCTGTTCAAGCTGAGAAAAAGCGGCTATCAGCTCGTTACCGAGCCGGGACTTGCCGACGTTGCAGTGGTGAATACCTGCGGATTTATACAGTCGGCAAAGGAAGAAGCTATTGAAACAATACTGGAGCTTGCCGCGCTGAAAGCCGACGGTACGCTTAAAAAGATAATAATCACGGGCTGCCTTACCGAGCGTTACAAGGAAGAGGCGGCGGAACTTTTCCCCGAAGCGGACGCCGTTATCGGAATAGGCTGCAATAAGGATATAGTTGATATACTTAACGAAGTCCTTGCCGACCAGCGCGTAGTGAAATTTCCGCCCAAACTTGAAGCCGAACTTACGGGGGAAAGGATAATTTCCACGCTGCCGTTTTTCTCTTATCTTAAAATAGCAGAGGGCTGTTCCAACTGCTGCACATACTGCGCTATTCCGATGATACGTGGAAAATACCGCAGCGTTCCTATGGAGGACGTTCTTGCGGAAGCTCGTCAGCTTGCGGAAAACGGCGTTACGGAGCTTGTTGTTATCGCGCAGGATACTTCGCGCTATGGAGAAGATCTTTATGGCGTATCGAAACTTCCCGAACTACTGCGCGAATTATGTAAAATAGACGGCTTGAAATGGATACGCACGCTTTATTGCTATCCCGAGCGCATTACCGACGAATTGCTTGAAGTTATCGCCTCCGAGGAGAAACTGGTTAAGTATATGGAAATCCCGATACAGCATTGCGACGGCGATATTTTGTCGCGTATGAACCGCTGGGGCGATGAGGAAAAACTGGAAGCGCTATTTGCTCATATCCGCGAAAAAGTACCGGGAGTCATACTCCGCACGACGCTTATCACGGGTTTTCCGGGTGAGACTGTCGATCAGTTCAACGACCTTGCGGAATTCATACAGCGCGTTCGTTTCGATCGTCTGGGCTGTTTCCCGTATTCAGCCGAGGAAGGCACAAAGGCTGCCGAATTCCCCGATCAGATAGAGCCTGAGGACGCCGCTCACCGCGCGGATATAATCATGGAGCAGCAGCTTGAGATAAGCAGCAGCAATAATCAGAAGCTTATGGACAGCGAGCTTGAAGCCGTAGTCGAGGGCTTTGACCGCTTTGGAGAATGCTGGTTCGGACGAACGCAGAACGACGCGCCCGATATTGACGGAAAGGTGTTCTTTACTTCTGAAAAAACGCTGAAAATAGGGGATTATGTGAAGATAAAAATTACGGACACATTGGATTATGATTTGATAGGAGAGGTGATCGCGTAATGAATCTGCCAAATAAGCTAACGCTTCTCAGAGTGGCTCTTATTCCGTTTTTCCTGCTTTTCATGTATCTTGACATACCGTTCCATTACCTTATTGCGCTGGTGATTTTTTCGGCGGCGTCAATTACCGACGCTCTTGACGGAAAGATAGCAAGATCGCGTAATCTGGTAACGAATTTCGGAAAATTCCTCGATCCGCTTGCCGATAAGGTACTTGTAATATCCGCATTGGCGGTATTTACGGAGATTCCGGAGATACACGTCGGAGCTATACCGCTGATAATCATAAGCGCGCGCGAATTCATGGTATCCGGATTAAGACTTCTTGCGGCAAACAGCGGAGTAGTCGTTGCGGCAGGAATGTGGGGAAAACTGAAAACCGCATTCACCATGATAGCGATAATCGCGTCTCTCGTATGGCTCAGCGTACGTTACGATTTCGGATTTTCGCTTCCGTCGGCAATGATAACGGCTGTAGACAGCGTGATAATACCCGTACTCATCTGGATATCCACAGCGCTTACAATTATATCTGGATTGGTGTATCTGAAAGGATACTGGCACCTTATCGATTCGGATAAATAACGATCGGAGGAGAAGTTTATGAAATACTGCCCAAGTCAGGTAAAATATCTCGCAGCTATCAAGGAACTTTCGGATATTGACGAGAATGTCAAAAGCGTCGGGATAGCGCGTCATCTGGGAGTTTCGAGACCCTGCGTCAGCAAAACTCTGCGCTGTCTGGCGAATGCGGGACTGGTATATGAAGATTTCGGAAACAGCGTGGTTCTTACACCTGAGGGCGAAGAAGCGGTGGGAGAGATTTTCGAAAGCTTTAACGAAGTGTATACATTCTTTCATAATTTTCTGAAGCTTCCCCATGATGAGGCTCACAAGCAGACTCTCACCTTTGTGACGACGTTTCCGCAGGATACGTCGAGACGGCTGAAAAAACTTGTTAAGAGGACTGTAAATAAAAAATCATAAAAAACCGCCGTGGATTATTTTGCTCCACGGCGGTTTCATTTCTTTGATTATATACTATGCAGAGAACATTGACCTCTTATATCTCTTGTATAGAGATTAGTTTCTATCGTCCCTGTTAAAATTACTTATGTACCCATTTATGGGTACATAAGTAATTTAATATCGGGATGCATAAGGGACTATGTCCCTTATGC
>DETO01000131.1:0-19337 GCA_002362135.1 Ruminococcus sp. UBA3286 | reverse complement strand
TATTGGGATTCATAAGGGACTATGTCCCTTATGCAGGGGGTGTCGGGGGACAGCGTCCCCTGACATATTAAAAATCAAATTTAGCCTTGATTTTTTCAAAGAAACTCTGTCTCTTTGCGTAATTTTTATCTGTCAGCGAAGCCTCGAAAGCATTCAGAAGATCTTTCTGCTTTTTGGTAAGATTCTTGGGAACTTCCACATAGACCTTAACATATTGATTGCCGCGTTCGGGACGGTTGCCCTTCTTAACGCCCTTGCCTTTAAGACGGAATACAGTACCGTTCTGCGTGCCTTCGGAAATATTATAGCATACGTCTCCGTCGATAGTGGGAACTGTTATTTCCGCGCCGAGAACAGCGTCTTTGTAAGTAATGGGAATATCGCAGTGAATATCATAGCCCTCGCGTGTGAAAAGAGGGTGATTGCGGACATTGATATTGATCAGCAGATCTCCCGACGGGCCGCCGTTTATACCGCAGTCGCCCTGACCTGCCGCACGAAGAACGACGCCGTTGTTGACGCCGGGCTGAAAATCAACACTGACGCTTTTCTGAACTTTAAGTCTGCCGATTCCGCGGCATTTCGCGCACGGATTCTTGATAACTTTACCCTTGCCGCCGCAGTGAGGACACGGCTTTGTGGAAGAAATTGCGCCGAATGGGGTACGCTGGGAAGTTTTGATTGTACCTCTTCCCTGACAATCGGGGCATATCTCGGCTGTAGTTCCTGCGTCCGCGCCCGTACCGCGGCATGCATCGCAGACAGCCATTCTGTTGACCTTGACGTCTTGTCTTACGCCCATGCAGGCGTCCATAAAGTTGAGAGTAACCGTTGTCTGAATATCCGCGCCGCGTCTCGGAGCGTTTGGATTAGAGCGCGATCCGCTTGTAAATCCTCCGAATCCGCCGAAAATGCTTTCGAGAATATCGCCCATATCGCCGAATCCGCCCATATCACCGAAACCGCCGCCTGCGCCGCCGCCGTAGTTAGGATCAACTCCTGCATGACCGAACTGATCGTAGCGCGCGCGCTTTTCGGGATCGGAAAGGACTTCGTTAGCCTCGTTTATCTCCTGAAACTTCTCAACATAGGACGGGTCGTCGGGGTGAAGATCGGGGTGATTTTCTCTTGCTTTCTTGCGGAAAGCTTTTTTTATTTCGTCCTCGGAAGCGCCTTTCTGGAGTCCAAGGACGTCGTAATAATCTCTTTTTTCTGCCATATTCTATTCTCCAATATAAACACCGCAAGGGCGAATTTATACTAAACGTCATTACAAATCATACATGTCTGCCGGGAGATTTTACACATAACCGTGTTGTCGTCGTCACCGGGCGTCAGCCCGATTTCCTCCTCCGCCTTGCTATGTGCAAAATCTCCTCGACATCCATTGTACAATTTGAAATGTCGTTTAGTATAATTTTCCGCCCTGCGATATGATTTGTGGTTTTTGATCAAACTTCAGTGAAATCCGCGTCAACTACGCCGTCGTCTGGAGACGGAGCTTCGCCGCCCATGTTGGCGAACTGTGAAGGATCTATATTCTGACCGTTGGGATTAGCCTGCTGATAGATCTTGGAAGAAAGATCGTAGAAAGCCTTCTGGAGATCTTCCTTAAGAGTCTTGATCTCATCGGCATTATTAGCTGCAACTGCCGACTTGAGAGCCGCACACTTCTGCTCGATAGCGGACTTTTCATCAGCAGAAACCTTATCGCCGAAATCAGCAAGAGCCTTTTCGCACTGGAATACGAGGTTTTCAGCTTCATTCTTAGCGTCAACTTCTTCACGGCGCTTCTTATCTTCAGCCGCATACTGTTCAGCTTCCTTAACTGCGCGGTCAATATCCTCCTTGGACATATTTGTGGAAGAAGTGATTGTGATGTTCTGCTCCTTGCCTGTTCCGAGATCCTTAGCGGAAACGTGAACGATACCGTTCTGGTCGATATCGAAAGTTACTTCGATCTGTGGGATTCCTCTGGGAGCGGGAGCGATGCCGTCGAGACGGAAAGTACCGAGCTGCTTGTTGTCTCTTGCGAATTCGCGCTCACCCTGAAGAACGTTGATATCAACGGCAGGCTGATTATCGGAATATGTTGAGAATACCTGAGAATACTTCTTAGGAATAGTGGTATTTCTTTCGATCATTCTTGTGCATACGCCGCCTGCTGTCTCGATACCGAGAGAAAGGGGAGTAACGTCAAGAAGCAGGAGACCGTTTTTAACGTCGCCGCCGAGAACGCCGCCCTGATAGCCTGCGCCGAGTGCAACGCACTCATCGGGATTGATGCCCTTGAAAGGTTCTTTGCCGATAAGCTTCTTAACAGCTTCCTGAACGGCAGGAATTCTTGAAGAACCGCCGACCATGAGAACCTTGTTAAGTTCGGAAGCGGAAAGTCCGCTGTCCTTGAGAGCCTGACGAACAGGGCCCATTGTAGCTTCTACGAGGTCTGCTGTAAGCTCGTTGAACTTAGCCTGTGTGAGCGTAAGATCAAGGTGCTTAGGAGTACCTGTAGCGTCAACGGTGATGAAAGGAATGTTGATATTTGAAGTTGTAGTCGAAGAAAGCTCGATCTTGGACTTTTCAGCCGCGTCCTTAAGTCTCTGAGCAGCCATCTTATCTGTTGAAAGATCAACGCCTTCAGCCTTCTTGAATTCTTCTACCATCCAGTTGATGATACGCTGGTCGAAATCATCGCCGCCGAGACGGTTGTTGCCTGCCGTAGCAAGAACCTGCTGAACGTCCTCGCCCATTTCAATGATGGAAACGTCGAACGTACCGCCGCCGAGGTCGTAAACCATAACAGTCTGTTCTTCTTCCTTGTCGATACCGTAGGAAATAGCGGCAGCCGTAGGCTCGTTGATGATACGTCTTACATTAAGACCTGCTATCTGACCTGCGTCCTTTGTAGCCTGTCTCTGGGAGTCTGTGAAGTAAGCGGGAACTGTGATAACAGCTTCCGTAACCGGCTCGCCGAGATAAGCTTCCGCGTCGGCTTTAAGCTTCTGGAGAATCATAGCGGAAATTTCCTGCGGCGTATAATTCTTATCGTCAATAGTTACCTTATAATTAGAACCCATGTGTCTCTTGATGGAAGAAACGGTTCTGTCGTGATTAGTGATAGCCTGTCTCTTGGCAACCTGACCAACGAGACGCTCGCCGTTATTAGTGAAAGCAACGACGGAGGGAGTGGTTCTTGCGCCCTCGCTGTTGGGGATAACAACGGCGTTTCCGCCTTCCATAACAGCTACGCAAGAGTTTGTAGTACCAAGATCAATACCAATAACTTTTCCCATAATATATTCCTCCTAAAATATTGGTACAACAGTATAACTGCCGTACTGATCTAACTAATTTAAATATATATTATAATGCTACGCCAACCATTGCAGGTCGGATAAGCTTATCGCCCATCATATAGCCTTTCTGATAAACGGCGCATACGTGATTTCCCTCGTATTCGTCGCTTTCAAGCTGCTGGACGGCATTATGAAAATTGGGGTCGAATTCCGCACCGAGAGCCTCCATTTCGGTAACGTTCATCTTCGTCATGAATTCTTTAAGCTGATTGAAGATCATCGCTATGCCGTTTCTGAAATTTTCGTCGCTGCACTCGAATTCGAGAGAACGCTCGAAACTGTCGATAACGGGAAGAAGATTTTCAATGCATTTGGCGGAAGCGTTAAGATATGTTTCCGTTTTTTCCTTTGTGGTACGCTTTCGGTAGTTGTCGTAGTCCGCGTACAGTCTGATGTACTTGTCGTTCGCTTCTGCGAGAGCCTCTTCGAGTTCGGCATACTGCGCAGCGGCGTCATTGTATTCGCTTGCAGCGGCGTCGTCTTCGGAGACTTCTGCTTCGACAGCAGCTTCCGCGGTCTCCTCCGCGACTTCTTCCACTGTCTCTTCGGCTTCATTTTTTAAGTCTTTTGCCATAATAATGCTCCTTTCTACGTTTACGGCGACAGTATGTCGTCGTCCGTTGCAGGTATATTTTCATCTTCATCCGACATAAGAGCGGAAATTTTATGCGTCAGATATTCGATATACGGAATTATCTTTTTATAGTCAACTCTCATAGGGCCTATTATTCCGAGAGAACCGGCTTCCTTGCCTTTTTTGCGGTATTTCGAAACTATCATGCTGGAATTCCCGATAGCGAACGAGCCGTCCGCGCCGAATTTCACCTGAATACCGCTGAAAGAATCTTCCAGAAAATCGGTAAGTTCGTGTTTGTGTTCGATAAACCGCACGACTTCCATTTTATCGAGTTCTTCGCAGGAAAGAAGCTTTTCGCCTCCGCTTACGGTAAGTTCCTGATGTTTGAGGTCTTCGGAGAGTTCGCATAAGCCCTTGACCAGCGGCGAAAGGCTGACCATATATGCGGAAACGGCGGTTATCATTTCGTCGAGCATATCTTCGGAAAGTTCGTCGACGGAAATTCCGCTGAGGTTTTCATCTATATAATGTGTAAAGAAATCGAGCTGTTCATGGCTGAGGTCGAATTCAAGGCGGCAGGCTTTATTTTTAATGCTGCCGTTGGACGTTATCAGAAGAATGACGTACAGCCTTTTTCCCGTTGGTATCACTTCAACTTTGGAGATGACCGAAAATCTGGGGGAAGAATTTGTGACGACAGCGGCGCATTGAGTAAGTTCCGTAAGAGCCGTTGCGGCATTTTGGATGAGAAGTTCTTCCGTAGTATCGCCGTCGCCGAGCAGTTCGTCAAGGCGGAGTTTTTCATCATCGGAAAGTTCGTTAAGGGTAAGCAGCTCGTCAATGTATAACTGATAACCCAGATAAGTCGGAATTCTTCCGGCGGAAGTATGGGGCTGTTCGAGATAACCCATTTGTTCGAGAACAGCCATATCGTTTCTGACGGTCGCAGCCGAAACTTTTATCCCGTCAAGTTTTGATATCGCCTTAGAGCCGACCGGGTCGCCTGTTCTGATATATTCGTCGACCACAGCAGCAAGTATTTTCAGCTTTCTGTCGTCCACGATCATCACAACCTTTCTATGCGGCGTAACAGTCAAGCTAAGTGTTAGCACTCTATCTCTCTGAGTGCTAATATTAATTTACCACTATTATCTCACTTTGTCAAGCGTTTTATTCATTTTCAGCTATTTGCATTGTTTTAACATTATTTTTTGGACATTTTTGTATATTACGGAAATTGATTTTAGTTATGTTGCATTATACAGGGTGCTTTGAATCTCTAATATCCTTTGCATAATGCAGCACAATTAAAAACTAATTTTCGGAAAAATCGCAATATACGCCTTGACTATATATAAATAATATGTTACAATTAAACTAAAGTATGTGATTGATAGCGTGATTTCATACTTTTTACAATAAAAACGCTGCTAAGCGATTATTATGAGGAGAATAAAAATGGGAAAATATTTTGGCACAGACGGTTTCAGAGGAACTGCAAATGAAAACCTGACAGCAGATCATGCATATAAAGTGGGAAGATTTCTCGGCTGGTATTACGGCGAACTGAAAAAGCGCGGCGGCGACGATACTCCTGCGCGTATAGTTATCGGCAAGGATACACGCCGTTCAAGCTATATGTTCGAATATTCGCTTGTAGGCGGACTGACGGCTTCGGGCGCGGACGCTTACCTGCTTCATGTAACAACTACTCCTTCGGTAGCGTATGTTTCACGCGTGGACGGATTTGACTGCGCAATTATGATCTCCGCAAGTCATAATCCTTATTATGACAACGGTCTGAAGCTTATCAACGGCAAGGGCGAAAAAATGGAGGACGAGGTTATTGACCTTGTTGAAGCTTATCTTGACGGCGAACTTGAAGTTTTCGGCGAAAAATGGACTGAACTGCCTTTCGCAAAAAATGAGAAGATAGGTCGTTCCGTTGATTATGTATCGGGCAGAAACAGATATATCGGCTATCTTATTTCACTGGGCGTTTATTCGTTCCGCGGAATGAAGATCGGTCTTGACTGCGCCAACGGTGCGGCTTGGAATATCGCAAAGGCTGTATTCGACGCTCTCGGCGCAGAAACTCACGTTATAAACGCTGCTCCGAACGGCGTTAATATAAATGACAACGCAGGCTCTACGCATATAGAAGTACTGCAAAAATACGTTGTGGAAAACGGTCTGGACGCAGGTTTTGCCTATGACGGCGACGCCGACCGCTGCCTTTGCGTTGACGAAAAGGGAAATCTTATTTCGGGCGACCATATTCTCTACATTTACGGCAGATACATGAAGGAGCGCGACAAGCTTGTAAACAACACGGTAGTTGCAACTGTTATGTCAAATTTCGGACTGTTCAAAGCGTTTGACGAGATCGGCATAAACTATGCGAAAACAGCTGTCGGCGATAAATACGTATACGAATACATGAAAGAACACGGATGCAGCATCGGCGGCGAGCAGTCGGGACATATAATCTTCTCGAAGTACGCTTCTACGGGCGACGGAATCCTCACCAGCCTGAAAATAATGCAGGTTATCATGTCGCGCGAAAAGAAACTCAGCGAGCTTGCCGCGCCTTTCAAGGTATTTCCACAGGTTCTGGAAAATGTCAGAGTTAAGGATAAAACTGCCGCTCAGGCTGATCCCGACGTACAGGCAGCCGTTGAAAAGGCTTCCGCAGAACTTGGTGCAACGGGAAGAATGCTCGTTCGCGAAAGCGGTACAGAACCTCTTGTACGCGTTATGGCTGAAGCCGAAAGCGAGGAGATCTGCCGCAAATACGTTGACAGCATCGTCGATGTTCTGAAAGCAAAGGGACATACTTTGTAATTAATTATCGGTAGTAATTATGAAAAAAATGAAAAGAACGCTCATGACTGCGGCGGCATTTGCGGCAGCGTTAAATTTTGCAGGCTGCCATGAAGATTATCAGAATGTATATGGCCCTCCTCCGGACAAAGAGGCAATGACCTCGGCGTCGACGGCAGAATCGGAAATTTCCGCGGCGGAAGAAGAATCCACAACAGAAACAGCTTCGGCTGAAAATGAGAAATCCTCCGAAACTTCGGAAAAAATGCCGACTACAGAGCCGCCGACTCCTCCGCCCACAACATTCGAACCGACAGAAAATGTACCTGCCCCTGTTTATGGGCCTCCAAAATTTTTCGGATTATTTTAGGAGAATGATATGAAAAAAGCTAAAAAAGCAGCTTTCGCGTCGGAAGCCTGCCTGCTTGCAATGGCGGCTTTCGGCTGCGTATACGGCCCTCCGCCTGATGAAGATGTGATGACTTCGCCGTCAACGACAACGGCAGAGTCGGAAATTCTCACGTCGAAATCTGATAAGCAAAAACAGGACGAATACGACCCTGCAAAGAAAGAGATTCAATGCGTCTATGGTCCGCCTATCTCATTTACTATTAATTATTGATAAAAGGTAACTGATTATGAAAAAACAAGTATATAACCCGTTTTTGCCGCTTGACGAGTACATTCCCGACGGCGAGCCGCATATTTTCGGGGACAGAGTTTATCTTTACGGCTCTCACGATCTTGAGGGCGGTCATACGTTCTGTATGGGTGATTATACGGTGTATTCCGCTCCCGTGGACGATCTTTCCGACTGGCGGCTTGAGGGAGTTATCTACAGCGCGAAGCAAGATCCCGATTACAGCGAAAAACGCTCTTATATGTACGCGCCCGACGTGGTTCGCGGCAATGACGGCAGATATTATCTTTACTACTGCCTTTCGGGCGAATACGGATTCGGCGGCTATAACGGGCCGATTTCCGTTGCGGTTTGCGATACTCCGGCAGGCAGATACGAATATTTGGGATATATTCATTATCCCGACGGCAAGCCCATGAAAAAATATGTGTGCTTCGACCCCTGCGCATTCAACGATAACGGTGTTATACGCATATATTACGGCACGCAGTTTATGGGCGAGAGCAATGAGATTCTGGCTTCCGATAAGGAAAAGCTTGCGGAAGTGATGAAGCGTTTCAACAAGACCGCCGAAGAGATACTCGATACGCCAGATAATGTAAGCGGCGCGTGCATGGTCGTTCTGGAGGACGATATGCTTACCGTTAAAGAGGACGCGCGGCATATAATCCCCTATGACGCGAATTTCGGAGGGCATGAATTTTTCGAGGCAAGCTCGATGCGCAAAGTGGGCGATAAATATTATTTTATTTTTTCGTCGCAGAAGAATCATGAACTCTGCTATGCTGTCAGCGACTATCCCGACAAAGATTTTGTATACGGCGGAACTATAGTTTCAAACGGCGATGTGGGATTAGACGGCGCGCCGGACGATAAGCGAATGAATATGACGGGAACTACCCACGGCAGTATTATCGAGATAAACGGGCAGTGGTATGTATTTTACCATAGGCTTACTCATAAATCCGACTACAGCCGTCAGGCGTGCGCCGAAAAGATAACTATCGCTGCCGACGGTTCGATAAAGCAGGTCGGAATCACCAGCTGCGGACTCAACGACGGTGCGCTCAAAGCTTGTGGACGTTATCCTGCGATAATCGCCTGCCATATCACGAATTTCAATATGCCGCATGGTTCAAATAAAATTTTCACAGACAGCTTTCCGAATGTCAATCATTGTGACGGCGAGCGTTTTATTGCGGAAATAAGCGGAAAAACAGCCGTGAATTTCAAATATTTCCGCGGCGTTCCAAAACGCATCGGCGTCTCATATCGCGGCGGCGGTTCTGGAAAAGTCTCGGTAAACGGCGTGGAATGCAGTATTCTGCCTGCCAAAAACTGGACTGATATTTCGGTATCGGCAAATAAGTGCGGAGAGAACTTCGCGGTTGAACTGCTTTTCGAAATTGACGGCGAAATTGAGATGAAAGAACTGTTTTTTGAATAAATTCCGCAAAATAGCGCGGAGAATATTGCCGTAAATTGTGGCTTTTCTGGAAAATTGGGGAATATTAATTTTAACTGTTGACTTTTAACTTGAAAAGTGATATCATATAAAATGCAGTAATAATGCAGTTTATTTACATAAAATTTATGTGGTTCATCAAGGAGGTCAAAATGTCAAAGAAAGAAAATCAAAATGTTAATATAACGCTCAATACCAAGGAAAAAGAGGACAGCGAGATCGTAGTTTCGATATTTACGCTTATCAGGAAGCTGAAAAAATATCTGCTTATCTGGATAATTGCGGCAGTATTATGCGTTGGTATCGCCGTGGCATATTCGATGATCACTACTCATGTTCAGAAGCCGACTCTTACGGCTCTCATCGGATTTTCCTATGATGGCATTGAGAAAGGTCTCGACCCCAACGGCAGAGACTTTAAGGTCGAAACCATTAAAAATCCAAACGTTATCGAATCCGCGCTGACCGATCTGAATCTGGAGATCGAACAGCTGGAATACGTAAGACAGGGCATCACTATTACAGGTATCACACCGAAGGATACGGTTGCCCGCCTTACTCAGTACAGCAACGTTATTAATAAAAACGGTAATATCGCCGCTGCTGAAAAAATTCTCGAAACTACTTATTTCCCGACTCAGTATACCGTGGCATTCGATTATTCGGCTACCGATTTTACAGATGAAGAAGCCGTTCAGCTCTTTAACCGCATTCTTGAAAATTACAAGGTATTCTTCTATCAGGAATACGGCTACAACGAATCTCTCGGAAGCGCGTTGAGCGTTATCAGCTATGAGGATTACGACTATACGGAAGCTATCGACGTTTTCTCAAACAGTGTAGATACGCTGAAGAAGTATGTTAAGGAACTTGCCGACGACGACGATACGCGTTTCCGTTCATCGGTTACGGGTTATACATTCGACGACCTTTACGAGGCTATCTCAACTGTTGAAAAGATCGACCTCGACAAGATCTCGTCTTACATTGTTGTCAATAACCTTACCAAAAACAAAGAGGACGCTCTCGCTTACTGCGAATACAGAATAAAGACTTTGACGCGTCAGCGCCTCCAGTATGAGGAAGAGCTTGAAGCCTATGAGAATTCTATTAAGAATTACGAAAAGGATCAGATGATCGTATTCGGTACGGCAGGCGAAGAAACTTCAACGCAGACATCTATCGCTTCCGAGCAGTATGACGAGATGTTCAAGCAGAAAAATATCATCGCTTCAAATCTTGCGCAGACAAAGCAGCAGATCAGCTATTATAAAGAGCGTCAGGAGACACTCAAGAGCAAATCGACAGGTTCGTCTGAAAAAACTGAAAAGATCGAAACAGATCTGAAAAACCTTAGCGATAAGATAAACAATCTCATCAATGCTGTAAGCGATACATCTGAGGATTATTACGTAAACGTAACGTTTAAGAACGCTTATAATGTTCTCGTTCCCGCGGCTGATGTTTCTACAAACAGATTTGACAGAATAAAGCAGAACGTGAAACTTCCGCTTCTCGTTCTTGAGGCTATCGCGTTCATTGTATATTTTGCTATCGCGTTCATCGAGGCGCTTACTTCCGACAGCAGAAACAGGAAGCTTGCTCTGGCTGCCGCAGGCATTGATCTTGATAAAAAGGACGAGGAAGATGCTGAAGAGGAATCTGATGAAAAGGATACAAAGGACGACAAAAAGAAGAAAAATAAAGACAATAAGGAAAATGAATAATGTATACTGCCGTACTGAAATGGTACGGCAGTTTTTTTAAAACCTGTACACATTTTTTGATATAATTATGAAAAATATGTTGACAAATTGAAAATAAAGTGTTAAAATAAACATAGCATATTTTGCATACTGGGACATATAGGCGTGTTCCAAAAAATAATCAAAAGGAGTTTTAGTATGAAGAAAAAACTATTAAAGCTGACGGCGGCAGTATCTGCGGCGGCTTTATGCCTTACGTCAGCGCCGTTTAGTATGGGCGATGCTGCAACGGCGGCTGAGGAGTTTAAAGTCCGTGATCCGTTTTTTAATTTCAGCAGTAATTATAATTACTATGAATCGGAGCATTTCCAGTTTATCTGGGGAAACAGCGGCGCGGATTCCGCTAAGGTAACGCAGGAATTTCTGGAGGGAAATTCCAAAAATATGGAGAATGTCTGGGACGTTTACATGAACGATCTCTCAATGGCTCCGCCCTCTCAGTCCGTGGAAGATAATCTTCGGGACGGAAACGAATACAAGACCAACATCTATATTTCAGGCACGGGTCTGGAGGGAATGACCGACGACTGGGCGTATATGTCGTGGGACAGCGGCGGATTTGCTTATATGTTCTGCTGCGTAGATTCCATGCAGGTCAATCCGCCGTCATGGGTATTGCCCCATGAGTTCGGTCACGTTATGACGGCTCATCAAAAAGGCTGGAATAACAATAAATATTCATACGCGTGGTGGGAAGCCATCGGCAACTGGTACCGCGAGCAGTATCTCTACAGCGATTATTCAAACGACGATACGGGTCACGGAACGGATTTTTTCGAAACTTACATGAAAAATCTGAACTTCACTTTCCCTTGCGGAAGAGATTATTACGCTTCATGGGCGTTTTTGCAGTATCTTACGGAAAATCCCGATAATCTGGAGGGTTACGGCGCGGATTTCGTGAAGAAGATGCTTCAGGAGGGTCAGGTCGACGAGTATCCGTTCGATCAGGTGGAACGCCTTGCGCCTGCCGATATTAAGGAAACTCTCGGTATGTTTGCGGCTCATATGGCAGGTTTGGATTTCAAAAACGGGAACGCATACCGCGCGAGACTGGACGAACTTCTTGCGCAGGGCGACTGGAACTGGCAGCAGATCTACACTATGCCCGAACGCATAAATAATTACTCGGAATACGTAGTTCCGACCGAGCGCGCTCCGCAGTTTGCAGGACTTAATATAATTCCCCTTGAAGTCAGCGGCGAAAATATTGAAGTTCATCTTTCAGGTCTTTCCGATCTTGATGGCGCGGATTGGCGTGCCTGTATCGTTCAGCAGGCTGAGGACGGCACGTGTACATATTCCAAACTTTTCGGTGACAGAGAATTTGTGAAAGTTCCCTATACGGGCGGCGATGTTTATCTTTCTGTTATTGCAACTCCCGATCTTGATAAGATAACAAAATATGGACTGCCCGGAATTTACGACGACGCGTCCATGTTCTCCGAATCGAATTATCCGTTTGCCAAAAAGGAGCGTTATCCCTATTCAATAAGGCTTGGCGAAAATGTATCTGTTAAAAAGCGGACAGTTTCCACGGAATCTTCAAATTGGTGGGAGCAGGCTGAATATGCTCCGCATTCAAACGGCGGCGGTCTCGTAGCTTCCACGGCGACGGTCGAACCGAGCGTTTATGTAGCTCCAAATGCGGTCGTAAAGGGCAGTGCAAAAGTTACTGGAAACGCTAAAATTCTTGATTATGCCGTAGTCGAAGGCAGCGCGCAGGTCTCCGGAAACGCCGTTATCGCAGGTTATGGAATCGTTGCCGAAAATGCCGTAGTATCGGGGAATGCGCGGGTTTGTGACTGCGCTTCCGTAATGGGAAAAGCTAATATAAGCGGCAATGCAAAGGTTATTGAGAGCGCCTGCGTTTTCGGAAATGTAACGATGACGGAGGATTCCATAGCAAAGGGCATGGCTTATATCATGGCTGACGGCAAACTTAGCGGTCAGGGAATAGCAGACGGCGATTATTATGACGACAGCGGCAAAACTTTGACTCATGGAACTTCTTACGGCTGGACGAGCGCGCAGAGTTATGCCGACAGCCGCCCTTATACAGATAAGCTTATTTATGCTTATGATTTCGACAGCAAATGCGGATATATGATTGAAGACCGCTTCACTTCAACTTTTGCTCTTACGGGAGACAATTCCATGTGGGAAGCTGAAAGAACCTCCGCGAAAGGCGTTATGACCTTTGAATATGGCGGATGCTTACAGTTTGACAAGAGCGCGCTGACGTCGGATAATATCGAGATACAAATGGGAATTCTCAGCAGAAAAACAACAGATTACAAGCAGACTATTCTTGAAATGCGCAATACAAACGATACGAAAAGCGGCGAATTTGGTGTGACGTTGGAAAATGGAAAACTCACTGTGGTTTTAAATGATAAAGAAAATTCTTTTATTATGAGTACTGCCGAGGACGTTATCAAGCCGGGCGAATGGGCGAACGTGAGAATAATTATTGACAATGGCATTGGTTCGATAATCGTAAATGACGAGACGTGTTTTGAGGAAAATGTTTCAATAAAGCCTGCTGATATTGTTGACGCGGTCGGTGAATATGCGAATCTGACTTTCAACAGGGCAATGCCTGATGAAAACTTCAAAGGCTCTCTTGATTATCTGCGCTTTTACAGCGGCAAAGCTGAAAAAGCTCCCGAAATTTATACGGAAAAGGAGGATATAACTCCTGTTCAGACGACTGCGGTATCTTCTCAAACTACAGCTTCAACTCAAACTACGGTCACAACTGTTGAGAAAAATCTCTACGGCGATGCGAATTGCGACGGCAAGGTTGAAATAGCCGACGCTACGCTGATTTTGCAGTTCCTGACGAATAAGGACGAGTATTCGCTGACAGGGCAGGGCATGAAAAATGCCGATGTTGTCGGAAACGGCGACGGCGTTACGGCTCAGGACGCTCTTGTTATCCAGCAGCTTGATGCAGGAATATATAAGCAGGAAGAACTTCCTTTACTTTCTTGAGGGTGATTTAATGTGCGCGCTGCCTTAAAAATTCCTGTATAAGAACGCAATTCTTTGTATTTCAAGTAAAAATCCTTATGTACCCCTTGTGGGTACATAAGGATTTTAATTTTGGGATTCATAAGGGACTGTGTCCCTTATGCAGGGGATTTTTAAGGGGACGGCGTCCCCTTAAATCGTCCCCAAGAAAGTAAGGGAAGATCTTCACACTTTATCTTTCTGCTTGAATACGAGGGAGGCGAATAAGCCTGCTAAGAGTGCGGCGGTGATACCTCCTGCGGCGGCGGTCATGCCGCCTGTGAAAATTCCGATGAATCCCTCGCTGTCAACGGATTTTCGGACTCCCTCCGCAAGCAGATGCCCGAATCCCGTCAGCGGAACGGACGCTCCCGCTCCCCCGAAATCCGCAAGGGGTTTATAAAGTCCCACAGCGGAAAGTATAACGCCTGCCACCACGTATCCCGTGAGAATTCGTGCAGGCGTAAGTTTGGTAAAATCGATAAGCAGCTGACCTATCGCGCAAATTATGCCGCCTATCAGAAACGCTTTTAAAATTTCAACAGCCATATTAATTCCTCCTGAAATGTACGAGATGAGCAATTGTGGGAATGCTTTCACCCTGCTGTACCGACATCGTGGACATCAGCGCGCCTGTAGCGATAAAGAGAATATTTTTCGCTTCGCCGTTTTCAAGCATGGGCAGAAAATGACCGCATAAAACGCTTGCGCTGCACCCGCAGCCCGAACCGCCGCAATGGGTATCCTGCTTTTCGTTGTCGTAGATGATCGCTCCGCAGTCCTGATGATTATGCGAAATATCAATGTTTTCGCTTTGAAGCAGTTCTGTAAGAAGCTTACTGCCCAGCGTTCCGAGATCGCCCGTGACGATAAGATCGTAATCTTCCGCGGAAGTTTCGGTAGCTTCAAGATAACGCTGTAGCGTAGCCGCGGCGGCAGGAGCCATTGCGCTTCCCATATTGGTGATATCATTTATGCCCATATCGGCTATCCTGCCCACGCAGCAGCCGATTATTTCTATAGTTCCGTTTGTATCGGAAAGCAGTACCGCTCCCGAAGCCGTGCAAGTCCATTGAGAAGTGGGAGTTCGCTGACCTCCGTATGAAAGGGGAGCGCGGAATTGCCGTTCAGCCGTTGAAAAATGGGAAGAAGTCACGGCGGCGGTACGTTTTGCAGCGCCGCATTCGACGAGCAGCGAAGCCGCGATAAGTCCCTCCGCCATGGTCGAGCAAGCCCCGTACAAGCCCAGAAAAGGTATGGCGAGTTCGCGCAGACCGTATGAAGAACCTGTGCATTGATTGATGAGATCGCCCGCGCATATAACGTCAACGTCCTCTTTGGTGAGTTCTTTTTTGCGGATAGCCAGACTGACGGCTTCAAGCTGAAAACGGCTTTCCGCCTGTTCCCATGTGTTCTGCCCGAAATGGCTGTCCTCGACCACCTTATCGAAGCAGCTGCCAAGCGGCCCGTCGCCTTCCTTTTGTCCGACAACAGCGGCGAAACTTTCGGCGAAGATCGCGCGGTCAAAGAGAAATACTCCCTGTGAAATATATTTTGCCAAATTATACACCTCCGATTAAAATTGATCTCCGTTTGTATTATGCCTCAAATTTTCAAAAATATGCAAAAAAAGCGGCTGAATTTCGTATTTGGAATTCAGCCGTTTTAGCAAAATTATTCTTCATCTTCTTTTTTTATTAAAGCATTTGAAGTATTCAGAAATGCTGCCGGATCGAGACATACGCCCTGATACCGCACTTCGAAATGACAGTGATTGCCCGTGGAATTTCCCGTAGTTCCGACAAATCCGATAAGCTGTCCCTTTGAAACATACTGCCCTTCAACCGCATAGACGTATATCATATGCGCGTAGACGGTTGCGTATCCGTCGGGGTGTTCGATCATTACAACGTTTCCGTATCCGCCGGAATTCCAGCCTGCCGAAACAACAAGCCCGTCCGCAGCCGCATAAATTTCCGTGGATTCGGGAGCGGCAATGTCAAGCCCCTTGTGATTTCGGTCGCTGATAAAAGTATCGCTTATCCAACCGCCTGCGACAGGCCAGCCGAACTGACCTGTTCCCGTCAGCGGGCCGCCCATGTATACCGTATCGGGATAATCGGGCATTGCGGAATAAGTTCCCACGCCAATAGTTTCCACAACTGGATTTTTCGTGATAACGCTGCTGAGTACCTGCCGTGACGATTCAATGCCGTCCACGTAGGTTATCTCGATATTGCTGACTTTTTCGCCGCGTTCGCCCTTTACCAGAACGGAACGTACTCCCACGTTGAGCGCGCTTGTATCAACTTCCACGGTCTCATAATCGAGGAAAGTAAGGCTCTCCATTTCGCGGACATACTGAATCGGGAGATAGCTTTCGCGTTCGATGATGTTGAGTATCTGACCTTTTTTGATGCCTTTTTCCGCTTTTGGATTAAGCTCGTTGAATTCGTCAAGGCGCATACCGTATTTCTGAACGACAGATACGGGAGTATCGCCTTCGGCAGCTACGTAAACGCGCTTTTTTTCTTTCGTGGAGGTGAGCATATCGATAGTTTCCTGCTGATCTCTCACGCTGCCGAGAAGATAGATTCCCTCGGTATATTCGATCTTGTTGACATAAGAAATATCCTTTACAACGCCGTCGGTCTCATAGTTAAGAAGCTTTTCGTCAAGGGCAGCCTGAACTTCGTCCTTATCGCGTACAGCGCCGATAAATTTGCCGTCGATGTAGATTCCGTAGGCTTCCGTCAATTCCTCGTCGGACGCCTCCAGCATTTTATCCGCAAGCTGACCCGCGGAAACGAGCTGTTCGTTTTCAGAAATTATCCTAAGCGAAAATTTTGCCGAAAGATCGATATTTTCATCTCCCTCGGTATAGGATATGCGCTGCATTACATCGCGCTGGGCAGTTTCAAAATCGGCTTCGGCGGAGATTATCCCAAGCTGTCTGCCGTTATATTCCACGGCAAGTCCGTATTCCAGCCCCGAACCGTACATGACGACTCCTATCATGAAGGCTGCCGAAACTATGGGCAATATATAGTTGAACGCGGAATAAAACACGCCGTTTTCGCCGCAGAAAAATGAGCCTATAAAGTTGATTATCGCTTTGAAATACTCTTTTTTCCCTAATTTTTTAGCTTTGCGGATAGCTCTTGTAAGTTCGTTTGAAACGCGTACTCTTGTGCGGAAAGATTCCGTTAATTCGCGCAATATCCATAAAAATCCCTTGCCGATAAGCCGCAGAGCTTCTTCAAGTTCGCCTGCTATGAATTTTACGGTCTTTATTACCGCAAGAAGTATCGCCGCAATAAATTTGAATGTGCAAAGTCCTGCTCTGACCGCAAGACCCGTAAGAAATTTCAATGTAAAACACGCTCCTTTTTCAAAAATCATTCTCCCGTATGAAAGGAATAATCGAGCATTTCCATTTTGTAATTTTCAAGAACGCCAAGAAGAGGCAGAACGTCCTTTTTGGCGGATTCGAGATCGTGTTCGAGGTAATTTCCGCATTCCACCGCGCTAAGTCCGGGGATTATCCCGTTGAAATCCGCAATAAAAGCGAACGCCTCGCGAACGAGAGTTATAGCGTCGCCGCCTGACATATCGTCGCGCGTGAGAAGATAAAATCCCGTGCGGCAGCCCATCGGGCCTACATAAATGACGCTTTTTCCGAATCGGCTGTTTCTTGCGAAGGTCGCAAAGAGATGTTCAATTGTATGCAGGGACGGGTTGGAAATATACGTGCCGCCGTTTGGTTTTACCATGCGGACGTCATAAGTTACAATATCGCCGTCGATCCGCGATATGTACATTCCTACTCCGAATTTTGTATGATCTACCTGAAAACTTGCTATTTTTTCCATTTTATTACTCCTCAAAAAGATTTTTTATATCGTCGGGAAGCGGCGCGGAAAATTCCGTTTCCTCCGTCGAATTCGGAAGCCGCAGTATCATTTTTCCGCAATGAAGAGCCTGCCGCCCGATAAATTCCCGACTGCCGCCGTAAAGATCGTCGCCTGCGAGAGGGTGACCGATATAGGCGAAATGAACGCGTATCTGGTGAGTTCTGCCCGTTTCGAGATCGATCTTCAGCAGCGTATGACCTCGGCTGTTCATGATCGGCTCGTAACGAGTAACGGCGCGCTGACCGTCATCGCGGACGCAGCGTGTGATTATGCTTTCGCGCTCGCGTGCGATAGGCGCGTCAATTATGCCGCTGTCGGTAATTATTCCCTCCGCCGCGGCGAAATATACCTTTCGGCATTTTTTTTGCAGCAGATTAGCCGAATAGGGGTCTTTCGCCGTCAGACATAATCCGGAGGTATCTTTGTCAAGACGGTTTACCGAGCGGAATGTCAGCTGCGGATAAAGATACGCGAAAAGATTCGCAAGAGTATCGCGGCGATGCCTCACGGACGGGTGGACGGGCATTCCCGACGGCTTGTCAAAAATTATTATATTCTCATTTTCAAATACGATATCGGCTTTAAGTTCGCCGTTTGGCTCGATATCGCTGGATTCGCCGCAGTTCAGCACGATAACGTCGCCTTTGTAAACATCGTCAACGGTGCGTATAAATTCGCCGTTTCGCGTGATGCCTCCCTCACGATTTTTCAGCTTCTGGAGCAGCCTGCGCGATACGCCGCATTTTTCTCGGAGATAGCTTTGCAGCGTGACGCTTTCGTCCGAATTTACGGTAAAAACCAACTCTGCCACTTTTCAGAGCCTCCTGTTCGCCGAGAACGTATTCGTCCTCTTTAAGATAAATCGAAATGCCGATAGAAAATGCAGTCGCCAGTTCGGGTATAAGAAACGGAATTGCAACTATCGTGAGCATGGGCAGGATATAAGCCGCGCCGAGAAACAGCGGCATTTTCCGACGTCCGCGCATAAATTTCAGACTGCTCATAACTGCTGAAAAACCGCCTTTTTTCGGGAATTCCGCCAAAAGGAACGGGACTGCGGCAAGACTTGCCCTGACAGCGAGCCAGAATAATGCAAAAGCTGCCGCGAGAGCCGCCGCATTCGAGGCGATGATAAGTCTGCGGCTGTCAGCGTCCTCGGATACGATTCTTATCGCGAAAACTGCCGCTGATATTGCGGGAAGCGCCGCCGCCGCCGATGCAATTTTTATCCAGAATGCCGCGGAAATGCTGCGCCGAATGAATCTGCCGTTCAGGAGCATTTCCGAAAATGAAGTTTTCCTGCCTTTTTCGTCGGTGAATTCTTTCAGCCGAACCGCCGCCGCGCACCATAGAGGAGGGCAGATAAGAAGCCGAAACGCCGCGAAAATCGCCGCAATTGCAAGATGTTCCGAATTTTCACCCGTAAAAAGGGCGGCAGGCGGCATTTCGCCGAAGTAGAGCAGAATACTGTAAAGAGCGGTTTCAGCCGTGCGGAAGAAAAGTTCCGCGCCGAGCGGAAGCAGGCAGATCAGCAGAATTCGCCGCCGATTCCCCTTTATTCTGCGCCGTGAATAACTTATCAGCTCGTATGTTTTCATAATAACGCATCTCCTTGGTGTGACCTGGTCGAAAACCTCCGAAGAGCCGCCTGACTTGTCTTTTTTGTGCCATGCTTTGTCAATTTCCCTTGAAATACATACAGTATTCCTGCGGAAAATTGACTTTGCCTGACGCAAAAAATCCTGCATCATTCGGCACTTCTACGGCTTTCGAACAGGTCT
>DETO01000007.1:5459-15185 GCA_002362135.1 Ruminococcus sp. UBA3286 | reverse complement strand
AAATAGACCTGTTCAATAACCGTAAAAATGCTGAATGACGCAGGATTTTTTTTGTTTTGAAAAGTCAGATTTCCGCAGGAATACTGTATGTATTTCAAGGAAATCTGACAAATCAAAACGAAAAAAAGACAAGTCAGGCAGCGTTTTGGAGGTTATTGAACAGGTCTAATATAACAAGCCCCGAAGCAGTTATCAATAATTGCTTCGGGGCTTGAACTTTTTTATGATTATCAGTTATTCATTCCCAGCTCGATAGCCTTGAAATTATTTTCAATAAGATGAGCCTTTGAGGGCGGAACTACCTTTTCGATAGCCTTTTTCATCGTATCGAGCGTGAAAATGGAAGTCTCTTTCAGCACCTTGCCGAGCAGAATGATATTCGAACCGCCCTTGAGAGCATTGCTGTCTGCAAGATCGGTCGAGGGAATCGCGAAAATGTCTATATCATCGCGAGTACACTCGTTCTCGATAAGAGAACTGTCATAGAAAACCTTTCCGCCGGGTTTTACTTCGCTGACGAATTTATCAAAAGAGGGCTGATTCATCGCGATAAGGATATCGGGAGTAAGAACCAGCGGAGAACCTATAGGCTCGTCGGAAATACATACGGAGCAGTTAGCCGTACCTCCGCGCATCTCCGGACCGTAAGACGGAAGCCATGACAGCTCCTTGCTGTCCATAAGTCCGCAGTATGCAAGAATCTTGCCTGCAAAAAGCACGCCCTGTCCGCCGAATCCCGCAAGAAGAATTTCAGTAGCTGCCATTACTTATTTCCCTCCTCTTCTGTAGTATCCTTATAAACGCCGAGAGGATAATACGGTATCATTTCGTCCTGAAGACGCTTGATAGCCTCTGTAGGCGTAAGTCCCCAGTTTGTCGGGCAGGTTGAAAGAACTTCAATAATGGAGAAGCCTTTCTTGGCCTTCTGAGTTTCAAAAGCTTTTCTGATAGCCTTTTTCGCATCGCGTACATGGGGAACGCTGTCAACCGCAACACGGTGAGCATAAGCCGTACCTGTCAGCGTTGAAAGCATCTCGCACACTCTTACTGGGAATCCTGCAAGCTGAGGATCGCGTCCGAAAGGCGTTGTCTGAGTTACCTGACCGGGAAGAGTGGTAGGAGCCATCTGACCGCCTGTCATTCCGTATATAGTATTATTGATAAAGATTATAACGATATTCTCGCCGCGTGTAGCCGCATGAACAGTCTCGGCAGTTCCGATAGCGGCAAGGTCGCCGTCGCCCTGATATGTAAATACAAACTTATCAGGATTTGTACGCTTAACGCCCGTAGCAACAGCCGGAGCGCGTCCGTGCGGAGCTTCGATCATATCGCAGCCGAAATAATCATAAGCCATAACGGAGCAGCCTACGGGACATACTCCGACAGTTTCGCCCTCTATACCCATTTCGTCTATAACCTCTGCAACGAGTCTGTGAACGATTCCGTGAGTACAGCCGGGGCAGTAATGAGTAGGCACATCAAGGAGCGCCTTTGGTCTTTCAAATACAACAGCCATTATTCAGCACCTCCGATTTTTTTGATCTCTGCCAGTATTTCGGCAGGAGTAGGAATAACGCCGCCTGTACGTCCGTAAAATTCAACGGGCTTTGAGCAGTTTATAGCAAGCTTAATGTCGTCTATCATCTGTCCCATAGACATTTCAACGCTGAGCAGCTTCTTTGCATTCTTAGCGGCTTCGTTGATCTCCTTAACGGGGAACGGCCATAAAGTCTTGGGACGGAACATACCTGCCTTGATACCCTGCGCTCTTGCGTCGTTTACAGCGGATTTTACAACACGAGCCGTCGCACCGAATGCGCAGAGAAGAATATCGCAGTCCTCCGTGAGATAAAGCTCGGCGTCAGTTTCGTTCGCCTTGATAGTCTCATATCTCTCGAAACGATCTTTTACGGAACTCTCCAGTTCGTCGGGCTTGAGGTAAAGAGAATTTATGATATGATGCTCTCTCTTGCCCTTATGACCGTCGGCAGCCCAGCCGCTCTTGTCATGAGCGTTTACGTTGATCTCCGGGAACGATACGGGTTCCATCATCTGACCGAGAAGTCCGTCTGCAAGAATCATTGCAGGCATACGATATTCGTCAGCCTTATCGAAAGCCTTGATGACCATATCTACCATTTCCTGAACGGAAGCGGGAGCAAATACCATGAGGTGGAAATCGCCGTGACCGAGAGCCTTCGTAGCCTGCCAGTAATCAGCCTGCGAGGGCTGGATTCCGCCGAGTCCGGGGCCGCCGCGCTGAACGTTTATGATAACGGCAGGAAGATCGGAACCTGCGATATAGGAGATTCCCTCGCTTTTAAGGGAAAGTCCGGGCGATGATGAAGAGGTCATTGCGCGGACGCCCGTAGACGCAGCGCCGAGAACCATATTTATGGCAGCTATCTCCGATTCTGCCTGTAAAAATACGCCGCCTGCCTTATTCATGCGTTTAGCCATGTAAGCGGCAAGCTCTGTCTGTGGAGTGATCGGGTAGCCGAAGAAACATTTGCAGCCTGCTCTGATAGCAGCTTCCGCGAGGGCTTCGTTACCCTTCATAAGATTTCTTTCCAAAGCTTCTTATTCCTTTCTTATAGCAGCGTACTGCTTTATTTTTGCATCAGATCGTTATTTTTCAACGACTATGGCACAATCGGGACACATCATAGCGCACATAGCGCAGCTTATGCAGGCGTCCTCGTCGGTGCATACTGCGTAGAAATAACCTTTTTTATTACGCTTTGCCTTCTGAAGTTCAACTATCTTTTTCGGGCATGCTCCCGCGCAAAGACCGCAGCCCTTGCAGCGTTCTGTAATAACCGTCATTTTTGCCATATCTCACACCTCCTTATGATTATTTTTAGTATATATATTTGCCGTAGAAATTAATATTCCCACAACGGCTTAACATATATCTTTGCAGGGAAAATATCGGGAATATCAGCAAGTTCGCAGATATCTTCGGGGCAGACCGTACAACGTATCGGCAGTCCTGTTCTGCGCGAAACTTCCTTTGCAAAATCCGCGGAACTTTCCACAATATTTACCGTAGTTTCGCAGCCGAGATTGGTATTGTTGACTATTGCCGTATGCTTCAGACGCGACGCCGTCTCGATCTCATACATAAGGCTTACGGCTTCTTCGGAATTACCAGTAAGGTAACGGCGCTGATTGATGACGTACAGCATATCAAGCTGACCGCCAAAATTTTTAAGGGCGGCTGAAAATCTTCCCAGCGCAAATGCGCCTGCATCGTCGCCGCCTACGTCGATAATCAGCTTTCCGTCGTTATCCGCAAGCTGTTCGATGTCGAATTGTATGGACGGCACGTCAAGATTGCTGTTGGCAAAATCGGGAGTTATCAGCCGAATGCCTTTTGCCGCGAAAAGTTCCTTAAAATCGGCTGTTCTGAAATAGGGATTAACGAGATCCAGATCAACTATAGTAACGTTTTCACCCTCCTGCGCCGCTTTTATGGCAAGATTTACGGAAAAATTTGTTTTTCCGCTGCCGTAATGACCTGTAATAACGGTAATTTTTTTCATGACTTCCTCCAGTTTGCCCACACATATCCAATTTTTACTTGTGCTGTAATATGTCAGGGGACTCTGTCCCCCGACACCCCCTGCTTAAGGGACATAGCCCCTTAAGAATCCCAATATTTAAATTATTTCTGTACCCAAATGGGTACAGAAATAATTTAAACAGGACTTAAGAACTAATCATTAAGCAGGAGGCATAAGAAGTCAAGGTTCACTGAATATTACGGCATAATAAAATTGGTATGCGCGATGTTTGCTAATTTTGTTAGTATAGACTATCATTGATTAATTCTTTAAAAATAGCCCTCAAATTATATTATAGCATTTTCCGTATCAAAAATCAATATATTTCATAAAAAATACAGAAATTCCCCTCACTAAAGAGCAAGGGGAATCTTCATAAATTATTCAGCGTCAGTATTCTTCTCGATATAATTAACAATATCGCCTACTGTCTTGATCTCCTCAACAGCCTCGTCGGGGATAGAGAGATCATACTCGTCCTCGATAGTCTGGATAAGATCAACAATGTCCAGAGAATCTGCACCGAGATCGTCCTGAATGTTTGCCTCAGCAGTTACAACATCTTCCTCAACGCCGAGCTGCTCAACAATGATTTCTTTAATTTTGTTAAAAGTCATGTTAGTTTCCTCCTGATATTTGTTTATTATGCTGAAAGCGGATCTATTCTGTGAACTCTCCGACTTTTCTAAACTTAGTATAACGTTCTTTAAGCAAAACGTCAATATCTTTTTGACATTTTTCCGCAATTTTGAGTGACAAATATTCTTTAATATTTTCGGAAATTTTGTCTAAATCGTTGTGTGCGCCTCCCAGAGGCTCTTCAATTATCGTTTCAGCTACTCCCAAGGCGACCATATCTTCGGCTGTTACGCGCATGATATTGCAGGCCTCCTGCTCTCTTGAACCGTCTTTCCACAAAATACTCGCCGCCGCTCTCGGTGAAGCTACGGAATACTGCGCGTTTTCAAGCATAGCAAGCTCGTCGCATACTCCCAGAGCAAGCGCGCCGCCGCTTCCGCCTTCGCCCAGAATTATTGAGATAATAGGCGTACGCAAAGTCATGAATTCCGCAATATTGCGCGCGATAGCTTCGCCCTGACCTCTTTCTTCCGCCGCAACTCCGGCATAAGCGCCGGGCGTATCAATGAAACAGATGACGGGTCTATGAAATTTTTCAGCCTGCTTTGCAAGCCTGAGCGCCTTTCTGTAACCCTCCGGCAGCGGCATTGCAAAATTGCAGTCCTTGTTCTCGTTGATATCTCTGCCCTTTACCTGCGCTATCACCGTGACGGGAACGCCGTCAAGCCTTGCAATTCCGCCCAATACCGCATGATCGTCGCCGTAGCAGCGGTCGCCGTGAAGTTCGTAAAAATCCTTGAAAATAAGCGGGATATAGTCCCGTATAGTCGGTCTGCCCTTTGTATGGACAAGGTTAAGGCGTTCCCATGCCGTTTTTCCGTTTTCCATAGATCACGACTCCTTTCCTTTATAACCATGCATCTGAAGCAAATGAGCAAGAACGCTCCTCATCTTTTTGCGCTCCACGATCATATCGACGAATCCCTTATCCTGCATGAATTCCGCAAGCTGGAAATCTTCCGGGAGACGCTGTTTCATGGTGCTTTCGATAACGCGTCTGCCTGCAAATCCGATAAGAACTTTCGGCTCGGCGATTATAATATCGCCCAGAGAAGCGAAACTTGCAGTTACGCCGCCCGTGGTGGGATCGGTCATTACCGTGATATACAGCTGACCTGCGGCGCTGTGAAGATTGACCGCTCCCGAAGTTTTCGCCATCTGCATGAGAGCAACGATTCCCTCCTGCATTCTCGCGCCGCCCGCAGCCGTAAACATTATCACGGGAAGTCTGTGTTCCGCAGCGTATTCAAATGCGCGCGCTATTTTTTCGCCCACTACCGAACCCATAGAAGCCATCATGTAATGGGAATCCATAACGCCTATGACCGTCTCGATACCGCGTATACACGCCGTTCCCGTGACGATAGCGTCTTTCAGTCCCGTAGCCTTGCGAAGTTCTTCCTGCTTTTCGGGATAATTGGGGAAATGTATGGGGTCGCAGCTTATCATATCGGCGTCGAACTCCTTGAAGCTGCCCTTATCTACCGTCAGCGCAAGACGCTCGGCGGCGGAAAGCCTTCCGTGATAATTGCAGCTGGGACATACGCGGTGAAGCTCCTCAAATCTGGAAAGCGGAACTGCGCTCTGACATCTCGGACATCTGAAAACAGGCGCGGATTCGTCGTCCGCTCCGTTAAAACGAAGCTTCACAACATTAAAAAAATCATCAAACATCTATATCACCGCCTATTTCTTCTTTTCTTCCATATATCGCGTAAGAAATCCGTTGTCGTAATTTCCGCTGATAAATTCGGGACGTTTTATGATCTCCAGCTGAAAATCTATATTTGTATCAACGCCGTCAACGATAAATTCCGAAAGCGCCCAGCGCATTTTGCGGATAGCTTCGTTTCTGTCCGCGCCGTGGACTATCAGCTTGCTTATCATTGAATCGTAATACGGCGTTATCGTATATCCCTGATAAACCGCGCCGTCTATTCTTATTCCGGGACCTCCGGGAACATAAAGAGCGTTTATCGTTCCGGGAGACGGACGGAAATTCAGCGACGGATTCTCCGCATTTATACGGCATTCAATAGCATGACCCGTGATCTTAACGTCGTCCTGAGTAATATGCAGAGGCATTCCTGCTGCCACTTCTATCTGAGCCTTTACAAGATCAAAGCCCGTGACAGCCTCCGTGACAGGGTGTTCGACCTGAATTCTGGTATTCATCTCCATAAAGTAGAAATCGCGGTTAGCGTCAACTAAAAATTCAATAGTTCCCGCATTGTAATAGCCGCATTCCTTAGCCGCAGTAACGGCGGCCTTGCCCATTCTTTCACGCAGTTTTGCGCTTACTATCGGGCTTGGAGATTCCTCAAGAACTTTCTGATTGCGTCTCTGCATAGAGCAGTCGCGCTCGCCGAGATAAATGTAATTCCCCTGCGTATCAGCCATTATCTGTATCTCAACATGATGCGGATCGACGAGGAATTTTTCGATATATACCGTATCGTCGCCGAAGAAATTCTTCGCTTCCTGCTGAGCCGCAATTATCTGCGTCTCCAGATCTTCGGGCGAATCCACGCGTCGGATACCTCTTCCGCCGCCGCCTGCCGAAGCCTTTACAAGAATGGGATAGCCGCATTTTTCCGCGACTTCCTTTGCGTCCGCAATGCTTCTTACCGCGCCTTTAGAACCCGGAATAACGGGTACTCCTGCCGCAGCCATAGTCTCCTTTGCGGCGGCCTTATCGCCGAGCATTTCTATAGACTTATATGACGGCCCGATGAATACTATTCCGCTTTTTTCGCAAAGCTGTGCAAATTCCGCATTTTCAGACAAAAATCCAAATCCGGGGTGGATAGCCTCCGCGCCCGTATTCAACGCCGCCTGAATAACGGCGTTCATGTTAAGGTAGCTGTCCTTAGTTGCAGGCGGCCCTATGCATACCGATTCGTCGGCTATCTGCGCATGAAGACAGGTCTTATCAGCCGTTGAATATACGGCGACGCTGCGTACTCCGAGTTCACGGCAGGCTCTTATGATGCGCACGGCTATCTCGCCTCTGTTGGCGATCAATATCTTCTTGAACATTTATACTCCCCTCTACTTTTCGGGATCAGCCGCAATAAAGGTTATCTCGCACGAAACGGCTTTCTGACCGTCAACGGAAGCGAGAGCCTTTCCCGTTCCGATAGGTCCTCTGGTCTTGATTATCTCAACTTCGAGGTCGAGAACGTCGCCCGGAACTACCTGTCTGCGGAACTTAGCCTTGTCAATACCGCCGAAAAGTCCGATCTTTCCCTTCATTTCAGGCTTTGAAAGCATACATACGGCAGCCGCCTGCGCAAGCATTTCGATCATAAGTACGCCTGGGGTAACGGGATAGTCGGGGAAATGACCCTTGAACCAGAACTCATCTTCCTTTATATATTTTCTTGCCTTTATCTTAACGCCGACTTCCATTTCAAGCACTTCGTCAATAAGGAGAAACGGATCGCGGTGGGGAATTATCTCCATTATCTGTTCTTTATTCATTAAAACTTCTGACATTTGCTGTCCCTCCATTTTACGTGATATTGCCCTTATTTGATTATCATTATCGGCTGGTCGAATTCGACAGGCTGACCGTCGCTTACAAGAATTTTCTCGACAGTTCCGTCAAACTCCGATTGAACTTCGTTCATAAGCTTCATGGACTCGATTATCATGATAACATCGCCCTTCTTAACCTTGTCGCCGACCTTTACAAAAGGCGGCTTGTCGGGCGAGGGAGCCTGATAGAACGTTCCCACGATAGGCGATTTCACAACGTTTCCGTCAACAGCCGCGCCTTCTTCGCGAGCAGGCTCAGCATTAGCCGCAGCAACTGCCTGAACGGGAGCGGCGGCAGAAGCGCCCATGCCTGCAACAACAGTCTGCGGAGCGGGCTTTTTGCCCTTTATCGTTATATTGCAGTTGTCGCATGATATGGTTATCTCCGATAATTCGTTGTCTGAAACGATCTTGGCAAGGCTTTCGATAGTTTCAAGCTCAACGACGCTCAAAATTTTATCATTAGAAACTTTTCCCATTTCTTAAATTCTCCTTAATCATTAACCTTTTTAAAGCACAGAGTACCGTTATGACCGCCGAAGCCCAGAGAATTGGACAACGCCGTATTGACTTCCTGCTCCACGTTGCCGTTTACGCAGTAGTCAAGGTCGCACTCCTCGTCGGGAACTTTATATCCGACAGTAGCGTGAATAAGACCTTCCTGTATAGTCTTTGCGCATACGATAGCTTCGATAGCTCCAGCCGCTCCGAGAAGATGACCAGTCATGGATTTTGTGGAATTTATCTTGACCTTGTACGCGGAATCGCCCAGCGCAGTCTTTATCGCAATTGTCTCGTATTTATCGTTAAGCCCCGTTGAAGTTCCGTGAGCGTTTATATAGTCAACGTCTTCGGGCTTTACGCCTGCTTCCTGCATTGCAAGAGTCATACCCATAGCGGCAGCCTCTCCCGTAGGCATCGGCGAAGTCATGTGATAACCGTCGTCGGTAGCGCCGTAGCCTGCAATTTCGCAGTATATCTTCGCGCCGCGCGCCTTTGCGTGTTCGTATTCTTCAAGAACGAGCATTCCGCTGCCCTCGCCGAGTACAAATCCGTTTCTCTCCTTATCAAAGGGAATTGACGCCCTTTCGGGATCAGAACTTCTTGAAAGAGCCTTCATATTGTTAAAGCCTGCATATGTCAGTTCGATCTTAGTACTTTCCGTGCCGCCTGCAAGACAAACGTCAAGATAGCCGTCCTTGATCTTTCTGAAAGCTTCGCCGATAGCGTGAGTACCCGAAGAACAGGCGGAAGAAATATCAAAATTCGCGCCGCGGAAGCCTGTTTTCATGGCGATCATTCCGGGAGCCATATTTGTTATCATCATTGGAACGTAAAATGCCGAAACTCTGCTCGGGCCTTTCGTTCTTATTCTTTCGCATTCCATAGCAGTCAGATCGATGCCGCCGATTCCCGAACCTACCATAATACCTGCTCTGTAAGGGTCGATATCGGAAAAATCGCTGCCCGAATCAACGAGAGCTTCATGGGCGGATACGACCGCATATTTTGTAAAACGATCCATGCGCTTTGCTTCTTTTTTATCAAAGCAGCCTGCCACGTCATAATAATTACTTTCATCAAAATCGCGCACCAGACCTGCAAGCGAAACTCCAACCTGCTCGCTGTCGAATGCGTCGATAAAAGAAAATCCTATCTTATTGGCTTTCAGTCCCTCCCAGAATTTCTCGACGCCCGTACCGAGAGGAGTAACTGCTCCGATTCCTGTTATAACAACTCTTCTGCTCATAAATTTTCCTTTCGCTTTCTTAAAAATAAGTAGATCCTTTGGCTTATAACATAGCACAAAAATCAATTTTACTATGCTGTACTATACAAGAAGAGTCTGACCTCTTGTATTCCTTGCAAAGATGTTACGCTATTGAAGCCGACTCTCATATTTTCATATCCCTTAAAGGGATATGAAAATATGAAATTTCGGGTTTCAAAAGGGTGAAGCACCCTTTTGCAGGGGGTG
>DETO01000007.1:0-5097 GCA_002362135.1 Ruminococcus sp. UBA3286 | reverse complement strand
CGTGCAGCGTCCCCCTGCATAATGCAGCACAAGTAAAAATTGATTTCTGTGTTTACATAGAAAGTCCGCCTGAAATTTCAATTACCTGTCCGGTAACGTATGAAGCGTCGTCAGATACCAAAAACGATACGACAGAGGCGATCTCTTCAGGCTCGCCGTATCTGCCGAGGGCTACCGCGCCCAGCATTTTTGTTTTCAGTTCTTCGGAAAGCACGTCTGTCATGGGAGTATGGATAAATCCCGGAGCGACTGCGTTGCAGGTGATATTTCTCGAACCGAATTCCTTGGCGACCGTTTTAGTCATGCCGATTATAGCCGCTTTTGATGCAGAATAGTTCACCTGTCCCGGATTTCCGTAAAGACCTGCCACGGACGAAACGTTTACTATCCTGCCGTGACGCTGCTTCATCATTACCGAGCATACGTGCTTTAGCATATTGTAAACGCTCTTCTGATTTACCGCGATAACTGCGTCGTAGTCGGCTTCTTTCATACGAGCAAGGAGTCCGTCCTTGGTGATTCCCGCATTGTTGACAAGAGCGTCGATGCTGCCGAAATCAGCCTTGACCTGCTTTACCATTGCCTCGCACTGATCGAATTTTGAAACGTCTGCGGCGATGCATTCAGCCTTTACGCCGAACGCCCTGCATTCCTCCGCAACGGCAAGAGCCTTTTCCTTATCGCCGTCGCTGGGATAATGATTTATAACGACGTCAAATCCGTCTTTTGCAAGTCTTTTTGCTATACACGCGCCGATTCCCTGAGACGCGCCGGTAATAATTGCTGTAGCCATATATCAATTCCTCCGAATCTTTATCTGTTGAGAAGTTTTTCAGCCTGCTCCGCCATTTCCTTAATAATTTCCGCGCATGGCTTTACATCGTTTACCATGCCTGCAATCGCGCCGCAGAGGAACGAACCCTCGTCAACATTGCCGTCCACAACAGCCTTGCGCAGCGAGCCGAGAGTGATCTCTTCAAACTGTTCGGGCGTAAGCGAACCGTCCTTTTCGCCGCTTGCAAGCTTCTTCGAAAATTTCGTCTTGATATTTCTGCATGGGTGACCCGTATATCTTCCCGTAACTACGCTGTCGGTATCCTTAGCCTTTACAACCAATTCCTTGAAAGTCGGGTGTATCTGACATTCCTCGGAAGCGAGGAAGCGCGTTCCTATCTGAACTCCCTCCGCGCCGAGCATGAACGAAGCCGCGATACCTCTTCCGTCGGCGATTCCGCCTGCCGCGATAACGGGAATTTCAAGTGCGTCAACTACCTGCGGAACGAGGCACATCGTGGTATTTTCGCCGATATGTCCGCCCGATTCAGTACCCTCCGCAACGACTGCGTCCGCGCCTGCGCGCTCCATTCTCCTTGCAAGAGCCACGGACGGAATAACGGGAATTACCTTTATCCCAGCTTCTTTCCATGCCGGAATGAATTTTCCGGGATTTCCTGCTCCCGTAGTAACTACTGCAACTTTTTCATCTATGCACAACTGCGCGAGATCGTCCGCATTGGGACTCATCAGCATGATATTTACGCCGAAAGGCTTATCCGTTTTTTCCTTGCATTTGCGAATCTGATCGCGGAGATAATCGATAGGAGCGCTGCCTCCTGCTATAAGTCCGACTCCGCCTGCATTTGATACGGCTGCCGCAAGGGTATGTTCGGCGACCCATGCCATTCCGCCCTGAATTATCGGGTATTCGCAGCCGAGAAGTTCTGTGATCCTTGTTTTCATAATAACGTCTCCTTAATATTCAATAATAACGCTGCCGTAGGAAAGTCCCGCGCCGAAACCTACCAAAGCGAGCTTCTGTCCGCGCTGTATTGCGCCTTTTTCTATGTATTCGCAAAGCGCGAGGGGTATCGACGCGCTGGAAGTGTTGCCGTGATGATCGAGCGTTACCGCAAATTTATCGATGCTCGCCTTTAAATTTTTCGCGGCAGTCTCGATTATTCTCACATTCGCCTGATGAGGTACGAAAAGATCGATATCGTCAACGGTAACGCCGATCTTCGCCGCGGCGTTGCTGAACGCCTTCGGAAGAGCCTTTACCGCGAATTTATAAACTTCCTTTCCGTCCTGATAAAGCTGATGAGGCGGCTTTTCGGGGAATCCGCTGTCGAATTCATGATCTACCCTGACTTCGGGAGCAACTTCCAGATTTCTCGCGAAAAGCTTACGCGCGCCGCTGCCGTCCGAACCAAGGAACGACGAATACATCTTGTCGCTTTTTTCAATTACGGCAGCCGCCGCTCCGTCGCCGAAAAGTATGCACGTTCCGCGGTCTTGATAGTCAATAAAGCGCGAAAGGGATTCTGCGGAAACGATAAGCACATATTTCAGATCATCGTCGGTGCTGAGATAACGATGCGCCGTATCGAGCATATAAACGAATCCGGAACAGGCTGCGTTCATATCAAAAGCCGCCGCATTTTCGATGCCGAGTTCATACTGAAGCAAGCTTGCTACGCTCGGCGTCAGAAAATCCGAAGTTATGGTGCTGCATATCACAAGACCTATCTCCTTCGGGTCAACGCCCGACTTTTCAATAGCTTTCTGAGCGGCAAGCTTTCCCATGTACCATGTAGGCTCCCAGCCTGCCATGTGGCGTGAACGTATACCTGTACGGGTAGTTATCCACTCGTCGTTCGTATCGACAAACTTTTTAAAATCGTCGTTTGCCAATACCTGTTCAGGCAGATAGCTGCCCATTCCAAGAATATTTATTCCCATATGATGTCTCCTTTGCCGATTTGAAATACAAGTTTATATTTTAGAAAAAACTGTTGTAAAAAATCAAAATATATGTTATTATAAATATGGTAATGATGCCGCGGCAATACTGCGGCGTTCAAAGCCATACATATATATTGTAAATCATTTCCGAATATTTTGCAATATGATTTTAACTTTTTATTTCGTCGATTTTGAAAATTCGTCAATTTAACCAGTCTGATTAAGTTTTATACTTGACTCTGTTGCAATATATCCAGTAGATTTCGAGCAGAAATTTCGTCAAACAAGGCGCAAACCGCAAGATGGGCTTGTCGCCCATCGAGGATTTGCAACGCAGGATGACGGAATTTATGCCGAAAGATACGGATAAATTGCAACAGAGGCAAGTATATTGCTCAAAATCATGATAATCTATAATTTATGAAAGGACTTTTAATTATGAACATTTCACTTTTTACCGGTCAGGGTTCACAAACTCCCGGAATGGGCAGAGATATTGCGGAAGCTTTCCCCTCGACAGCTAAAATTTACGATACGGCTTCCGAAATTTTAGGACGCGACATGAGGGCGATATGCTTTGAAAGCTCCGCGGAAGAATTGTCAAAGACTATCAACGCTCAGCCTGCCATTATGATAAACTCCCTCGCTTCCGTTACTGCCGCAATGGAAAAAGGCTTCGCATTCCAAGGCGTTGCAGGTCATTCACTCGGCGAATATGCCGCTCTCGCAATTTCGGGAATGGTAACGCTTGAGGACGCATTCCGCCTGATAAAAGCGCGTTCGGAGGCAATGGAAGAGGCTACTCAGCAGTCAAAGGGCGCTATGGCGGCGGTAATGAAGATCGCTCCTGAAAAGGTCGAGGAGATTTGCAGTCAGGCTGAAAATTACGTGACGGCAGTAAATTACAATTCTCCGCAGCAGACGGTCATCGCAGGCACTCCCGAGGGTATCGAGGAAGTTACCGCAAAATTCGCCGAACTGAAAGCGCGGGTTATTCCTCTTGCCGTTGCAGGCGCATTCCATTCAAAGCTTATGCAGTCCGCTGCCGATAAATTTTACGAGACGGCTAAAACTATTTCTTTCAAAGCTCCCGACGTTAAGTATTATTCAAACGTTACGGGCGGCGAACTCACAGATTTCAGCGATATGCCGTCGCTTCTTGCAAAACATATCGTTTCTCCCGTACTCTTCACGTCGGAACTCGCGGCAATGCAGGCTGACGGCGCGGAACTTTTCGTGGAATTCGGCCCCGGCAAAACTCTGACAGGTCTCGTTAAAAAGACTTTAAAGGGCGTTGCCGCCGTAAATATCGATTCTCTCGAATCGCTGGAAGGAGCGGAAATTTATGGATAAATACGGTCTTATCGGTCATCCTCTCGGACATTCCATGTCGCCCCTGATACATGAAAAATTATTCGCCCTCAGCGGTATCTCCGACTACAGCTATGAACTTATCGATATCACGCCCGAAAATCTTCAGAATAATTTTGACGCGCTCCGTGAATTAAAGGGATTCAATATTACTATACCGCACAAAATGTCGATAATCTCAATGACAGATCAGCTCAGCGAAAGCGCGCTGAGATATAATTCTGTAAACTGCATTTCCAACAACGGCGGCGTAATAACGGGCTATAATACGGACTGCGACGGTTTCCTCCGTTCCGCGGAACTGCTGCCGCTCAGCGGAAAAGTGCTGCTGCTCGGCTGCGGAGGAGTTGGAAGAATGATTGCCATTGAAGCCGCTCTCCACGGCGCTGAACTGACTATCGCGGTTATTCCGCAGGACGTACAAACCGCACAAATGGTAATGGCTGAAATTCTCTCAAAATGCGCGGACGCGTCCGTAAAAATATGCCTGATTCAGGAGATAAGCGGTAATTTTGATCTGCTTATCAATGCCACGCCCGTGGGTATGTATCCGAAAACGGAAGCCTGCGCGGTTTCGGACGAAGTTATCGGAAATTGTCTCAGTTTTTTTGACGTAATATATAATCCTACCGAAACTTTGCTTATGAAAAAGGCGCGCGCATTAGGCAGAACTGCTGTCGGCGGAGCGGCAATGCTCGTTTATCAGGCTGTAAAAGCCCATGAATACTGGTACGGCGGCGAATTTACAGCAGAAAAAATTTCTCCCATAATCTCCGCGGTTGAAAATGAAGTTAATAAGATGAATTCGTTATAAGTATGTAAATCAGTTTTACTATGCCGTATTGCGCAAGAGGACTTTGTCTCCGTATATCTCCTGTTTAAGGCTTGGTCTCTATCGTCCCTGTAAATTATATTCTGTACCCCTTGTGGGTACAGAATATAATTAATATTGGGATTCTTAAGGGACTATGTCCCTTAAGCAGG
>DETO01000012.1:21420-48525 GCA_002362135.1 Ruminococcus sp. UBA3286 | reverse complement strand
TATAGGTTAGTGCGTATGGGACAGAGTCCCCCTGCATAATGCCGCACAAGTAAAATTGATTTGCATGATTATAAATGCGAAAAATCGGGTACGTCACCGACTATTATCGTTTCGGCTATCAACAATTCAAAATTCTCCGTAGTCTCGAAGCTGTAGATAGGAAGCGAAGAAATCAATTCCATGGAAATTTCGGCATAAATCCTATGACGCGTCTGATTTATACCTGCGGAATCGAAAGTACTTTTCAGCGAAACGCTTGCCTTTCCAACGGGACATACCCGAATGCTGATCATTGGACCGCGTCCCGAAAGAAGATAAGAACCGCTGAGCGAACCCATGGCAATTTTTGCATCTGCGTCGGAATTTTCAGCAAAACGCCTGTTTATTTCCTCCGAAAGCTCCGCCTGCACACGATTTATATTTACCGTCAGCGCTTCAACCGAAGACGCCCTGCCGTTTTCGTCGTATAAAACCGCCGCAAAATCGCTGTATGTATACTCATTTTTTTCGATAATATCCGATACCGATTCGGCAATTATCCGATCAGCAGCCAATCTCGCGGCATTTTCAGCCTGTATTTCAGCCGACTGCCGCACGGAAAATTCCAGACGAATCAGGAAAGCCGCCGTGACAATTACTGCAACGATAATTATCAGCGGTTTTATTAAATTTTTTCTTCTGCGCTTATGATGTCGTTTCACTTTATCGCCCCTCTTCGAATTCAAGAAATCAATTCCCACTTGCAATATGTATTTAAATATGGTAAAATAATAATATTGGAAAGCGAGCTGATCTATATGGATAAATATGATATACTAAGAGAATTTTTCGGCCATGAAAAATTCAGAAACGGACAGGAAGAGATAATCGACAACATTCTAAGCGGCAGAGACGTGCTGGGAATTATGCCTACGGGCGCAGGAAAATCCCTCTGCTATCAAATCCCCGCCATGCTTCTGGACGGTATAACCCTTGTAATTTCGCCCCTTATCTCCCTTATGAAAGATCAGGTAAGTTCGCTTACGGAATCCGGAATAAACGCCGCCTGTATAAACAGCTCACTCGGAATTCAGGAATACCATGAATTTTTCCGCCGCGCAAATAATAATGAATACAAAATAATATATGCTGCTCCCGAAAGACTTGATACAGAAGAATTCCTTAATTTTGCCGAAAATGTAAAAATCTCCATGATAACCGTCGATGAGGCTCATTGCGTTTCACAATGGGGACAGGATTTCAGACCGAGCTACCTGCGCATCGTCGAATTCATCGACAAACTCTCGTATCGCCCGATAATCAGCGCATTTACCGCTACCGCCACAAAGTCGGTCAAAAATGATATCGCCGATATTCTGAAACTTGCCGACCCATTCACGCTTACTACGGGATTTGACAGAAAAAATCTTTATTTCGGCGTGATAAAGCCTAATAACAAGTACATAAAGCTGACTGAACTTCTGAAAAAATACGGTGATAAATCGGGAATTGTTTATTGTCTTTCGCGGAAAGGCGTCGAGGAAGTCTGCGAAAAACTTAACGAAGACGGATTTTCGGCTACGCGTTATCACGCCGGACTTTCGCAGGAAGAGCGCAATAAAAATCAGGAGGATTTCATATATGACCGCAAGCAGATAATGGTTGCGACAAACGCTTTTGGAATGGGCATTGATAAATCAAACGTAGGTTTTGTGATACATTATAATATGCCGAAAAATATTGAAAGTTACTATCAGGAAGCCGGCAGAGCCGGACGAGACGGCGAGCCTGCCGATTGTATTCTGCTTTATAACGGTCAGGACGTGCGCACAAATCAATTTCTCATCGACAATAACCGCGATCTTAATACTGAACTTTCAGCAGAACAGCTTGAGGAAGTTCGCCGCAAGGATATGGAACGGCTTAAATTTATGACGTATTACTGCACGACTTCCGATTGCCTAAGAAGCTTCATGCTCAGGTATTTCGGCGAAAATTCCTATGCTCAATGCGGAAACTGCTCATGCTGCACAGGCGAATTTGAACTGACCGACATCACTATCGACGCTCAGAAGATAATTTCGTGCGTTTACCGAGTTCATCAAAAGGGCAGGGATTACGGAAAATCCATGATCGCCGATATTTTAAAGGGAAGCAAAAATGAAAAGCTTATCAATCTCGGACTCGATACGCTTTCAACCTATGGGATAATGTCAGATACGCTTATTCGCGTAATTCGTTCTGAAATCGACTGGCTGATTCAGAATGAATATCTGCTGCTGACTGACAGCGAATACCCTGTATTGCGTCTTTCGGCAAAATCCGCTGATATTCTGAAAGGCAATACAAAGATCGAAATGAAGATTCCCAAAGCATTGCCCAAAAAGGAGAAGAATTCCAAGAAAGAAGCGGAAAACCAATATTACGCGGAAAGCGGACTTTTCCAGAAACTCCGCGAACTCCGTTCGGCTATTGCCGCGGAAGAAAGCGTTCCTGCGTATATCGTATTTTCCGATGCGGCTCTCAGGGATATGTGCCGAAAACTTCCCGTTGATATTAACGGATTTTACGAGGTTTCGGGCGTCGGAACGCGAAAGGCCGAAAAATACGGCGAGCGTTTCTGTTCGCTGATAGCAAATTATATTAGGGAAAATCCCAACGAGGAAAAAGCTCCGCAAGGCGAAGTTTCGTATCTTGAAAGGCAGCTGGAAAGCTACCGTGAAAATGCGGTAGGCAGTAAACGGTAACGCCTAACGAATCATATTGTACTATAGGCAATCTCTAAAAATAATGCCCGAAAGTAGTTTTTGAAACTTCTTTCGGGCTTATTTTAAAATCAGAATTTAACCAAATGGAAATTTCCGATCTTCTATTCCAATTTCACATAATAACGCTTTAAATTCATTCCAATTCTTTGGTAAGTTATCTTTTCCTTTGCATACAACGTTTATATCATCTGCTATAATTGTCAGTTTCCAAAAATAGCCCGGAAAAAAATCCATAGGTTCATCAAAACATTTCTGATTCCATTCATTTATATTCATCATTATTAAGCCTTGACAAAATACATCAACTTTACTCGATATATCGAACACAATGAGATCATTCCCATGATTATAACCTAAATAATACTTTCCATTCTTGACTTCCAATGAAATTAATTTATCATTATTTCCTTCTCTATCCGGACAAATTTCATATTCAAATTTAAATTTCTTTAGAGCCATTGTTACACCTCCTTAACTTCGGAAGCAGCCTTTTCAAATATAAATGATATGAAGACCCCAGATTAAAATCATAAAGCACAAATATTAAATTCCCGACAGCAAGCAGAATAAGCGCGCCGTACTTTCCGAAATCATTCATATCTTCCAGCATTTGCCGCATTCCGAATATAAATACTGTAACATAAAAGTATGATACCGCGCATATATTGAATATAAGCAATTTCAGGATAAAGCGTATCCATCGGAATTTTATCTTATGAAGATATATCCTTAGTATAGGATAATGCCCGAAAAGTATAATAAATATCAGCGCAGCTTCCTTATCCGCAGTCACGAACATTGACAGAAGGCTTACCGATATGTAGGTCAGCCAAGCCCAGCTTATACTGACTTCCTCCGCTATGATCATCATCAGCATACCTGCCGCCATGGGCAGAAGAAGATACAGCGCCGGCATTATTCCCGCAAGGAACATACACAAAAGGCACAGCGCCGATACTATTCCGCCCAATGCGACTCTGTAGCTTATATTCTTCATACTTCGCCGCCGTTCGCCGACTTTTTCCGCTTTTGTATTTCATAAACAAATACGGGAAGAAGTCTGTGCGGCACGAATTTTGCAGCTAATAATCCTGCTCTTATTTTCAGTCCCGGAATTGCGATGACCTTGCCCGAAAAAGCCTTGTTTAAAGCATATTTCGCGGCGTATTCGGGAGTGATAGGCTTCATGCTGAACGTTACGCCTGCACGGTCGTTGAAATTCGTGCTTACAGGGCCGGGACAAAGAATAGTAATTCTCACGGCTGATTTTTCGCGGCGAAGTTCTTCGGCGATCGCCAAAGAAAGTCTGACAACATAATTCTTTGAGGCGTAATAAGACGAAAGCAGCGGCCCTGTCATAAATCCTGCCGACGACGCAACGTTGATGATTCTTCCCCTGTTGCGCTCTTTGAAATCGCGCAGAAACAGCTTCGTAAGAATGTGTACGGCGGTAATATTCACGTTTATCATGTCTATCTCGTCATCAAGATCGGTCTCGTCAAATTTGCCGAAAATTCCATAGCCTGCATTATTCACAAGCATATCCACGTTTTTGTCTCTGCAAAATTCATAAACCTTGAAAACTTCCTTTTTATCCGCAAGATCAGCAGCGATTATCTCCGTATGCCCCAGTTCGCGCTGAAGTTTTTTCAATTCGGCTTCATTTCTTCCCGTAAGTATCAATTCCCAGCCGCGGTAGCTGAGTTCCCTCGCCATGCAGCGTCCGATTCCCGATGTTGCTCCTGTTATCAATGCTTTCATAATTCACCTCAAAAATCTTTGATCTTGCTGCTCAGGGAATCTATCCCGAAAAGGAACAGCGTTTGTTCATAATCTCTTATATCTATATGATCTTTCAGCCTTAACTCCATGCATTCAGGAGATACAAAAACTATCTCGCTGTAATGCTGTGTCAGAAAAGGAATAAAGCAGGCTGCGAAGTCATCGCCTATCACAAGCAGTCTCTTTTCATTATTCACATTGGCGGTGATCTTCACAAAGGGCATCTTCTCCCCGAGATAAAGCCTGTATTTATCTTCCGACTCGGCAGCCTCAACATCATAAAGCTCCCATTCATATCCCCTGCCTGCGTTGTCATACGCCGTACAGCCCGTTATTTCAGCGCCGCCCGAATATTCATACACATCAAGCAGATCGCTGTTTGATTCCATATACTGCGACCTCTTGTAAAGATCGCCTTTATAGTCGTCGGTAATATGATGCACGGTATATTTATCATACGATACGGGCAGAAATCCGAGTTTCTGGATGACCGTACGATATACGCAGTATGCGCCGTAACTCGTCCATTTAGAATCGCTGCGGTAATAAATATAATTATCGCTGAGCATTTTAAGTATGCTGTAGGCGTCGATTTTACGTATATCCGCATCAAGATACTCATAAAAATTTTCTATCTGCTGCTTTTCAGTCACTTGCTGCAAATATGACGGCAGAATATCTCCGTAAACTCCTGCCGAAGTAGGAATTGCAGCCACATATACTGCTCCGTCGTATTTTTCGGAGAAATTATTTATCAGCGCGGCGTTTTCCTCAAAACTGTCCTGCGATGAAATTTCAGCCGAAAGAAGCCTTTCCGGCGAAATATAAACGCCGTTTACAACGCTTTCGCACATTTCTGTTTTTATCAAAGCTCCTGCTGCTATCCAACTGCCCTGCCCCGAAAAATTCTCTGCCGTGTATTCATTCAGATCGCTGCAATAGCTTCCGTCAGCAAGACTGCTCCATGACATTCTTGGAAGTCGCGCCGAATTACGCTCATCGGCGGATTTATTTTGAATCGAAAACATCGTAGACAGAGAAAATATTGAAATAAACACAAGTACGGCGGCAGCCGTTATTTTATTGGAAAGTTTCATTTATCCGCCTCCTACAGCCGCACGAGTATCATTTCCGAGCATCCCGAATATGAAATGAGCGCAGTACATATCGCAAAGAGCGCCATCATAACTACAGGCTTAAAAATCGATACAACAATTCTGAATCTCGTTTGCATTAACCTCGAAATCATATTCTTGAACAGATCGGTAGCCGCATACATTGTAATTATCAGCGCTACCACATATGAACGCAGAAAATACGTCGTAAGCTGATCCACTATCACACCCGTTCCGCCAATCATTGCAAAAAAGTAATGGACGGAAGCGGATATACTGTCATTGGAAATGAATATCGCCAATACTGTTGTAACCGCAAATGTGTAAATTATTCCTGTAGATTTCAGCATTTTCAGCTTCTGAATCTTGTTTTCAAGCAGAATAGCCGCACCCATAAGGATTCCCCATAATGCGCTGCTGAAATTGAAACCATACCAGAAGCCTATTATCGTCCACAGCAATATTATTCCGAGACGTCCTGCTAATTTACTTTCAGTCAGCTCAGATATCGGGCTGATAATATATTTTCTGAACCATTGAACTATCTGAATATTCCATCTGGAGCAGAAATAGCGTATTCTGCTGCTTAATATCGGATAATTGAAGCTGCTCGGAAATTTCAGACCAAAGCAGGATGCAATCCCCAGTCCCATTTCGGAGAATCCGCACAATGTGAAATAAAGGCACAATGTATAGGCGATTATTCCCATCCATGCAGATGCGGCGGCAATATTATCCGTGCCGATGCTTTTTATCGCCGAATACAACATATAGAGCGTATCGGCAAAAATTATTTTTTTCGCGAGACCTTTTATAAAAAGCATGACGCCGTTTCCAAGTCCGTTCATTGTTATGCGGCGGTTTTTCAATATACGTACAAAATAATCGTAGCTGACGACAGGCCCCATTATCAACCGCGGAAACATCATTATGAAAAGCGCAAAACGGACAAAATTTACATCTGCCTTTATTTTGCCCGTGTAAACGTCGATCAGGTATCCGATAGCCGAAAGAGTGTACATGGATATTCCGACGGCAAAGAAATTATCAGTCATTTTCAGAGACAGAAAATTTAATATATCACTTCTGAACGAGAACAGTGAAAGTATATCGAATATCAGAGCAGCAGCGAACGGAATCCTGCGCATCGGAGAATTTCTGCCGTTCAGGCTGTATATCGATCTTGCGGCAACGTAATTCACCACGGTAAAAATCATGATAAATCCAAGATATTTCAAGCCGAAAGCGCCGCAGAATATCATGCTTTCCAGCAAAAGCGCTATGTCTTTGAATTTTCGTGGCGTGATATAGTAAATTCCCAATGCGGCGGGGAAAAATCCATATATGAACAGCAGACTGCTATATAACATTATTTTTCCTCCTCCAGCGCCTTCATTTTCCGGGAAAGCTCCTCCGCTGTCATCATCGTATTCAGCACTTCGATAAGCGAAGCCGCTGACATGAGAGACGGCAGTCCAAGCGAAAGCTGGAGCTTTTTCCGAAGAAGACTGCTGTCCGTTCCACCGCTTAGTCCGAGTTCATACAGAGTCAGCTTAGTGATATCACGGGGTAAGGCATTTTCAGACGCAGTTATACCTGCTTTTTCAAAGGCTTCGAGAATTATCCCGATCTCTACTCCCTCAACTCCGAGTTTTCCTTCCGCCGAAGCTTTGGTTTTGCGCTTTTCCTTGCCGAAAATATCGGGAATATGAACATTTCTCACGCTTCCGTTTTTTACCGCGCCCTTTATATAGCCTCTTATTTTCCTGCCGGCGCTGTCGGAATCAGTCAGGATTATTATGCCCGTTTTTTGAGCATAATAGCGTATCAATTCCAGTTTTTCGCGGTCTTTGAAAATGCCGAATCCATTTGTGACGATTATCACGGCGTCTATCACGGATGCAAGCTTTATTTTATCGTATTTTCCCTCGACGATTATCGCTTCGTTGATCTTTATCATCTGCGCACCCGCTTATCGGAAAGATTCAGCATTTTGGTTACAGCCTGCTCAATAGCCACACGCGGATCGGAGGGCGAGGTATTGAGTTTCACCGTTGTATCGCGAAGAATAACAATACATTGACGCAGACGTTCAATACTCATTCTCGAACTGTCGCGGAATGCGTTTTTAACCAGAAAAGTACGCTTTCCGTAGTCAAAATCGGCGGCTGTTTTTTCGGGAGTTACTCCACATTTTTTAGCGCAGGCAGCACGGTAGAGATCAAGAAATGCCGACGTTATCGCATACAAAACAACGCTGCGGTTTTCGCCGTCAACATTCAGCTCGTTGATAGCTTCAAAAGCAGCCTGAGCATTTAAAGCAGCCACGGCGTTTGCAAGATTGTAGACCGTCGTATCATTCTGGGCATGAACGAGTTCATGGAGCATTTCGCGGTCGATCTCCCTGCCGTCAGCGTAGGCGCACAATTTTTCGATCTCATTGTCGATCGTCAGTTCGTCGCACAGGCACATTTCAGCAAGTTCCCTGCCGTTTTCGATGGAAATAAGCCCTCCGCGCGCTGAAACTTTGGTAGCGATCAATTTTGAAAGTTCCGCCGAAGTTTTCATGGGGAATTCGCATAAAACGCCGTTTTTCGCCGCAAAATCCGCTAATTTCTTATTCTTATCCTTGATAATATTCTGACCGCTTTTATAATCGCGCTGAACTTTGATCTCGAAGCCCGTCACATTAAATATCACCACTGTCTGCGGCGGTATATCTTTCAGAATTTCCAGAAGCTTTTTCGTTACATCGTCGGCGCTTTTTCCGCGCATCTCCTCGTAAGGCTTTTCGCAGTTGTAGTCGTTTATAAGTATGCAGTTGTACTCCGACATCATGGGAAATTGCCCGACAAGATCGTAAAATTCCGAAAGATCAAGACGCCTGCCGTTTAATTTTGTCAAAGCAAAATCCGCATTATCGCCTACAGCCGCATTGATGATCTTCTTCGTCATTCGCTCAACGCCCGTAACGTCCGCGCCGAAAAGATAATATATTCTGTTCAACTCCCCTTTTTTAAGTGAGGAAGTCAGAATTCGTGAATCTGTCTTAGCCATTAAAGACTCCTTATTTTATATTGTCCGCTGCCTGAAATGATTATCTCAAAATTATTCATGCCCGAGATCACATCGGCAAACTCGTCTGTATCGTCGAGAAAAATGCAGTTCTGAGGCGGAATTACCGTAGTTTTGGTTATATTCCCATAATACACCGCCAAACCGTTATCAGAAATGCGGTTATCTTTAGACGGCATGAAATTTACTACCGCGCCGCCGTCAATGATAAGCTCATTACCGTCATAATTCACGGTTACATTTTCGCTGCGGAATTCGTATTCTTCATTTTCAATATATATTTCTCGGTATGCGGAGGATTCCCCATAATCGGCAAACGGCTCTAATCTATACGAATAAGCCACACTTTGAGAAGGAGAATTCCTGCTAAGGATAAGAGAATCAACATGATCGATACCTTTTATCATCAGATATTTCCGCACATATTCGGGAGAACGGTAATGACCGCTTAAATCGAAAATATCTGTACGAGTTCCGTCAGTCAATACAACGGCAGCATTATTTCCTCTTCCGAGAACTGCTATAGTAAGAGCGTTTTCATTATGAAGCAAATTCAGATGAATGATAACCACAGAAAAAAGAATTCCGACTGCAATCAAGATAGAAGTAAGCCGCCTTCTTCCAAAACAAAAATAGATGCCCACGACCGAAGCCCCGAAGATAACAATAAGCTTGGGAATTGTATCGTTCAGCCTCGGAATCCTGCCAAAAGGGAGCGACGCAATAAATTCCGATACATCAAAAACCGCGAATATAAGCCATTTTGCAGGATAGAGAACTATTGTGAAAATGCCTCCCGAAATGATAAACAGAAGCCCAAGAACCATTGCCGCCGTACATACGCTGACTATCAGAACGTTTGAAACAGGCGACAGCAGCGAAGTTTCCTCGAAATAAAATATGCTTACGGGAAATATGGAAATCGTCGTCCATACGGCTGTCATGAATGATAGGAAAATACGCTCCTTCATGGTATCTTTCGGCATATCTTTGGTCATGAACGGCGCAAGAACTGCGATACCGAACGTTCCGGAAAGGGAAAGCATAAATCCGCCGCTGTAAACCGCATACGGATCGACTGCGCAAATCATCAGCGAAGCGGCGGCTATGGAATTCAGCGGATCGCTCTGACGCCGAAAAAGCCTTGCGGAATACATAATATCCAGCATGATAGCCGCTCTTATCGCCGATACGGGATAATTCGCAAGTATTATCAAAAACATCAGAAGCAGATTTACAGCCGCAAAACTAACATATTTATTCATATGCAGCCTGCGGAATATTCTCATTATAATGGCAGCAATGATTGAAACGTGAAGTCCTGATACAGCAAGAACATGACCGATTCCGCTGCGATATAACGAAGTTCTGATGTTGTCGTCAAGATATTCCTTTTCGCCGAAAATCATTCCCGCAAGAAACGCCGACGTTTCTTCTCCCATAATAACGGTCATTTTGTCAATCATATTTTTGCGAAAGCCGCGCAGAATCTTTCTGAAATGAGCAGAATCGTTATTTTTCACGACGATCTCATTGCATTTGTCTATTTGCAAAAACACATGACGAGACCTGTTCCATGTTTCAGAATCAAAAAGAAAATCGCTTTCTATAGGCGAAAATACGCATTCGTCAATAATGATCTCGTCTCCGTAATCAACGCCAAGATCGTTGGAATACATATATACTTTAGCTTTTTGGAATTCGTTTATCCTGCCCTCCAGCACATATGAAACTCCGTCGCGCTCATGAATGTCATAGTCTGAAACTTTGCCTGAAAAGCTTGAAATATGACCGCTGTAGTTCATTATCATGTCATAGCAAAGATAGTCATGAAGTTTGCCAACGCCGAATGCAATTAAAAAGAAAACGGCGATGATACAGAGATCGCGCATTCCAAAACCGCGTTTCTTCGCGCCGAAAAACACGATCACGGATACGGCGGCAAATATGACGACCCCATAAATATCGGTAAAAAAGAAAGCAAAAAACAATCCCGACATATATGCTGCTGCCGCGCCAATCATTTTTCGCTTCATTTTGAATTTGTTCTCACTTATTTAAAAAACAGAGGCAGCTTTTCAAGGAAGATGATATCGGTTCTGTCAGCTGCGCCGCCTTCGGCAAGAACTGCCGCTTTCCCGGATATTTCGCCATTTGCAGCTTTCACAAGCTTTTCGAGTGCATTAAGCGATTCACCTGTGCTGATAACATCGTCAACGATAAGCACGCGCTTTCCCCTGATCATTTCAGCTTTTTCGGAGGAAAGATACAAGGTCTGCTCAGACGACGTTGTGATCGACTTGACTGTGACAGCTATTGGATCTCCCATATAAAGCTTGACCGATTTCCTTGCTACGATATACGGCTTTCCGCATTGACGCGCCATTTCGTAACCAAGCGGTATCCCCTTTGATTCGGCTGTCAGGATAACATCGAAATCAGGACATTTTTTCAGAAGCTCCAATGCCGATGCAACTGTGATCTCTACGTCGGAGAACATTACAAACGCCGCAATATCAAGCTTTTCATTGATCGGGCAGAGCGGAAGTTCTCGTTCCAATCCTGCGATCTTCATTTTGTATGTATCAGCCATTGCCGCGCCTCCTTATTCGGTTTTGCCGAGCGATTCCGGACCCCAGCCCATTTTTACTCCCGCAAGCATATGGAAATGGAGATGCATAACGGTCTGACCAGCATCTTCGCCGCAGTTGTTGATTATTCTGTAGCTTTCTATCCCCTCAGCCTTAGCTATTTTTGCGGCAGCCTCAAACACCTTTGCCACAACCTCGGAATTCGTCTCATCAATTTCGTTTGCGCAGCAGATGTGCTGCTTCGGAATTATAAGATAATGCATGGGCGCGATCGGCGCGATATCCTTAAAGCAGTATACAAATTCGTCCTCGTATACCTTTGCGCTCGGAATTTCGCCATTTATGATTTTGCAGAATAAACACTCCATAATTATTCTCCTTTAATAAATTCAGTGTTAATTATTCTAAGGCAACACCGTACAAAGATCGCGCGGTGTTGCCTTAACTTTATTTAACAAATTCTTCAACGATAGCAGCAAAAGCTTTAACCGCTTCATCAGCCTTGGAAATATCGCCGATTCCCGCCATTGCGCTGTCAGGACGTCCTCCGCCCTTACCGCCTGTTACGGCAGCGGCTTTCTGGACAAGCTTTCCGGCATGCGCGCCCTTTTTCAGCGCGGAAGCCGTACATACGCAGTAAAGCGTACCCTTTTCGCCATTTACGCCTGCAAAGAGAGCGATCATCTCCTCGTTCTTATCCTTAACGCTGTCGCCCATTTTTCTGAGCGCATCGGGCGAAGCGCCGTCCATTCTCGCGCTTACCACCTTGATTCCGCAAACGTCAACGGCATTATCAAACATTGCGGCAGCCTTTGCATTGGCAGCCTGCTGATTAAGGCTTTCAAGCGCCTTTTCCTTTTCTTTGAGTTCCGCTGAAACTGCGGCGCATTTTTCGGGAAGTTCGCTTAAATTCGCCAGTTTAAGAGCCTTTGCCGATCTGATTATCGTGTTTTTGTAATCGTTGAGCATTTCAAGAACGCCTGTACCTGTTACAGCCTCGATTCTTCTTACGCCTGCCGCAACAGAACTTTCGGAAGCGATCTTGAAGAGTCCTATCTGAGATGTATTAGAAACATGAGTACCGCCGCAGAATTCCACCGATTTATCGGCAGTTACAACGCGTACCGTATCGCCGTACTTTTCACCGAAGAGAGCCATTGCGCCCAGCTTTTTCGCTTCTTCGATAGGCATTTCAACCATTGTAACGGGAACTGCCTTCATGATCTCGGCATTTACAAGTTCCTCGACCTTAGCTATCTCCTCGGCAGTCATTGCGCTAAAATGATTGAAATCGAAACGGCAAGCCTTGTCGTTTACAAGCTGACCTGCCTGATGAACATGATCTCCCAGAACCTGACGGAGAGCATACTGAAGAAGATGAGCCGTTGTATGATTACGCATAATAGCCATTCTTCTCTCGGCGTCAATAACCGCATCGACCGTGCCGCCCTTTGAAAGCGTGCCTTCGGTTATCGAAGCAATGTGCAGGAAATGTCCCTCGGATTTTATAGTATCAGCTACCGCGGCTGAATTTGAACCGTCGGAAATTACGCCCGTATCGCCTGTCTGACCGCCGCTTTCCGCATAGAAAGGCGTTTTATCAAGAACGATAACAACGTCCTCGCCCTCGTTTGCAGAATCCGCTTCAACGCCGTCCTTGTAAATGGCAAGTATCTTGGCATCTTCAGCGGCAAAATCAGTATATCCCGTAAATTCGGTTTTGGGAGCGTTTACCTTGATGCTGTTGTCAGCCCATGATGAACCTGCCTTAGCGAGATGATCAGCCTTAGCCTTGGCGCGCTGCTCCTGAGCAAGTTCCTTGAAACGCTCGGAATCTACCGTGATTCCCTTTTCCTCGCATATTTCAATTGTAAGATCGATCGGGAATCCGTATGTATCGGAAAGCTTGAAAGCGTCGTCGCCCGAAAGAATATTTTTTCCCTGTTCCGCAAGAGCCGCCGTGAAGCCGTTAAGAAGTTCTGTTCCCTTATCTACGGTCTTTGCGAAAGCTTCTTCCTCAACGCCGATTATCTTCTTGATGTAATCGCGCTTTTCGGCAAGTTCGGGGTATGCGCCGGAATTTTCATTGATAACTGTATCGCATACCTCGCAAAGGAACGGACGTGTGATTCCAAGTAATCTGCCGTGACGGGCAGCACGTCTCAGGAGACGGCGAAGAACGTATCCTCTGCCCTCGTTGGAAGGCATGATTCCGTCGCCGACCATCAAAGTCGTGCTTCTGATATGATCGGTAATAACACGAAGCGAAACGTCTGTTTTTGCATCGGTTTTGTATGAAACACCGGCGATAGACGAAATATGTTTCATAATATTCTGAACGGTATCAACCTCAAAAATGTTGTCAACACCCTGCATAACGCAGGCAAGTCTTTCAAGTCCCATTCCCGTATCAATATTTTTGCTCTTCATTTCGGCATAATTGCCGTTTCCGTCGCTGTCAAACTGACTGAAAACAAGATTCCAGATCTCTATAATATTATCCTTATCGCCTTCAGCCTCAAATCCTGCTCTGTCCAGTTTTCTGCCGCCGCCGACTCTGTCGAAATGAATTTCGCTGCACGGTCCGCAAGGCCCTGAACCATGCTCCCAGAAGTTATCCTTTTTACCAAGACGAATAATTCTGTCATGGGGTATACCAATATTATTCTCCCAGATTTGTTCAGCCTCATCGTCGCTTTCGTATATCGTTATCCAAAGGCGATCGGCAGGAATTTCAAGAGTTTTTGTGAGAAATTCCCATGCCCATGCTACGGCTTCGGTCTTGAAATAATCGCCGAAAGAGAAGTTTCCCAGCATTTCAAAATATGTACCGTGACGCGCAGTTTTTCCGACGCTTTCGATGTCGGGAGTTCTGATGCACTTCTGACACGTAGTAACTCTTACATTCGGAGGAACAGCCTGTCCCAAAAAATATTTTTTCAGCGGAGCCATACCTGAATTTATAAGCAGCAGGCTTTTATCTCCCTGCGGTACAAGCGATGCGCTCGCCATTCTCGTATGATCCTTGCTTTCAAAAAATGAAAGATATTTTTCACGAAGCTCGTTAAGTCCTGTCCATTGCATAAGTTTATTACTCCTTTAATACCTGTCGGCAAAATTCGCGCCGCAAAGGTTAAATAATATTACGTTTCATATAATGAAATCCATACATTATTATTATAGTTAAAAATCCAGAAAAAGTCAATAGTTTTTTGAAAATTTAGCATATCGATTCAAGAGGACATAGTCCCCTTGAATCGCGATCATGCTTACTTACACATAGTATCAACGATATCGCGGAAAATCGGGGCTGCCGAATCATTGCCATAACCGCCGTCCTCCACAAGAACCGTTATGGCATACTTCGGAGAGCTTGCGGGAAAAAATCCCGTTATCCAGCCGTGGCAGTATTCTTCGCCGTTTTCGTCGAATCTGCCTGTCTGAGCCGTGGAGGTTTTCGCGGCTGTCTGAGTATAAATGGCGTCGGCATTGGAATTCTCACTCTTCTTGACAGCCGCCGTCATAAGTTCACGAAGTTCCTTAGCGGTATCGGACGATATTGCGCGCGATTTCTGCGGAAGTTTCTCATTTCCCACAGTCTCGCCGTCTACCGTAATTCCCTTTACGATGCGCATCATGATTAAATCTCCGCCGTTTGCAATTGCGCAGGTCATCTGATTGATCTGAAGCGGAGTTGCTGTAAGTTTCCCCTGTCCGAATGAGAAATTAGCAAGTTCGGCAGGAACGAGAAGATCGTTTACCGTCGGGAGAACGCCTGCCGAACTTATCATACCCGCGCAAAGATGTATTTCGCGCCCAAATCCCAATGAAAACGCCAAATCTCTGAATGCCTGAACATCAAGGCAGCGGCTAAGCGATATAAAATACGGATTGCACGAGTTCGTCATCGCCTCTGTAAGATTCTGACTTCCATGCCCTTCTTGCTTGTGGCAAGCGAAATTCTGCCCCGAAATTTCACATGAACCCGTACAATTATAGGCATATCCGCCGAAATCTTCGTTTATTCCCTCGCAGGCGGTAACGAGTTTAAATATAGAACCTACGCTGTATGAATAAAGCGCCCTGTTTATCATGGGACTGTTTTCATTGTTGAGAGAAGCGGAAATATCCTCAACATTGTATTCGGGAAAGCTTGCAAGTCCCAGTATTTCGCCGTTTTTGACATCAGATACGATGATCGTACCCTTTTCCATATTTTTTCCGGCTTCCTCGCAAATTTTCTGGATATCGCTGTCGATGGTCAGAACTACGCCCGTTTCTGCTTTATTGCTGCGAATTACGGATTTTCCCTCTCCTATCAGAATATGACCGAATCCGTCTGTTGAATATGTCACGCTGTTTTCAATATTCCCCGTGCGCAGCAGCGTATCAAATGCATACTCTATTCCCGAAGCGCCCTCTCCGTCGGAAAGATAACCGATAACATGAGGAGCGATCACCTCGCTGCCATATCGCTGGGGAACTTCAAAAAATGTAAGCCCTGCTGAATCTTCGCCTTTTTCCTTGCATACAAATGCGAACGGCTCGCCCTTTTTATAATCGGCAGCGGCTTTCTCCTTATCTTCCGCCAGCTTCTCTATCTCTTTAAGATCAACCGCGGAAGGCACGGCAACAGCCGTTATAGCTGTCTTTGCATTAGTAAGCGGCTTAAAATTTCTGTCGTATATAGTTCCCTGACTGTCGCCGCCATGTATTGTTATATACGATCTTTCCGCAGCAGCGCTGATATATTTCCGCTCGACCGCAAGTCTGTAAAAATTCAGCGACAAACCGAAAAACATCATAAAAAATATAACGGTAAGCATTAGTATTCCCCGTTCTCCATGTCTGCGCATAAAAAATCACCTCACGGTTATTTTATCCCGAAAGGCGATTTTTATTCTCAGAACAAGTTCTCATTCAAGTATTACTGTAAAAGGCCCGTCGTTCACAAGTTCAACTTTCATATCAGCGCCGAAAATGCCCGTCTCCACGTGCTTTCCCTTGCTGCGGCAGTAATCGGCAAAATAATTGTAAAGACGTTCAGCCTTATCAGGTTTGCCTGCCTGAATAAAATTAGGGCGGTTTCCCTTGCGGCAATCCGCATAAAGGGTAAACTGCGACACTATCAGGAGTTCTCCGCCCACATCTCCGAGCGAAAGATTTATTTTATCGTTTTCATCGGAAAAAATACGAAGATTTATTATTTTATCAGCAAGACGGCGGCAATCGTCCTCCGTATCGTCGTTCCCTATGCCGAGAAGAACAAGATATCCCATACCGATACTTCCGCAGATTTTGCCGTCCACTTTTACTACGGCTGAACTCACACGCTGCAATACGATTTTCACGATATCCCTACTTTCTTACAATATCCATTTCAAACGGGCGTAATTCCAGCTTATCCTTGCCAATGGAGCTTATAACGCTGTACATAGGTTTCGGAAGCGGAATGACCACGGCTTCTTCGGAGTTGTTGAAAAAGCATATATATTCGTCCCTACCGTTGGTTCGGGTAGTGACCTCAACTCCGCGCGGAAGCCCTTTCAGCTTCGGGATTCCCGTCTGCATCATCAGATTTGATACAAAGCTCTCATAAAAATCAGATCTGCATATCGTGCCGACATAATAAGCCACGCCGTTACAGTATCGATTCATAGTTACCGACGGCATACAGCGGTATTCACCGTCATTATATTCCGCATAAGCACGCGCCGTTGAAAGTCTCATAATATCGCACCATTGACTGCATTCATACTCATTTCCCGCAAAATCGCGTATAGTGCGTTTTCCGTTCCCTATCGGATCATATTCCGCAACATCTGCGCCTATAAGTTCCTTGAAAACAGTCGGCAGCGTATCCATAATACAGTTATTGTGTTCATCCTTAACTCCGCTTCTCGCCGTAAGAACAAGAGTTCCGCCGTTTATCACATAGCGGTAAAGATTTTCCGTAGATTCCTTTTTATTAATATGAAGAGACGGCGCGATGACCAACTTATACCGCGAAAGATCGGCATCAGGCGGAACTACATCTATATTTGCGCCAAATTTTGTAAGCGCGCTGTGGAACGCCATAAGCTGCTTCATATATGAGAATCCCTCCGTCTGCGGCTGAATTCTGAAAGCGGCTTCGGATTCGGGCGAATAAATTATTGCTGCGTCTGAAATTATATAGGTATTATCAAGCACATTTAACTGCGCAACTCTCTTGCAAAGATCGGAAAATTCAAGAAAACGGCGGTTAGGCACATTGCTGTGATCTAATATTCCGTGACAGTACATTTCCGCACCCGTGAGGGATGTTCTCCAGCGAAAATGCAGGACAGTATCCGCTCCGCGCACAAAAGCCTGAAGCGCATATCCCATTATCATCCCCGACTTCGGCGCAGGCGACATAAACTCTTGACAGCCTGTCGGCCCGCTAAGCTGCTCCGTTACCCAGAAATTCTGATTCTTGATACCGCGCATAAGATCGAGCTTAAACGCATGAGAATAATACTCATCGGGATCGGCAGGGATATTTATTGGCGGATAATTATCGAACGAAACAAAATCAAGAAGATCGAAAAGCTTATAAAAATCTGGAGTGTTACTGCAAAAATGCGTATTTGTGGTGATCGGCACTTTCGTATCTTCAAGCCTTATCGTAAGCATTGTATCCCTTACAAAATCCGCCGCGCTGTCCGATGTAAACCGATACCAGTCAAGGCAAAGCGCAGGATTCTGCCATGCCTGCGGATAATCCGTCGGCGGCTGAATCTGGGTAATACTGCTGTATTCTCCGCTCCAAACGCTGTTTCCGAAAGCCTTGTTTATGCCGTCGAGATCGTTATATTTATCTATCAGCCAATCTCTTAATTTCCCCTTGCATACTTCGCAGCTGCACGGATAAGCTTCGAGTTCGTTGTCTATCTGCCATGCCGCAACAGCAGGCTTTCCCGAATAATGACGTATCATCTGCTCGGTGACGCGCTTTGCATACGTGCGGAATACAGGAGAGTTTATGCAGCGATGACCACGTATTCCGGTACGAATTCTGTTACCGTCGCTTCCGACCTGAATAATTTCGGGATATTTCTCATAAAGCCACAAAGGAGGGCAGTTTGTAGGCGTACATAAGACCGTACCGATAGCATATGCGGAAAAAATTCCGATAACGTCGTCAAGCCATGTGAAATCAAACTCCCCTTCGCGCGGTTCTATCCTTGACCACGCAAACTCGGCTATACGGATAAGCTTTACTCCCGTACGCGCCATTGTTTCGGCGTCTTTTTCCCACATCGACCTATCCCACTGTTCAGGATAATAATCTACACCTATCCTCATAATTATCCCCTCTCTTCATCGATTTCATATTCGATAAGCTGACAATTCCCCATAAACCAATTGCTGTATTCGCAAGTCGTCATATCGTTGAAATACGTCTCTATTACGCGGCAGATTCCTCCGTGACTTACTATAAGAACATTTTTTCCGCTGAATTTCTCAATAATATCGTCAAGAACGGAATAAATTCTGTGCGAAAGCTGTAAAAGAGATTCTCCGCTTTTGCCCATTCTCACGCCGAATTGCGTTTTACTTTCGGCAAATCCGTCGGTAAATCGGGATTTCCCTTCATATTCGCCGTAATCCCATTCCCGAAGCCGTTCGTCGGTGATGATCTCCAGTCCGCATTTTTCGGCAACAGCTTTGGCGGTAGTCTGCGCCCGAAGCATCGGCGAAGCGATGATGATATCGATATTGCCAAGCTTTCTGACATTTTCGGCAAGTTCCTCCGCTTGCGCAAGACCCGTTTCGTTCAGCGGCAGATCGGTAGTTCCCAGCACGATCTCATTTTTATTATAATCAGTCTGACCGTGACGGGTAGAATATATCTTCATATTTTCTCCGCCTTTCTGAGTTCCTCTTCAGCAGTTTTAAGCATAAGACTGCTCGGCGAATCTCCGCCCATAATACGCGCTATCTCGGCAGTTCTTCCCGCAAAATCAAGACTTGTAACGCTCGTTTCCGTGCGGTCGTTCATTATTTTTTTCTCTATCATAAGATGATTATCAGCCATTACCGCTATCTGCGAAAGATGAGTAACGCAGATGACCTGACGCACCTTGCCGATCTCGCGCAGCTTGATTCCTATCTTCTGGGCAGCCTTTCCGCTTACGCCCGTATCTATCTCATCAAATATCATGGTATCTATACTGTCGCGGTCTGCGATAACGCTTTTCAAAGCAAGCATTATACGCGAAAGTTCGCCGCCCGAAGCTATCTTCGAAATCGGCTTCGGCTCTTCGCCTTTATTCGCCGATATCAGGAATTCCACGGTATCCATGCCGTTTACCGTCAATTTGCCTTTCTCATGGCGTACTGCAAGGATAACTCCCGACATATTGAGGAATTCCAGTTCCGCAGTAACGCGGCTGACGAATTGCTTTGCCGTTTCCTCGCGGTAATCGTAAAGCGCCTTAGCCTGCTCCGTGACCTTGCGGAGAAGTTCTTCGCGCTTTTCGGAAAGCTCGCTGATCTCGCTGTCGCCGTTTTCAAGCTGCGTAATTTCCGTGCAGGCTTCTTCGTACATTTTAACAAGATCGTCGTAATCAACGGCGTATTTCCGTTTCAACTTATTCATATCGCTCAGCCTTTTGTGAAGATAATCAAGACGCTGACCGTCCAGTTCAGCGCGGTCGGCGATCTTTTCCAGCTCCGAAGCAATATCCGATATTTCAATCTCAACGGCTGATATCCTGTCGTACAGCGCAGAGATTTCCGCGGAATCATCGGTAAGCGCCGCGATCTCGTTCTCGGCGGAAACTATCATATCATTTGCCGCGTCCTCGCCGTTAAGAGCCTGAACCGCACTTTTTATGGCAAGAATAGTACGCTCGGAATTTTTAGCGGCAGAATACTCCTTTTCGAGCGCTTCCTCCTCGCCTTCCCGAAGTTCCAGTTCACCTACGTCGTCGATTATTTCTCTGAGATACCTAAGCCGCTCAATACGGGTCTTCTCCTGCTTTTTAATTTCGCCAAGCCTGCGCGCTGTATGCTGAAGTTCGCGGAAAGTTACTCTGTATTCTTCAAGCAGACTATAGTCTCCGCCAAATCCGTCCAGAATCCCCATATGACAATCGCTGTCCATAAGCACCTGATTATCATGCTGACCGTGTATATTGATCATCATGCCGCCTATCTCTTTCAGGACAGAAGCGGAAGAAGTCCGGCTGTTTATCCTTGCAACGCTTCCGCCGTCAGCGCTTATTTCGCGTGTAACGGTTATCTCGTCATTTTCATGGGCGATTCCAAGTTCGTCAAGTTTATTGAGGACGTCCTGCGACAAATTAGTAAAAAGCGCTGTTATTACAGCCTTATCGCAGCCCGTACGCACAATATCCTTGCTGCATCTCTGTCCGAGAACGGCGTTTATCCCGTTGATAAGTATGGACTTACCGGCGCCTGTTTCGCCTGTAAATATATTAAGCCTGTCCGTCAGAGGAATTACCGCTTCTCTGATAACTGCAAGGTTTTTTATATACAATTCTTTTAACATTTACAGATAACCTGCTTTCCGTTATACCTGATCCATAAGGTCGCTTTTAAATTTCTTTGCAAGCCTTTTTGCGTCTGCCTCGCTTCTTGCAAGTATAAATATGGTATCATCACCGGCTATAGTTCCGACGATGCCTTCATGCCTGACTGAATCTATGGCGGCGCACGTACCCTGAGCCATACCTGCGCGGCATTTCAGCACTATCGTATTCAGGGCGTGATCTACATCTATAACGGCGTCCGCGAAAATACTCTTCTCCGCAGCGGCGGCAGGAGGAAGCGTATATCTGTAGATCCCGTTTTCATCGCGCTGTTTTACCAGACAAAGCTGCTGAATATCCCGTGAAAGAGTAGCCTGCGTCGTATTGATGCCTCTTTCCGCCAGCAGTTCTATAAGTATTTCCTGCGTTGCGACGATATTTTCGCCGATTATTTCAAGAATGGCGTCATGTCTGCGATTTTTCATAATTACTCCCTGTCTCCGCTATTTTATAGGTCTGCACAACTTTCTGCACAATGATTCATGGAACGAATTTCCGATCAGATTTATAAAATTCAGATCATTTTTTCCGCGCATTATCTCGATCGATTCGCCCTCGGTCATCCTGCCCATGACTTCGCCGTCAACGCTTACAACTATATGATCTTCTCCGCCCGTGGTATCGACTATTCTGAGCCTGCGCTCCGCCGAAAACAAAGTTGCTCTCGAAAAAAGCGAATGAGGGCAGATCAGCGTCATTTCAATGCATTCAAGATCAGGTTCTATTACAGGCCCTCCGGCAGAAAGCGCATATGCTGTTGAACCCGACGGAGTACTGAACAATACGCCGTCAGCACGGTATTTTCCAACAAGATAGTCGTCGGAATACACATTGAAATCGCATATTCTGAAACTTCCCGACCGCGCCGATACTTCATTCAGCGCAGTATATGCTCTGTCGCCGTCTGAACTGTGAATAATAACGTCTACGGTCATTCGCCGCGAAATTTCGTAATCTCCCGTTTTCAGCAGGCTAAGCTTATCCAGCTGATCGGCTTCCAGTCCTGCCATAAAACCGAGAGTTCCCGTATTTATGCCAAGCAGCTTTGTATCCGTACCCATAAGATATTTTGCGCATCTGAGAATAGTTCCGTCGCCTCCGATAGCGATAAAAAGATCAGCCGTTCTGACAGCTTCGTCGATATCTTCAAAAAAAACGAAGTCCTTGTCCGCAAAATCACTACGATATTCGCGGCTGACGCTCACTTCTATATCCGCATTATGAAGCACGTCGCACACCTCGCGAGCGCATTTCAAAGCGTTTTTCTTTGAAAAATTCGGGTAAAGTGCAGCCCTCATGAAAACCTCCTACAATTTGCCGAAAACCTCGTTCACAAGTTCCGCAAAATTATAACGCGGCGGATCTTCGGCTGATTTTTTCAGCTTGACCAGATATTCGATATTGCCGTTTCCGCCCTTTATTGGCGAATAGGTATAATCCAGCGGAGCAAAGCCCGTTATGCGGATAAGATCGTCCAGTTCTTCAAGCACGTTCAGGTGGACTTTGCGATCTTTTACAACGCCTTTTTTTCCGACATTTTTCTTGCCTGCCTCAAACTGCGGCTTGATAAGCACGGCGGCATATCCGTCGGATTTAAGCAGTTCATAGATCTTGGGCAATATCTTCGACAGCGAAATAAATGAAACGTCAACGCTGATGAAATCAACTTTTCCGCCGATATTTTCCGCAGTTACGTTTCGTATATCCGTGCCTTCCATATTCGTCACACGGCAGTCACGGCGCAGGCTTTCGGCAAGCTGACCATGACCTACGTCAACAGAAAAAACCTCAGCCGCTCCTTTTTCAAGCATAAGTTCGGTAAATCCGCCCGTTGACGCGCCTATATCAAGGCATCGCATTCCGCTGAGTTCAAGCCCGAAAACATCGACCGCCTTTTCAAGTTTCAGCGCGCCGCGTCCGACATAGAGTTCCTGCTCCGCAGAAGTGATCTCATCCTCGGCAGAAACATTTTCAGAGGCTTTTTTCGCCGTTATACCGTTTATCAGAACTGCTCCCGAACTTATCATTTCCTTAGCGCGTTCACGGCTTCTGGCGATTCCCCTTGCTACCAGTTCAGCGTCAAGCCTTGCCATTTTCCATGCTCCCGCTGCGAATAAGATCAGCCATTTTGCCGCAAAGCAATCCGAGTTTTTCAAGGCACGACTTAACCGCCGCCTGCTTGATAAATCCCTTTGCCGCAACTCTTCTGTATCGCCCACCGTAATTATTTTCCATCAGCAGGCTTCCGAATTTCTGGGAAATGCTGCCCTCGCCAACGGATTCCTCAAAAAAGAAAATATTTTTATAGGGAAGGATATCCTTTATCAGCTCTTCTTCGATTGGAAAAATTCTCGTCAGCTTGAGAAGATCGCAGCTTATCCCGTCGGCTTCAAGCAAACTCTGAGCCTTATACGCTTCATTGAATATCCTGCCGTATGAAATTATAAGCGTATCGCTGCTGCCGCCGAGCAAAAATTTGCTGCTTGTATTGATTATTGATTTGTCAAAACAAGCGTCCTCCGCACCTCTCGGATATCTTACGGCAGCAAGCCCGCTTTCCTCGTATACAGCCTTTTTCAGACACATTCTCAATTCTTCATAGCATGATGGCGAATAAATAACAGTATTCGGGATAGTCGTAAGCATAGGCACGTCGAACATTCCCTGATGAGTTTCGCCGTCCTCGCCGACGATTCCTGCGCGGTCGATTCCCAGAACGACATGAAGTCCGCCTATTGCAACGTCATGGATAAGCTGATCGTAAGCGCGCTGCAAAAAAGTTGAATAAACCGCAAAAACAGGTATCTGACCCATAGAAGCGAGTCCGCCTGCGAATGTTACGGCGTGCTGTTCGGCAATTCCCACGTCATAAAAACGCTGTGGAAATTTTTTCCCGAAATACTGCAATCCCGTACCGTATTTCATAGCAGCCGTGATCGCGCATATACGCTCGTCCTTTTCCGCAATGCTGAGCAGTTCCTTTCCGAAAGCCGTTGAATAGCTGTCCCCTGCCGATATTTCGGGATTTCCCGAAACTATATCGAATTTGGATATGCCGTGATATTCTCCGGGATTTTTTTCCGCCGGCAAATATCCCTTTCCCTTTGTGGTCTTGACATGAACGAACACAGGCTTATGATAGGTTTTCGCCATACGCATCGCCTGTTCCAGTTCTTTTAAATTATGCCCGTTTATCGGGCCGAGATATATAAATCCCATATCCTCAAAGAGATTTTTTTCAAGAACGGTTGATTTTATAGCGTCCTTTGCGTATTTCATGCCTTTCGCAACTTTATTTCCAAGCACGGGTATCTGATTGAGATTCTTCTCGACCTTACGCTTCGTATTGATGTATTTCTCGGAATTTCTGAGCGTTGTCAGATGCTTTTCAAGCGCGCCGACGCTCTTTGAGATCGACATATTATTGTCGTTGAGAATAACGATCATATTGCTGTCCGGTCTCGCGCAGCAATTATTCATGGCCTCGTAGACCATTCCGCCCGTCATAGCGCCGTCTCCGATAACAGCTACGGTGTAGTTATCGCTGCCCTGCAGCCGCATGGCTTCGGAAATTCCGCAGGCGACCGATATAGAAGTGCTGCTGTGTCCGGAAATATACGTGTCATGCTCGGATTCTTCGGGCTTCGGAAATCCCGAAAGTCCGTTTTCCTGACGAAGTGTCATAAGCTGATCCGCCCTTCCCGTCAGGATCTTATGAACATAAGCCTGATGCCCTACGTCCCATACAATCTTATCCTCGGGGGAATTAAAATTGCGGTGTATCGACATGGTAAGTTCAACTACGCCAAGATTTGACGACAAGTGACCGCCCGTCTTTGAAACGGTATTCACGAGCAGATTTCGTATTTCACCGCAAAGCCGACTGCACTGACTAAGAGAAAGTTTTTTAAGATCCTGCGGCAGTTTCAGTTCGGATAGGCTGACTCTGCCGTTTTCCTTTATATTTTCATCCATTTTAATGATTGGGAGTTAAGGTCTCTCCTCATTTTAGAACCTTTCAGAAATCGTTCTTATCCTTGCCATTGCCTTAACTCCGCAGCTCCTTTTAATTTTTTCTTTTGAGAAGTGTGACTGTCAATTCCTTGAGGAAATCGTTATTCGGGACAGCGTCCAGCCACTCCAGAGCCTCAGAAGTCGCTTTATCGGCGATCTGCTGAGCCTTTTCAATTCCGTAAAGAGTTACGAACGTAGTCTTATTTTCGGCTTCGTCGCTTCCTATCGGCTTGCCGAGTTCCTCTTCCGTACTTGTAACGTCGAGAATATCGTCGATAACCTGAAAAGCAAATCCCAGTCTCAAACCGTATTCCGCAGCCGCCCTGATAGTTTCATTATCAGCGTCGGCACATATTGCGCCCATTACGCATGATACCGCAATAAGCTGACCTGTTTTGCAGCGATACATATTTCTGAGATTCTCCTCGTCAACATCAGTACGCTCCTCGTTTTCCATATCGATGACCTGTCCGCCGATCATGCCGTCTCTGCCCACGGAATTGGCAAGAACAGATATGATAAGCACCTTCTGCTCAGCCGTCAAAGTAGGCGTATCGGCGATTATCTCGAAAGGCAGCACCGAAAGAGCGTCGCCTGCCAGAATCGCCAGCGCTTCGCCGAAAGCCTTGTGGCATGAGGGCTTGCCGCGGCGGAAATCGTCGTTGTCCATAGCAGGGAGATCGTCATGTATCAGCGAAAAGGTATGTATCATTTCAATGGCGCAGGCAGGCGCGGAAGCCATTTCCATTTCGCCGCCGAGAGCCTCGCAGAATGCGTAAACAAGGGCAGGTCTTATTCTTTTTCCGCCTGCACGTAGAGAATAATTCATGGCGTCGATAAGCTTTACCTGCGGTCTGTTCTCGTGGCTGTAATTATTGTACTGCTTCAGTTCTCTTTCAGTAAATTCAATGTATCTGTTCAAAGTATCGTTAAAATTGCTCATAATTTATTTTGACGCTGCAAAGCCGTCATCCTCCGTTATTTTTATTTTTGCTTCGTCGAGCTGCTTTTTGCAGACAGCTGAAAGCTTCACGCCCTCGCTGTACAGTTCGACTGCCTTTTCAAGGGAAACATCGCCCTTTTCCAGCTCTGCGACAACAGTGCTGAGCTTTTTTAAATTTGCTTCAAAATTTTCCTTTTCATTCATATCGTTCACCATTTTTTCCCGATCTCAGCTTCCGCACCGCCGTTTCCGAAGCGAAGCGTGATACGATCGCCTTCCGAAATTTCATCGGAACTGCGTACCAGACGATCATTTTTGTAAACAAGCGAATATCCGCGCGCCATTACTTTAAGCGGACTGAGGCTTTCCAGTCTGCCGATCTTCCCCGCAAGTTCCGCGCTGTTTTTGTCAATGCAGCTTATCACGGCTCTTTCGGCTCGCTTACGGAGATTTTCTATTTTTTCGTCCATAAGTTTCAGGCGATTTTCCGGCGACTGAGCCGCAAGACGCGCATATAGCGATGCATATTCGTTGATCTTCCTGTCGATAATCGTTTCGCCTGCCTTTTTGAGGCGCGCGGAATAATTATCAACGAACTCCATAATGCGATGTATATCAGGCGCGGCAAGTTCCGCGGCAGCCGACGGAGTAGGAGCGCGCATATCGGCGGTAAGATCGGCAATCGTGTGATCTACCTCATGTCCCACAGCCGAAATTATAGGGACTTTGCAGTTATAAATAGCTCTTGCAACTACTTCTGTATTGAATGCGCCAAGATCTTCCGACGATCCGCCGCCTCTTCCGACGATTATAACATCGCAGCCTGCCGCCTCGGCTTTGAATATTCCTTCGCTTATGGACTGAGGAGCATTTTCTCCCTGAACCAAGGCATTTACGGCATATAACTCGCAAAGCGGATAACGGCGGCTAAGTACATTTATAATATCGCGGACAGCTGCTCCGCTAAGTGAAGTGACCGCGCCGATTTTCGCGGGCATCTGCGGCAGACTTCGCTTATTTTCAGCTGAAAACAAGCCTTCTTTTTCCAGCTTTTTTTTGAGCTGATCGAGCGCAGCGCCTTCTTTGCCCTTTCCCTCCGGAATAATATCGTTGACATAAAGCTGATAAGCGCCGTCGCGTTCATAAACCGAAACGCTGCCCGATACTACGACCGCCATTCCGTCCTGCGGCATGAATTTCAATCTTTCCGCCGCCGCGGAAAACATTACGGCTTTTATAACGCTTTCGCTGTCTTTC
>DETO01000012.1:5637-21180 GCA_002362135.1 Ruminococcus sp. UBA3286 | reverse complement strand
GTTATAACGCTTTCGCTGTCTTTCAATGAAAAATAGCAATGACCGCTTTTATAATGGCGGACGAAATTCGAGATCTCGCCCTTTACTAAAATTCCCTGCAAAATCTTATCGCTCTTTAATTTCGAGCCGATATATTTATTTACCTGAGTTACTGTTATTATCGGCATTTTCTCTCTCCCATTTCAGATAAGCATATATAGCTATCCCGACTGCGTTATCGCAGGAAAATTCCGCTTCCGCAAACGAAGCCTCGCTGTATTCCGAAGTTATCATTCCGCGGAGAAGCTTGTTTGACATTACGCCGCCTGCAAATATCAAGGGAAGTCTGCCGTACTTTTCCACAGCAAAATCAGTCATGGAAATAACCGCGCTCCCGATATGATCGAGACAATACGCAGCGATATTCTCCCTGCTTTCGCCTTTTTCAAGCATACTGCGGCATTTATTTTCGATTCCTGAAAGACAGCAGCATCCGTTTTTCACAGTCGGTTTCTGCTTATAATGCTTGTCAGCTTTTTCCGCAAGTTTTTCAAGTTCCGCGCCGCACGGGAATTTCAGACCGAGCATAAGTCCTACGCGGTCAACAGCCTGTCCCGCATGAAGATCAAGCGATGAAGAGATCGCCGTTATGCTGAATATCTCGTCATGATCGGGCTTGCACAGCAGACAATCAGTAGTTCCGCCGCTGACATGAAAAGCGATAAAGGGCTGACCGATAAGATCGAGCCTGTCCGACGAATAAAGCGCCGCAAGAATATGTCCCGTCTGGTGCGCGGACGGGTAAAACGGTATCTTTTCCAGAGCGGCATAAGATCTGCCGAAGCCCTCTCCGCAAAGAAAGCACGGCATATAAGAACCATCCGCATTGCGCGGTCTCGCGGACGCCGAAACTGCGGTTATTTCGGAAATATCGGCATTTCCACAAAGTTCCTCCACTATCTGCGGAAGCTGCTTTGTATGATGAAAAACCGCGTCGCTCTGCCGCAGTCCAAGCGCGCCCTCCTTAACGGGGAGCAGTTTTTTCTGCTGAACAGCCTTATTTTCGCCGCTGTAATAAATTGCCGCCGACGTTGTATAATTGCTCGTATCTATTCCGAGAAATTCAGGCATTTTTCGATTCTCCGCTGTTTCTGTCGCGCGAAAATGCGCCGAGAACGCCGTTTACAAATGAAGCGTCCTCCTTATAGCTGTATGTTGACGCAAGCTTGACCGCCTCGCTTATAGCCGCATTATCGGGAGTATTTTCATCATAAATACATTCGTACAGGGCAAGGCGGAGTATAGCGTGATTCAGCTTTGATATACGTGAAATTTTACGTGTTTTACTGTAATTCGAAATTATACCGTCCAATTCTTCGCTATGCTCGATAGCGCCTCCCACCATTTTCTTGACCTCGTCGTCAACGTGTATTTCGTCAACTTCCTCGGCGATCTCATAAAGTTCGGCAATATCGTCGTCGCGCAGCAGCTGTTCGAATATCAGCTTGAACGCGCTGTCTCTTATCTCGCTTCGCGATAAGTTTTCTTTCTTAGACATTTTTTACTCCTTTTCTTTTGAACATAAGTATTAATACTAATTTTCCATAATTTTGATCAGGGATTAGTATAACGGCGCAGATCGCATAAATCAGATTTCCACGACTGCCGTTCAGAATACTATTCCACTTACCTTTACATTGACTCTTGCAACCGGAACACCTGTCATAGACTGCACACTATCCTTGACAGCCATCTGAACTTCCTGCGCAACAGTCACAGCTTTTGTGCCGCTTTTTACTTTGATCCTTATATCAAGAGCGGCGACGTCCTCTATCATCGATACTCTGATCGGGCCGTTATTTCTGAATTTGCTCATCTTGCCGACAGTTCCGTCAAGTCCCGCTACTCCTTTTACATCAAGGACTGCAAGCTTTGCCACGGTGATGATAACATCTTCCGAAATTTTAAGATCGCACGATGCAGAGCCTTTAACTTCGTCCATTTTCAACCTCCGTTCAGGTCAAGACCGCGGCGGCAGGCAGATTTTTTGCTGCACGTTCCGCCCCGATCCTATACGCATATATTCCCACTATTATATTATACCAAAAAGCGAATAATTTTTCAACTACTTTACTTCAAAAATTCTGATATTTTCTGCTAAAACTTCCGATTCGCTCATAATTATCTCTTTTATAGCCGCCGCCTGCGCCTTATCAAGCCCATTTGTCTTGATAACGACCTTAGCGGTTTCGCCATCAAGATACGCAACGCAGTCCTCAAATCCCTGAGCCTTAACGAGAGATTCGATAGTTCCCTCCGACTCGATAAGCTTCGATACCTCCACAGCGTCCAGCGCGTTTACCACAAGTTCATCTTCCGTAAGATCGCCGCCGCCAATGATAGTCTGCAAAGTCTGAACGGCTTCGTCACGGTTATTCATCTTGTCAAGGCGCGCCTGAGCGAAATAATCGGCAGCCGTTTCTTCCGCTGATACGCTCTTATCGTCCTTATTATCTTTATTATCCTTATTATCCTTTTCGACTTCTCCCTTTGCCGCTACGAATTCCGTTTCGCCATAATTTACCGTATCGCCCATTTCAGCCACTTCAACGGAATTGCCGTCTTTGGAAAGTTTCGGCGAGGCTGCGTAATTTATGTATACGGCTATCGCCAGCATGAGTGTCAGGCAAGTCATGATTATTTGTTTTTTTCCAATGATAATTGTAGGTTTTTTCATAATTATGCTCCTTTTGATACATATATTTTCATTGTTGAAATTCCAAGTGCGGCTGAAACGGCTTTGTAGATCCGTTCCTCTACCAGAGGGCTGTCGCAGCCCGAACATATAATTACCGCTCCCGTTATCTCGGGCGTCTCAACTTTTTCGATCAGTGGCTCACGCTCGCTCCCTCCACCGATCAGAACGTATTTCTCATCCCTTTCCACTTTATTTTCTGACACAGCTTTCTTTTCCTCCGCTGCATAAACATACCTTTCGCCGCTTCCTACCGTAAGATAAACTTCAACGTTCCCTGCGCCCTCGATCTTTTCAAGAAAATCTTCCAGACGCTTTTCGGTCTCACGGCAATAACTTTCAGCAGCCGTGATCTCCGTCTTAGGGGAGTTCTGCTCGGCTGACTGCTTTTTGTCCGGCAGAATCGATGAAATCATTATCAGCAGCAGCCCAACAGCTCCAAGCGCCGTCACAACAGTAGTTTTTTTATTCCGCCAAAGATCTCCTATTTTTTTAAACAGCTCCATTGATTACCTCCGTTTCGCTGCCCAGACTGTTTTTTACGATCTCAGACGCCGCTTCAAAATCCTCCGATGTGACTGTCACCTTAGTAATAGATATGCTGTGATCCGCAAAAATATTAACCTCGGCTTCAATTTTTTCGCAGGATATCCCGACAGCCGTTATCTGCTCCATCAGCACATCTTCCACATTTTTCTCGGTCTGTGCTATAAGAGAAGCTGCATAAACGTCGTCTGTGCTGTCATATTCAGCCATTCGATAATCGCTTATTTCGGGAAAGCTGAATTCCCTGAATCCATTTACAATGGGAAGCAGCATCACTACTGCAAGAATGAGATCGAGCATGAACGCTATCTGACCTTTCAATTTAGACGCCGCCGCAATGCTACCGATAATGCACTTCACGGCGGATATCGTACATACCGCAATAACTGCGGCTCTTACACTTTCCATATGATCACCTCAGAACGTCTGCATCAGAATTGCCGAACAGAAAATGAATATGACAGAATAGCAGATCATCACGCATTGAGCGATAGCAAGTCCGCTGTCGAAGCCTTTCAGAAGCTTTGAAACTGCGCCTGCCGAGAATATATCCGCCGCTGCTGCTCCTATCCATACGACCGCACGATAAATCATGACTTCGAGCAGTTTTGGCAAGATCATCATGACGATAGCAATTATTCCCGCCGCTCCGACGGTTCCGCCAATAACCTCAAAGCTGCCCTTTACTGTTGAATAGGCGTCAGATACCGAATTGCCGACTATGGGAATGAATCCCGATACCATCATTTTTACCGTTTTTGCAGCCGCTCCGTCAGCCTTGCCGCTTATAGTGCATTTCAGCGTTACAAATCCGACGAAAAGAGACATAAGCAGCGAGATAACCAACGTTATGCCCTTTTTCATGAGATTCACCAGACTGTCAAGCGACTGGTTCGGGAAAATGCTGCCCGTGACCGTCAATCCCGACATAAGACCAAGTATCGGCATAAAATAGCTTTCGCACAGCTTGACGATCATCTCCGACGCGCCGAGCATCGACATATGATAAACTCCAGCCGATGTAAAGCTTCCGCAGGCAACGGAAACTGCCGAGAAAATCGGCACGTATACAAGCAGAAATCCGCCGCTGATCTGCAATGTTTCGAGAATCTCACCGTAAACCACCAAAAGCTGCGGAACGATCACGGTGACGGCAGCCATTACGCAGACCATTCCGTAAACTTCTTCCGACGCCTTCGAGATCGCTCCACCGCCCATCGAACGCGTAAATGAAGTGAAAATTATTACCAGAAAAACCGAGCAAAGAATCCGCAAGGGCGCTTCGATACGCGACGCAACGCATTCCCACAGCGCCGACACAAGTTCGCTGAACGACAGATCGTCGATTTCGTCTATGGAAAAGCCAAGATCATAGTCGTTCAGCAATCCGTCGATCTCCGCGGATATCTCCTCGCCATAGTCGACATCCTCCTCCGCATAAGCCGTCAGCGGCGCAATACACAGAATTACCGTCATTAATGCCGTAAAAATTGCTGCTGTTATTTTCATATTCCACCTCAGATGATTTCAGCGATCTGTTCAAGAAGCGATCTTATCAGCGGAAGGCTTATGTAGGCGATCGCTCCGCGCCCCCATATTTCCGCTGCCGAAGCGATCGCGGATTCTCCGCTGTCACGGCAGAGTTCAGCCGTTATCTGCGTGATCAGGCATACCGCCGTTGCTTTAAAGATCAGATTCAGATAGCTGTCGGATATTCCGGCATTATTAAATATATCCCGAAGTTCTGACGCCATCGGACTTAATATTGCCAAAAAACTTCCTACAACTCCTGCGCAGGCGGCGAGAGCTATCATCATGGATTGCTCTCTGCAATGCTGCCGAAGCAAAACCGCCAATATTGCCGCCGATACGCAAAAAACCGCGGTGATCAGGGATCTGTCTACCATAAGCCGAATACCGTTTTGACTGTTTCAAACAGTCCTCCGATCTCTTCCACTATCAACACAAGAACAACTATCAATCCTGCAAGAGTCGTCATCATTGCCTGTTCTTCGCGCTCGGCGCGTTTCAGCACGAGATTCAGAACGGCGACGATTATCCCCGTTCCGGCAATTTTGAATATTAAATCTATATCCATCGGCTCGTCCTTTCTAAATCACAATAATTCCTGCCATGATCCCGAAAAGCAGTCCTGCGCTTCGATAAAGTCTGCCTTTTTTCAATGCCGTTTCTCCGCGCTGTTCCTCGATTTTTCGGATTTTTTCCTGTAATTCCCCAAGCATTGCGATCTGTCCGCCTGCGTCGCTTTTTCCGATTATCCCTCCGCATCGGAAAAGTATCTCCTTTTCATCTTCTCCGAAATTTTTTTGCGAGATCACAGCTCTATCCCACATTTCACGAAAATCCTGACCGCACACGTATTCTTCGGGAAGCTCTTTCAAAAACGTCAGACGACTAAGATCGGAATCGGCTTTTAATCGCCGACATATCGCATAAACATCGTCGCTGCGGTATTCTATTGCAAATACGGTGCGATGAAGCATTTCTCCGATCTCAGTACAATTTTTCCGTGATTCCGACAGTTTGTCCGCCTGCGCAGCTCCGATAACGCCGCCAATAACCGTAGCAGCCACGGCGGATAAAATTTTTATAAGCATTTCACTCCTCCTCTTTTAAAAAAGTTTTCTTATCTCGCGAATTTTCCCCGGATCATCTGCGCCATGCAAGATCGCCGCATATTTGAACATTTTCTGCCTTACAAGATTTTCCGCCATCTCGCCCGAAATTATCTCATTCCAATTTACCCCATGTACCGTTGCGCAGAATTTCACTCCGCTCCCTGCACTTTCGGTAATCGCAGCCAGATCTTCCGCTGTTGAGATCTCATCGCAAAAAATATAATCAGGCGATAAAGTTCGTATCGCAGAAATTATTCCCCTTGAACGGCTGCATCCAGACAGAATATCAGTCAGTGCGCCGACGTCATTCATGGGGATTCCATTCTGAACGCAGGCTATCTCATTGCGCTCATCAATAAGCGAAACCTTGCGCCAGCTCCCGATAAGACGACAAAGATCACGTAAAACTGTTGTTTTTCCCGAATTAACTCCGCCGCAAATTAACACGCCGCAGGACTCGTTTATAATCTTATCGAAAATTATCTGACCGCAGCCGTTTATATTTCTCGCCAGCCTGAAATTCAATCCGCACGCATCAGTAATCACTCCGCCGTCCGAATATGTACCCGACATTCCAACGCGAATCCCGTTACGCAAAACGAAATACCCCTGCTTCATTTCGCGCTGATATGTGTGAAGTGAATAATGGCAAAGCGCATCAACTACGCCACGCACCTCCTGAGCGCTGACATTCAGAATAGCCGTATTAACTCTGCTGCCTGTCAAACCATTTTCAGTAAGATATTTGATTTTATCGGGATAAACATAGATCGGCGCGCGACCGCTGTACAGGCGAATTTCACTTATGCGCTCCTTTTCCCGTTCCGATACGCGAGCCATAGCTTTTCTGACCGCTGCCGGCATATATTCGCTGATGATCTCGTAGCTTGTACATTCCTTCATTGCCGTCTCCCCTTTCCCTATATCATATTCAGTTATTTCTGTTCATATGACAAAAGGGCATCGGAAATCCGATGCCCATAAAAAACAGCACACCGAAGTGTGCTGTTGATTTTTGAAATTATTCCTTTACACCACCGAGTGCAACGCCTGCGATGATAAATCTTGAAAGGAACACATATGCAATGACGATAGGAATAATACTAAGAGCAATAGCCATGTATTTTGCACCGTTATCATTCAGAGTATCTGAAGACTGAAGCGCCTGTACCATCATAGGAAGTGTCTTTTTCTTGGTATTACCATCAACGAGAATCATTGAAGGCGTATAGAAGTTGTTCCAGCTTGCAATGAAAGCGAAGATCGCCTGAACTGCGATAGCAGGCTTCATCATAGGAATCGCAATGGAAACGAAGGTTCTGTACTCGCCGCATCCGTCAATACGAGCCGCTTCAACGATGTCGAGCGGGAACGATGACTTCATGTAAGAACGCATGAAGTATACAACCGCAGGAGCTGCAATTGCAGGAATGATAAGCGGAATGTAGGAGTTAAGAAGTCCGATCTTGTTCATGAAAGCTACGAAACCGGCAGATGTAACCTGTACAGGAATCATCATTACGAGCAGGATAACTGTATATGAAGCTTCCTTGATCTTGAAGTCATATACGTGAATGCCGTAAGCGGTCATAGCTGAGAAGAAAACTGTAAGTATGCATGAGCAGCAAGTAATGATCAAGCTGTTCTTGTAACCGTTGAACGCGTCAAAATAGAGCTTCATTTCGCCCGAAACAACAGTCTTGAAGTTGATTCCGAAGAACTTGCCGGGTAAAAGGTGAAGACCGTTTGAAATATCGGAACTTGAATGAGATGCGTTAATAATAAGCATATAAAGAGGAAGCAGACAGATGATTGTAAGAATAACAAACCATACAAACAGAATAGCCGACTTGATCTTTAATTTAGCAGTGTAATTGCTCTTTGGTTCTCCATATACTTTATTCATTTTGCTCATATTGAAAAACCTCCAAACTGTTTACTTTCCTGCTTAAGCTGTTTAGCGATCTTCTTTCTCTGCTTCTTCTTAGCGATCTCGTCCTTATCACGCGTCATGTAGAAGGAAATAAGACCGAGAACAAGAGTTACGAAGAAGAGGAGTACGGAGATAGCGCCGGCATATCCCATCTTCTGCTGTTTACCGGGCTTATGGAAATATTCGAAGATCATAACGGCAACGGTCTCAACGTTTTTACTGGTTTTATTCGGATCCTTATGATAGAGATAAGGAATATCGAACATCTGGAGACCACCGATCATAGATGTAACGAGAGTATAAGCCATGATAGGTGTAAGGAGGGGCAGAGTGATCTTTCTGAAAACCTGTCCTGAAGTTGCACCATCGATGCTTGCTGCCTCGAAAAGCGAAGGGTTGATACCCTGAATACCTGACATGAGCATGATCATGGTATTACCGAACCACATCCATGTCTGAATGAACATTACAACGCCTCTTGACTGCCAGCAGCCCTCAATGAATTGAATAGTATCATACTTTTTCGACATCGGATCATAGTCTACAAGACCGATCTTGCTGAAGAACATATTCAAAGCGCCGGGAGAATCCTGCGACTGTCCGCAAAGCTGAAGGAAGAGTACAGCAACGGAAGCAGCTGTAATAATATTAGGAAGATACATAACTACCTTAAAGAATCCCTTTCCCGGAATCTTAAGGTTAGCCTCTGTAAACCATACTGCAAGTGAAAGCGAAAGAGCGATCTGGGGAATAAAGTTTCCGATCCACAAAATAAGAGTATTGCCAAAGCATCTCAGGAAACGTTCATGAATAGCGTTAGCCGATCTGTTTCCGCCGAATAAAATATCCTTATAGTTGTCAAATCCAACCCAAAGGCTGCTTGTATCGGCAGTACCATTACCCTTAAAACTTACAATAAATGTGTTGATCAAAGGCCATAATTGGAAGAAGAAATAAACAAGAAAAAACGGCAATATAAAAAGATAGCCATATTTCGCATAGCTGATTGATTTAATACGTCTCTGCGCAGCTGATGCCATAACACACACCCTCTCGGAATTTTATTGATAAACAAATACACACCTACGGAATACATAAATATCCCGTAGGTATGATTGTTTTTAGTTAAACTGACTATTAGTTAAAAACTAATAATTAATCCCAGTTGAGGTCAGGAAGTGCTTCAGCGCCTTTATCCTTGAATGCGTTAACTGTATCATCCCAAGAACCGCCTGTAACGTATGTTTCCTTAACAGCATCGATGAACTTAGTCTTGCAAGTTGCATCGTAAGGTGTGATAAGACCATTGAAGTTGATGGACTTAGCATTGTCTGCAAGTGTAGCATAGATGTTCTGGTTATCCTTGAAGTTGCCTGTGATGCTCTCGTTGAATACTGTATCAGCAGCAATGAGTTCATCCATAACAGCAGAGTTATTTACATACTCAGGCTTGTTTACAGCGTACTCCTTCATCTGAGCCTCGTCAGCTGTAGCGGAGATGATGAAGTCACGAGCCTCTTCGCCGTTATCTGTCTTAGGATTAACAACGATCCATGTACCGCCCCAGTAGTAAGGAGTCGGTCCCTGGCAGAGAGCCCACTTACCGTACTGAGCGCCAGCTTCCTTGCCAGCCTCTGCATCGGGAGCGCCGCCTGCTGCGTCGAGGAAGAATCCGCCGAAGCCCCATGTAGAAACGAAGTAACCCATAACGTTACCGTTTACACCGGAAGCTGTCCACTCATCTGTCCACTGACCGTTCTGTGTAACACCGTTGATATCCCAGAGAGCCTTAGCTGTATCAGCGAACTTCTGGCAGAAGTCGTCGATCTGAACAACGTCGTCCTTAACCCAAGGAGTTGTACGGCTGCAAGCGAATGCCTGCCAGAGACCGCCGAGTGAGTCAGCAAGAGCAACAGACTTGTTGGACTTCTCGCTTACTGTTGTAGCTGCTGCTACGAACTTATCCCAATCAGCAACCTGCTCCTGCATTTCCTCAGGAGACTTAACGCCGAGGTATTCCTCAGCAAGGTCAGCTCTGTAAGCGAAGCCGCCTGCTGCTGCCTGCCATGAGATACCCTTACGAACGCCGTTCTCGGACTTACCGATATCGTCTGTGTAAGAGTAGATGTTAGGCCATGTAGAATCTGTAAGACCGAGCTTAGCAAGGTCAAGAGTCTTTTCGTCGTCGTTGATGTAGTTAAGAGCCCAGTCAGCCTCGCAGAAGTAAACGTCGAGATCGTCGCCGGAAGAGAAGATCTGATCGTATCTCTCGGAAGCGTCGCCGCCGCCTACGCCGAATGAGATGAACTTGATACCGTCAACCTTGTCGTTAGCAAGATCCTCAGCAACTGTCTTGTAGTCAAGACCCTTCCACTGAGCGATGAGGTAAGGAACGTCATCAGGGTTCCAAGCAGCAACTGTGAATGTAGATCCGCCTGTACCAACAGAAGCGTCGATCTGACCCTCTGTAGCATCGTCTCCGCCTTCAGACGATGAATCGTCGCCCTCAGCAGGTGATGTCTCGTCCTCAGCAGGTGTAGACTCAGATGAAGATTCGGATGAAGATGAAGAAGAAGAGCTCTCCTCGTCTCCGCATCCAACAAATGCTGTAGCAGTCATAGCAAGAGCAGCAACTAATGCTAATGTCTTCTTAAGTGTGTTCATTGGTTTTTCCTCCTTAAATATGTACTATGCGCTTAGTGCATAGTGTGAATAAAAAGTGAATGTGATCGGCTTCAATCACGCTTCGCATAAACTCGGCGAATGTCCTCGCTCGGGCGTCTGCCCCACGTTCATTCTGCCGTCGTCCTGTTCAGGACTTATTACCAAGACTTTCGTCCCTGTAATCTTTCAGAGCAATACTTACGGAAGTTTTCCGTCTTAACGCATGTTCTTCCTTGCGGAATTCTCTCAAGGCGTATCCTTTAAGAGAATGCCCTGATGCACGAAAGAGTCATGTGTGAACTGCTGTCGCAGACGTATTGCTTTTGTACTACAAATATACCTTATTTTTCGCTTAAAGTCAATGCTTTGTAGCGTTCTTTAATATTTTTTGAGCATATTGTATACTTTCAACACTTTTTTTTGTTAGTTTTTACGCATTTAAATCACGACTTTTTTTAAAAGTTACAATTCGGTAACTGACTTTTTGACTTTATTTACTATATATCCGACTTGTCTTTTATTGCAATTGACCAACAATGACAATTTTTTATCAAGATATATGCCTGTTTTTTGTTGAGTATGTATGATTTTTCCGGCAGATCGCAATTAGGGTGTGTTGACACTATTCAGCTTCCGTTGCAAGTTCAGCATATCTGCTCAATATCATGCTCGAATCCTGCGGGTCGATATATCCGTTTCCGTCATAATCGGCGTATTCAAGTACAGCTTTTCCGAGAACGCCTTTATCGCCCGTTGCAAGGCAGGAATAATGAGTCAGAACCATGCTCGCGTCATAAGGAGTTATAGTTCCGTCGGCGTCAATATCGCCGTATTCAAGCTGTACATCATCGGGAATATAGCTTCTCGTCACAACATTTTCGAAATCGACAGCAGCCGATATATATGTAAGTTCATTCACGCTTATTGGCTCGGAATACAGCTGAAATTCGCCGCCGTTTACGGAATAATAGATATCGGAATCATCTTTAACGGAAAGCGAAATTTTCTCTCCCATGCCGACGCAGCCGGACATATGTGAAAAATCTACCGCACCTACGGGATTTCCGAATGTCTTTATAGGAATATTGCCAATAGCTACTCCTGACGGGCCTAATGACAAGAGCATTCTCATTACATCGACACTATTTTCAGCTTCTTCAAGCGCTTCCGTATCGTCGGAATCTATTCCGTCATAAACCTCTGTCTCATAAGCATTAAGCATATTTTCCACATCTTCATCGCTGTACATCAAGTCTTCCGACATCACATCAAACCATTCAGATCCGTTTTCACTGTAAAAACTCTCATAAGACTTCGTTTTATTCTTGATATCGTAATAATCTGTATACGCTCCAAGACTTACTATATCGTTGTTGTTAGATTCATCAATAACATAGCTGCAAGCCTCAATTGGAATAACGTAAGGCGTATACGGATTGTAAGCATATACCACAACGGAATAATCTTCCCCGTGTTCCAGTATTACGTTTTCGTCCAGCTCAATTGTGAAATATCCACTCGAATCCACACTTCCATATGTTGTCGAAGAAGGAGTTCCGGATATAGGATTTGAAAGATCCTGAAGATTTTTATAGATCGTGATCTCATATTCCGTATCAGGATTTTGTATATACATTGAAATTGCTTCAAGCTGCATGGCGAATTCGTCATTTGTGAATACATTCGCCATATACGAACCGTTCCCTTCATCATTTGATGCAAGAGACTGCATGGGCATGAATTTGTCATAATAGTCCATGTACATATATTCATCGGAATCATCAAGCTCATATACGGCAAATTCATGCAGCGATTCGTCCTCATACGATATCCACATCGTGCCTTCATTGCCAAAATCCTCGCCCCAGCTGTTTTTGATAAGCCATGCGCCGTTCTGCGAGGGCTTAATATTGAAATTTTCAGCAGGGTAATTATCGTCCCAACCGATTATCGTTACAGAATGATTTGAAAACCTCGGACGTTTGGTACTGTTTGACGTGCAGAAATCATAATTATAACAAAGTTCCGGATTAGAATAATACGATACATCTATAGGCTTTCCGTCACTGACATATCTTTTTACAAGTTCATTTACAACGTCGGCGTTTGATCTTTCCCAGTCAAAATCAAAAGTCCGCGATTCTTTCAACCTGTAATCAGATTCGTACTGTATTTCGTCAACTCTGCTCTGATTATCGAAAAATTCCAGATTGCCATAGCGAAGTTTCTTTTCGGAGATCGGGCCTATTCCCTGAGACCATATATTTGTAACAAAGTTATAATTTCCGCCAAATTTAAATATATCATCGGGATTTTCCGTGCCGATATCTATCTTATAATTTCCATAATAAGGATAAAAGGCCGTGTGGAATTCCGACAGATCGACAAGCGGATTTGACCGCATCACACTCGCTTCGGCGCTAGCAATGGCAGCGTGAGCCCAGCACGTACCGTATTCGCCCTGATCTTTAACAGATGTTATGCCGCCTGTTTCGCGAAGATCGAAAGACGACGGATATGACGAACGCGCGCTTCTTCCAACAGAACGCGGAATTTCGGCTGTACTTGCCGAAGGAATCTGCATGGGAGTTTCACTTTGACCATTCTGAAATGCATTTGTGCTGAAACGAGGCAGGGAGACAGAAGCTCCGCCGACTGACGTTCCTGTTTCTTCGGCGTTTACGGTCATTGGGACTGCACCGCAGATAATTGCCGCAGAAACGACGGCAGATATAATTTTCTTGTTCATTTTATACCTCCGATAATTATTTTGAACCCAGCGTTAAGTAATATACCACGCCAAACCATTCTCTGACCCAATATGTAGGCACAAGCCATGCAGAAGTGGGAGCGGAAATATTGTACGAACGAATTCCCTGACGATCGGCAAAAATATCAGCGCGCAGCTGATGATAGCCGTCGGTAACGATGGTAATATCTTCGCACAGATTTTTGTGTTCTATTATTTCTTTCGAAAACGCGATATTTTCCTCGGTATTTTTGGATTTATCCTCAACAAAAATACGGTCAGAGGAGATTCCGCGTGCCGTAAGATAATCTTTCATTCCCGAAGCCTCGCTTACAGGTTCGTCGTCGCCTTTTCCGCCCGAAACAATCACTTTGACATTTTCATGTTCGATCAGGTAATCGTAAGCCGCGTCAAGCCGCCGTCTGAGCATAAGACTCGGACCGCTCTCCTTCATCTGACAGCCCAGCACAACAAGAGTTGTATTTTCATTTTTGGGCTTATCATTCATTTCTTTCAGCATAAATCCGCTTATAACCGCGCCGAGAATGATTCCCGCTGCCAGCATAACGGCTATCGCAACAGCTGCTATTCTTCCCCATGTCCGTTCCCAGAACCATGAGCCGATACTTACCGATACTTTCGGAAAAGCAAACGCAGCAGCAGCTATTCCCGATAAGACCGCTCCAAAGCAGTTTCCCACATTTATTATTCCGTTGAACATCGGAGCGAAGAAAAATAAAAATAATATCAGAAATATTATAGTTAAAACAATTCTCATTCCGTATTTTTTCACCATATTATTGTCTATGGACGAAATCATGCAAAGATGCTTTCGTTTATCCTTTCTTTTTTGATGTAAGCTTGATTATTCTGTCCAGTTCTTCTTTTGAGGTCGTACCGCTTCCAAGATGGGTGGGAACGCTGTTGTACAAGCCGTGGAAATCCGAACCGCCCGTACATATCAATTCATACTTATCCGCAAGACTGCGCAGTTCAGCGCGGTAGGCTTCGTCTGCCGAATAATGCCCGATCTCAACGCCGTCTATCTTGCCTTTTTTCGCAAGTTCTTCAAGCAATTCAATATTATCGTACTGCGCAGGGTGCGCCATAACAGCCGCTCCGCCTGCGGTATGGATAAGATCGATAACGAAATTTACGTCGGGATATTCGCGCTCAACATAGCAGCATCCGCTTTGGGGATTAAACAGCTCCCTATCAAGATCGCCGTAAAATTCCAGCGCATACCCGTAATCAATCAGGGCGCGCATAATATGCTGCTTGAAAATGCTTTTTGACGACGTAGTATGCTTTAATATACTTTCGATAGTGATAGGAAATTTTTCCATAACTTTGGCTATCATTTCTTTCGAGCAAGCCTTTCTGATCTCACAGGATTTCAGGCAAAGACCCTCCAATCTATCGGGTTTTTGCGGAGCATAGCAAAGAATATGTACCTTTGCGCCCCTTGATTTATCCCATGCGGAAAGTTCAACGCCGTGAAGTATCTTCACGCCCTCGCGCTGACCCAAAACATCTGCTCTCGAAAAAGACGACATGGTGTCATGGTCGGTGATCGAAAGCCAGTCGATACCCGTGCGTTTCGCCTGAGAAATGACATCTTCAATGCCGAGAGAGCCGTCTGAAAATTTTGTGTGACAATGCAGATCGCAAATCATAATTACCTCTTTCGCCGCATCCTTTATCTTAGAACTTGTTCTCAGATAATTGCGGTCAAATTTATAAAATATGCAGTCTTTCAGATTTTATAAATTTATGAAAGACTGCCTGCTTAAATTAAATATATTCAATTCAAGTTAATAATAGTATATCATACTTTTTTATAAATTACAAGCGTTTTTGTGCATTTTCACAAAATTATCAGTTACACTATTGAAGCGCCGAATACAATTCTCCCTTGCGGAATCCCGTTTCTTTTGCAACGGCTTTGCAGGCTTCCGTAGGCTTTTCGCCGTTCTCAATAAGACTGCGAACCTGCTCCATTGCCTGCTCCATGGTGAACTTCTCGCCCTGATTGGCAGATTTTCCCTCGATAAGCAGCACAAATTCCCCTTTCGGCTCTGTACGGGAGTAATACTCAACAGCTTCGCCAAGAGTCATGCGCAAAACTTCTTCATGAAGCTTCGTAAGTTCGCGGCAGATAACAATACGCCTGTCAGTTCCGAAAAATTCCGAAAAATCTTCTATTGCGGCTTTCAATTTGTGCGGAGCTTCATAAAAAATCATTACCGCCGTCTCATTCCGCAAAAGTTCAAGACGC
>DETO01000012.1:0-5314 GCA_002362135.1 Ruminococcus sp. UBA3286 | reverse complement strand
CAAAAGTTCAAGACGCTGAGCGCGCTCTTTTTTCTGAACCGGCAGGAATCCCTCAAAAGTAAATCTTTTTATATGAAGCGCCGAAATTGCCGCAGCAGAAGCCGCCGCCGTCGGGCCGGGGACAACTTTTACTTCTATTCCGCATTCGCTGCACATACGCACGAGAACCTCGCCGGGATCGGATATACACGGCATTCCGGCGTCCGTGACTACTCCGCAGTTCTCCCCTACTGAAATTCGCGAAATTATCCGCTCTGCATCAGATCGGCTGCTGTGTTCGTGAAAACTTACCAGTTCCTTTTTTATCTCATAGCGATTCAGAAGCTTCAATGTAACGCGCGTATCCTCGGCGCACAAAAAATCTACCTCCTGCATCATTCGCAGCTGCCGAAGAGTTATATCCTCCATATTTCCTATCGGCGTTCCTATTATGTATAAAATTCCGCTCATTGATCTTGTTCCTTACCAATATCGTAAATTTTTTGCAGTTCTTCCGAAAATCCGTTTTCGCTTCTTATGTAAAGCTGCGGCTCGACCTGCATAAATGGCTTTGAACCCTTTTTTCCCTCAACAAGAAAAAGCCACGGAGCTTCATCGGGATTCTTTGATACGAAACGCAGTCTTTTCGGCTCTATCCCGTGACTTTTCATGGCAAATAATACGTCGCTCAATCTTTCGGGGCGATTACATACACATAGTCTGCCGCCGAATTTCAGCAATTTTTCTGCGGCTGCGCATACGTCTCCGATGTTGCACATTATCTCATGACGCGCAATACGCTGAGCAGTCAGTTCGCTCTGAAATCCTGCGTTTGCCGCTTTATAGGGCGGATTACAGGTAACAAGATCAATCCGACCGATCGGAGCGTCATACCATAATTCTTTAAGATCGGCGCATATGGGAACTATTCCAGATACGCCGCTTTTTTCCATACCAAGACGGAGCTGCTGTATCGCTCCCTCCTGAATATCAACAGCATAGATTATCTGCGGAGGACGGCTTTTCTGCATTATCAGCGGAATAATTCCGCAGCCCGTACCGAGATCGCAAACTTTATCCTTCTGTCTATATCCTGAAAATGACGCAAGCAAAAATGCGTCCGTGCCAAAACGGTGATCGCTGCTTGCGCATACATAAATTTTATCAGTCAGCTTTTCATATTTCAATTCCAGCTCCAAAACCATTCTCCTTATACTATAGTTCCGCCGCCAACAACTATATCGCCTTCGTATAATACTACAGCCTGACCGCTTGTAACGGCGCGCTGAGGCTGATCAAATTCCACCAAATATCTGCCGTCGCCAAGCTTTGATACTACGGCAGGCTGCTCCGACTGACTGTAGCGGGTTTTGGCGGTCACGCGCATAGGTTCGGTTATCTCCTCAACGGAGATCAGATTCATATCCTCCGCAATAAGCGAACTCGTATAAAGATCTTTCTCATCGCCGATAACTACCGTATTTTCCGCTATATCCTTGCGGATAACGTAGGCAGGCTTTCCGAGTGCGATTCCCAGACCCTTGCGCTGTCCTATCGTATAATTTATAATGCCCTTATGCTCGCCGAGAATATTTCCGTTCAGGTCGGTAAAGTTTCCGCGGCGGATATCCGCTCCCGTGAATTTTTTGATAAATTCCGCGTATTTTCCGTCGGGAACAAAGCATATATCCTGACTGTCAGGCTTATTGGAATTCACCAGACCTGCCTTTTCCGCAATTTCGCGCACCTGCTTTTTTTCAAGTCCGCCAAGCGGAAAAAGAGTATGGGCAAGCTGCTCCTGAGTCAGAGAATACAGCACATATGTCTGATCTTTGCTTCTGTCCGCAGGACGTTTCAACAGATAGCGTCCGCGCTCTTCATCATACTCACATATCGCATAATGACCAGTTGCAATATAATCATATTCCAGCTCCATTGCGCGGCGGAGCATTTTGTCAAATTTAACATATCTGTTGCATTCTATACATGGATTCGGAGTTTTGCCGCACAGATAGCTTTCCGCAAAACGGTTCATGACGTTTTCACGGAAGCAATCTTTGAAATTAAACGTAAGATGATCGAAGCCAAGCCGTCTCGCAACGCTTTTTGCATCGAGAACGTCGGAAAGCGCGCAGCAGGTCTTGCCGCTTTCTTCTGCCTGAATAATATCCTCGTCGCCAAACATTTTCAGCGTAACACCCATGACTTCATATCCCGAATCACGCAGGATAAGAGCGGCAACCGAACTGTCCACTCCTCCGCTCATTCCAACCATAACTTTTTTCATATTATCAATCCTTCTAAAAGAATTTCTCGATCTCGTCAAGTCCCGAAAGATAAATATCGGCAGTTTTCTCAAGAATCTCTCTGTCGCATTCCGACGCCTTATCATAAACCGCCGCCGTTATAAATCCCGCATTTTTAGCCGTTTCCACGCAATGCAGAGAATCTTCGACGACAAGTATCTCATCGGGACGCGCGCCTATTATTTTTGCAGCGCCGAGAAAAATATCGGGGAATTTTTTCCCTCTCGGATATTCCTTATCAGTCAGCAAAAATTCAAATCTATCGCGGATTCCGCAGCGTTTCAGCGCAGCCTCCGCCAGCGAAGCGTATGTAGCGGTCGCAACGCCGCATGGAATTCCGCGGCTGTCCAGAAAATCAAGTATTTCCGCCGCATATGGTTTCAGCGGAATATTTTCCTCATATTCAATGCGTACAAGCTCTTTGATGCGCCCGATAACGTATTCTACGGTACAGCTGAGACCAAATTCATTTATAAAATATTTAGACGACTCGTCTATCGTCATTTTTTTCATTCTGTCCGATATATCTTCGGGAGGCTCGTTTACGCCGTTTTCCGCCAGAAATTTTCGATCGATATCGTACCATATCTGCATGGAATCGATAAGAGTTCCGTCGAGATCAAAAATAACTCCCCTTATAATTGTTTTATTCAATGTAATATGACCCCCGGCGTTTCACCTTGAATATTCTGCTGTATTTTTTTCAGCAAATCCGCTTTTTCTTCTTCGGTTGAATATTCCACTCCTGCCGACTCTTCATTTCCGCACAAAATGACCGCCTGATCTCCCATAACATCGTATATGCGTTCAAACCTGTCCATATCATACTGCACGTTTCCTGCCAAAGGGTCGGCAACATAAACTACTCCACTGCTGTAATCATATCCATATATCGTCAGGCAATGCTGGTAAGGATTAAAATAAAAATCTTCACCGCAGCCCAGCGTAAACTGAAATTCCGCGTATGTCTCACGCTGATCTATCGTTGACCACACAACAACAGGTCTGCCGCACTCTATCTGATAAAAGACCTCCTGCAATGATATACCGGTAAGATCGACAGAGTACCAGTCAGAACCTATCCATGTAAAATAATAAGAAGCAGCCATTGTGATAACGGGAGCGTTGCACCCGAATCCGTTATTTGATCTCGGATCGCCAAGGTACGCACTATTCATTGAGTAGTATCCATTAATATCTATCGGCATAAACATATCGCAAAGGTCAACTTTGTCAACATCAAATCCGTAAAAATTCAATGTCTGGGTAAGAGCTGTTATCTCACAGCCTGTAGGAAGCTCGGGATTCTGCATTACCGTTTCAAATCCATCGATCACGCAGGAATCCGAAAGTTCATACCCCTCCGGCATATACGGGTCTATCTCGATATGCTCCGGAGCTCCGATCTGATCGGCAGTATTGATCTCAACATTGTTTTCAATATATTCGGATTCACGATCATCTGTTGTACTGGCAACAGTAGTTTCCGCTGCCGGTTCTGACGTTGTTGTAAGCTGAGTTCCCGTATCAACAGGAACATCGGCAAAATTATTATCATGTGCCGGAACGGTTCTTCCGCATGAAAAAAGGGCGGAAGACGCCATTAAAATCATCATTGATAATGTAAATTTCTTTATCATTATAAAATATACTCCATTTTCCTGAACAGGCTCTAATCCTGTATTTTTATCCCTGTTCTGAATTCCATTCCTCCTATTTTGGGAGTTCTGAAAGCGAGAGCGTATATATCCGCCGCCCTGCTTTCGAGTTCCGCAAAACGTTTTGCCGCGGCGTTTTTCTCCAACAATTTCGCAAGGGAAGTTCCCCAAGGGAGAGACGCTTTTTTCTTTGCCGCAGCCAGCATCTCCCTGCCTCCCCCGTTCAGGGCAAGAACCCTTATATATGGGGGTAATTCAGCCATATCGCTTTTTTTTATCCCTATAAGCAGCGATAATATTACTCTTCTTATACGCGCCATTGTAAATCGCTTTGACTTTACAGCTTCAAACATTTCATCAAGAGAAGCCGCGTTTCTTGCGGCGTATATCCGCTGCGCCAAGCCCTGTCCAGCGTCGTTTATTTCCGATATCTCCTCGGCGGAAGCCGTTCTCACGCGGTAGAGAATAGCGCTTTCCAGATTCTTGATATCCGCCGTTTCACTTTCAAGAGCATCAGCCCAGATAGGCGGAACATACGATATCGCTTCTTCAATATGCTCCCTGATATACGACGCGCTCGCCATGTTTCCGTCAGTTTCTCCGCTGTCATGCATAGCAGCCGAACGCTTTACCGTAAACGGTTTTATATCCGAATCAAAATATTTTAATACCCGAAGATATTCAACAGCAAGCACGTTGTTCGGCTCAGATAAAATCTCAGCCGCATTCGGTGCAATATCAGCCAAAACCGTGCTTAAAGCTCTTGGATATGTATATCCGTTTTTCATAAGTTCAAGCATTTTTTCGGAATCAACAACAGAATCGACAGCTTCCGCAGTTTCCGAAAGCTTCGCAATATCGCCGCATTCGCTTCCGAATGAAAGCTCGTCCGCAACTCCCAGCGAATTAAGTATGCATACTGCTCCTTTTGCAAAAAATTCAGCGGAAGAAAGGCAGTACTGCACGGGAAGTTCCAGCACAAGGTCTGCTCCGCAGCGTACCGCAAGATCGGCGCGCCTGAATTTATCCATAACAGCCGCATCTCCGCGCTGAACGAAATTTCCGCTCATCACGCATATTATCCTGTCCGCGCCATTTTTCCGCGTTTCGGAAATATGATGCAGATGCCCGTTATGAAAAGGATTATACTCGCACACGATTCCGCTTATCTTCAATATTCTTTCCTCCATAAACCTCTCAGGGCATTTCGCCGCTCTGAATATCTTTTCTTATTTTAATACAGATTCGTAAAAAATGCAAGCGCTTTTACAAAAAATTTGCATTTTTACGCCGTTTTTTTCTCTTTTTTCTTCGTTTTCGCAAAAATTAAGAAAAAAGACTTGAATTTTTTTTTAAATAGTATATAATTAT
>DETO01000053.1:24098-24823 GCA_002362135.1 Ruminococcus sp. UBA3286 | reverse complement strand
AAAAATCTGCTCGAAAATCTGCACACACCGAGATACTAAACAGGCTCTAAGGAGAACTTCTATTATGCTTACAGAAAATGAAAAAAACGCACTGCGATATTATATCGGTGACGTATCGGAGAATGACCCGTTTTATGGCGATTCCAAAGCTTATGTTACGCTTAATTCGCTTTTTTTTCCAAATATTTATACCGAAATAGCGCGAACTGCTGAGGGAAAATTTTTAAATTCGGCTGTAATTGCTGATATACCGCGTCTTATGGTATTCTTCGAATCGCTGTTTTCAGCGTTTTCAAAATCTGCGATTGATAAAAATGTAAGCGTTTACCGCGTAGAACGAATGACTGATTTTTTACTCTGCCGTCAAAATTCCGCAACTATCTCCCTGACATCGACCTCAACGGCAGGATTTCTGAATTCCTACCGTGACCGCCGCGGAATTGCTTTGCTGAAATTCAGACTGCCTGTCGGAATAAATTGCATCGATATTTCGAGAGCATTGAACAATTACAGCAAACCCGATGAAGCCGAAATTCTTCTTCCGCCGTTCATGAGCATGAATATTACCGAAAAAACGCTGTCAAATTCCGAATTGAATATCACGGATATTGACGGTATGCCGCCTGAGATATCATGCGAGATACACCCTATTGGTATTTCCCCGTGCGATGCAAAAATTCCCGACCTGCCGCCAAAGGGAGAATTGGCAGGTCAGCGGGTTTATG
>DETO01000053.1:0-23819 GCA_002362135.1 Ruminococcus sp. UBA3286 | reverse complement strand
GTGTCAGCGGGTTTATGCCGCGCTGAATTCTCATGTCATTCCGAACGAAGAGGATATCGCTTTGTATTCAGAATGGAAAATATCGCTGCAAATCCGACTTCATCGGCTTATCAACGATATTTTTTCAAAAAGAGTACGCTAATCATAAAAACCTGTCTGCAAAACTAAGCTTTGCAAACAGGTTTTTTATTATGGATAATTACTTAAATTTTTATCAGCCGCGGAGTTCTGCTCCGATGTTTGCAAGGGCTTTGAGCGCTTTTTTCATTGCGCCGTCAGCCTGCTCGTCGGTAAGAGTTCCTTCGTGAGAACGCATTGAAATTGAATAAGAAACGCTCTTCTTGCCGTCTTCTATCTGCTTTCCTTTGTAAACGTCAAACAGCGTAACTTTTTCGAGTATCTTGCCTACTGCACCGCGGATCGCCTTTTCAAGAGCCGCAACAGGCACTTCATCATCAACGATAAGACTCAGATCGCGAGTCATTGCAGGAAATTTCGGAAGCGGCTTATAAGTGATTTTGTCGCTTGCAGTTTCCATAAGTTCAGGAATATTCAGCTTGGCAACATATGTTTTAACGCCGATTCCATAATTTTCCTGAACCTCCGGATGAACCTCGCCCATGATTCCGAGATGAACGCCGTCTTTGAGAATAACTGCGCTTCTGCCGGGGTGAAGCGCGTATTTTTCATCAAATACTTCGCACTCCCCTGCTCTTACGTATTCAACTCCGCTGATATGGAGCTCGCTGAAAATCTGCTCGATCATCCCCTTGAGAACATAGAAATCAGCGTCGCCGCCATACATTCCTATAGTAAGTCTCTGAGGTTCGTCGGGAAGCTGGTATTCATATTCGTGGCGCGGCTTGCCACTGTTTACAAGAATCGCTTCATCACCCTGATAGCTGCGCTTTTCATCAACAGGAATATACTCCTTAGCAATCTCAAACAAAACAGCCTTTTCATTTCTGTTATTATAGTTGAACGAAAGCACATCAAGCATCGAAGGAATAGTAGACGTTCTCATAACGCTTGTATCCTCGCCCAGCGGATTTACAATTTTAACTACCTTGCGGAGCTTGCTGTCCTGCGGAAGTTTTATCTTGTCGAAATATTTAGGCGATACAAACGAATATGTGGCGATCTCATAGCCTCCGAGTGAAACCGCAACATTTCTGAGATCGCGTAAGAATTTCTGCTCTGCGCTTAATTCAGCCTTTGCAACGCCGCGGAAATCAGTAGAGGGAATTTCGTTGTAACCGTAAATTCTCGCAACTTCTTCGGCAATATCGGCAGGACGCTCGATATCGATACGGAATGAAGGCGCGATAACCTTTCCGTCTTCGATTTTGAAATCAAGTCTGGTCAGATATTCTTTCATTTTGTCTTCCGAAATATCCGTACCAAGGAATTCGTTGATCTTCACGGGATCGAATTCCACTACAGACGGCTTATGATCGGAATGATCGCAGTCTATAACGGTATTCAGTACTTCGCCTGCGCCAAGTTCTTCAACAAGCTGGAATGCTCTTTTAAGGCAGTACATACTGATAAGCGGATCAACGCCCTTTTCATAGCGAGCGGAAGCGTCGGATTTAAGTTTTAATGCCTTTGAAGTACGGCGAACCTGAGTCGGCTCGAAATATGCGGATTCAAATACGACTGTCGTTGTATCGTCCATGATTCCGCTGTATTCTCCGCCCATGATTCCTGCAACTGCAACAGGCTTCTTTTCATCGGCAATAACCAGCATATCTTCTGTAAGTTCGCGTTCCACGCCGTCAAGAGTCATGATCTTTTCACCGTTTACCGCATTGCGCACGTTAATATGAGCTCCCTCAACGTAGCGAAGGTCGAAAGCGTGCATAGGCTGACCGGTTTCAAGCATTACATAATTTGTAATATCAACAAAATTATTTATCGGTCTTACGCCGCTTGCACGAAGTCTTTCACGCATCCAGCGCGGAGACGGTTCTATTTTTACGTTTTTAACGATTCCTGCGCAGTAACGTCTGCACTTGTCAGTGTTGATGACATCAACTTTCAGCATAGAGTTTATATCGCCGTCAACACCCTTGAATTCGGGAACAGGTAAATTAAGAGGAAGATCGAATGTAGCGGCAGTTTCTCTTGCAAGACCGATAACACTGAGGCAGTCCGGACGATTTGACGTGATCTCGAATTCTACGGAAGTATCATTAAGACCAATAGCAGACTGTATGTCCTGACCTATCTCGCAGTCCTCCTGCATAATAAAAATGCCGTCCTCAATAGCGTAGGGGAAATCGCGCTTGTCAAGTCCGAGTTCGCCGAGAGAACAGAGCATTCCATTTGACGCTACGCCGCGGAGCTTGCCTTTCTTGATCTTCACGCCGTTTGGAAGTGTTGAACCGTCAAGAGCGACGGGAACGATATCGCCTGCGTTTACGTTTGAAGCGCCGGTAACGATCTGTACGGGTTCTTCCTTTCCGACTTCTACCTGACATACAACGAGGTGATCTGAATTTTCATGAGGAACTACTGAAAGAATTTTACCTACGACAACATTGGAAATATCCTTTCCCTCAACGTCATAGCATTCTACTTTAGAACCGCTCATTGTAAGAGCATGGCAGTAGTCCTTTATCGGTACATCGACTTTAACATAATCGTTAAGCCATTTCATTGATAAATTCATATTTTTTTCCTTTCAACAAAATTTCTTTGCTTTTCATATAAAATTTCCGAAATTGAATTACAGCGCTTGTAATAATCTTTCCATTTTTTCACACTTATCTCAAAAACCACGTCGTTTTTATCGGTTATCGCAACAATTATGCTGTCTTTGATACCGTTCGTGCTGTGTATAATATTTTTAAATTCAGCAATTTCCTGATAACCTATAATAAGACATGATTTTGGCGCATAAAAATAATCTTCAAGCAAATAAAATGTATCGTACATCATTTTGCTGCTTTCAATTTCCTGATTTATTCTTTCTGACGTATAACTGTCGATGTCATCTAAATACCGCAGTTTCGCTTTATTTACAATAATTTTGCCCTTTAAGCTTCTGATGCTGAAAAAGAGATATACGCTAATTGCAACAATAAAAACCAAAGCAAAATATATCGCAGATTCGGGCGATTCATTATGATAAACACCAAATACGCAAACGCTGCCGATAACGATAATGACAACAGCAGCTATCAAATGTATTGTCATTTCAATTTTTATGGAATTCCGGCATTTTTTTCTTGCCTTATCCACGCCGTATTTATTCATCAGAACTGTTCAAGAAAACGAACATCGTTTTCGTAAAGCAGACGAAGATCATTAATATCGTACCTGCCCATTACGATTCTCTCCAGACCGAGTCCGAATGCAAATCCGGAATAAACGGAACTGTCGATTCCGCAGTTTTCCAGCACTTTCGGGTGAACCATACCCGCTCCGAGAAGTTCGATATATCCCTCGTCCTTGCACATTGAGCAGCCGCAGCCGCCGCAGTTGAAACAGCTTATATCAACTTCGCAGGAAGGCTCTGTAAACGGGAAGTGATGCGGACGGAAACGAAGTTTGCAGTCATTGCCATAAAGCTTTTTCATAAGCATTTCAAGAGTTCCTTTAAGATCGCTCATCGTGATTCCCTTATCGATAACAAGTCCCTCGATCTGGTGGAAAAGCGGCGAATGAGTTGCGTCAACGGCGTCAGATCTGAACACTCTGCCGGGTGAAATTATTCTGATAGGCGGCTTTTGAGTTTCCATTATGTGTACCTGAACCGAGGAAGTCTGGGTGCGCAGAAGAATAGTTTCGTCCGTTCCCTCAATGTAGAAAGTATCCTGAGTATCTCTTGCAGGATGATCAGGGGGAAGATTAAGCGCTTCAAATACATGATAGTCGTCGTCTATCTCAGGGCCGTCGGCAATATCAAATCCCATTCCCATGAAAATTTCGCGGATATCGTTTTCGCCCTTGGTAAGAGGATGAAACTTACCCATGGGAGCAGTTTTGCCCGGAAGCGTAATATCAATAGTTTCCGCTTTAAGCTGCGCCGCCTGCAAATCAGCCTTTAAAGACGCAAGCTTGCTGCCGAGAGCCTCTTCAATATCGGCGCGAACCTTATTCGCAAGCTGACCGATAACCGGTCTTTCCTCTGCCGAAAGCTTGCCCATCTGCTTCAGAATAGCGGTAAGCTCACCTTTTTTTCCGAGAAATTTTATTCTCAGTTCGTCCAGCGCCTTGATCTCCGTGCATGATTCCAACTCATGCTTTGCAAGCACTTCAATTTTTTCAAGCTGTTCTTTCAAAAAAATCACTCCTGTATACTTTTTGTGGTAACCTCTAAAAACCTGTTTGGTTAAGCAAAAATCAGTTAGGTACGGAAGTTGCAAGGAAAGTCCTTGAAGGCGTGCTGACGCATTCCAAGAGGACTTGACGCGGCAAATTCCGCGCATAGCTGATTTTTGTCAAAAGAGGTTTTTATAGGTTGCCTTGTGTCAAAATAAAAAGCCTCGCCCAACAGGACAAGACTAACTTGCTATACCACCCATTTTCGGGAGAGCCGACACTCTCTTATCTTTAACGCAGATATACGTCATCGTCTACACAGCTTAGGGAAAATCCGCTCCCTGCGCCTTCAACGCTGCCTCTCGTGAGTGAACTTCAACCCGTGACGCTTCAAAATGCTCCCACCAACGCATCTCTCTCTTGGCAAGCTTCATCAGATCTACTCTCTCAGTCATAGAGTTTATAAATACATTATAGCTGAATCTGAAAAAAAAATCAAGTGTTTTTTGAAATTTTTTTCTTTCAGCCGTTGAAATTTTTCGAAAAATATGGTATTATATTGCTATAGAAGAAAAATTTTTGGAATAAGAACAAATTCTTATTCATGACAGGAGTATATTTATGGATAATTTTGCAGAACAGCTTGTAAAAAAAGAACTCACCAACAGCGACAAAACTAAAAATGTTCTTACTGTTGTGGGAGGAATTGCGCTGACTATTATTTTTGCCGTCGGATCATTCTTTATGCTCAGCAGCATTATGATCGCTTTTATCGGAATGATACTGGCTATCGCCTGCGGCTGCGGAACTTTCTTGATATCACGAAATTTTAATGTGGAATATGAATACACATTTACAAACGGCGAGCTGGATATAGACAAAATAATCGCCCAGAGCAAGCGCAAACCCATGCTTACAATTCAGATAAGCAAGTTTACGGATTTTGGAAAATATGATGAAAATACTTCCGAGGAAACGGACGAGATGACTGTTGTACTGGCAACAAACAATATTGCCTCCAAAGAATATTATGCTGATTTTCCTCATGAAGAATTCGGCATGACTCGTCTTATTTTCTGTCCCGATGAAAGAATGAGGGAGAATATTGTGAAATTTCTTCCCATGCCGCTCAGGAAAAAATATATGTAAATGATACAAGGAGTGAGATCTGATGAAAATCGTAACAACAAAGCAAATGAACAGGGTCGAAGATCAGGCTGAAAATCTCGGCGTAACAAAAAAAGATCTTATGCAGAAAGCGGGCAGGGCGCTTGCGGAACGCATAATGGAGATAAGTTGCCGTGAAAGGTCTAAACCCGAACACACTAACGTCGTTTTTCTTGCCGGCAGCGGAAATAATGGCGGAGACTGTTTTGCCGCCGCCCACAGGCTTGTATACCGCGGTTATAATGTCACCGTTGTGAATCTTGTAAACGCGCCCTCTACCAAGCTTGCAATTGAATATTTCGAACTGCTTCCGGATAAAGTGAAGATAATTACAGGTTTCCGCAGCGAAAATGTCGAAGCTGCAATAGAGGCTGCCGAGCTTGACTACATGACCATACAAGACAAGGATATTACATCGCTGAATGGGAAAAAGGAACTTTCTGCTGTTGAAAAAATCCTTCTCCGCGAAAAACAGCGCATGACTGATATCCGCTCTGCAATAGTTGCCGCGGATATTCTTATTGACGGCGTATTCGGAACAGGTTTTCACGGACAACTCGAAAAAGATCTTATGGCTGTTTTCGCTATCGGCACGAGCGCATATAAGATTGCTGTCGATATTCCCAGCGGCGGCGACGGTTCTAAGGGAACAGTCTCGCCGGGTTGCTTTAAAGCTGATGAAACCCTATGTTTAGGCTGCCTTAAACTCGGAATGACTCAGTATCCGCTGAAAAAATTATGCGGAAAGATCACAGTTGCTGACATAGGAATCCCTCCTCAGGCATATGATATTCTTGACAGCGAAAGAGGTTGTCACCGACTTGACAGAAACAGCATTGCTTTCTTCCCGCCAAAAAGAGAGCGTGACGCGCATAAGGGAATCTTCGGCACGGTACTCGTTATATCAGGCAGTTCATCGATGCGAGGTGCAGCTGCATTTGCTGCTCTCGGCGCGCTTAAAAGCGGAGCAGGCCGCGTAAAAGTTGCCTCCGTGGAAAAATGTATAGATACCGTATCTGTGCTTGCTCCCGAAGCTACATATATCGAGCTTGAATGCGACGATTACGGATATATGCTATTCGACAGCAGCAAAAATCTCCTTCTTGAAGCTATGAAAGGCTCGGATTCCATTGTTATAGGTTCGGGAATGGGAGTTACAAACGATACTGCCGAGATCGTGCGATTCGTTGTGGCAAATGCCGAAGTTCCTGTTGTCATCGACGCGGACGCGATCAACTGCATTGCTCAGGACATTGAAATACTGGTAAATAAAAATTCGGAAGTTATCCTTACTCCGCACCCCGGCGAAATGGCGCGTCTTTTAAACTGCGACGCCGATACCATAAATAATAACCGTATCATGGTCGCGGAAAAATATGCGGAAAAGTATGACGTTACCGTCGTATTGAAAGGCGCAGGCACTATAATTGCCGATCGTTTCAATACCGCTGCAAATCATACGGGCAATGCAGGAATGAGCAAGGGAGGCAGCGGGGATATTCTTTCGGGAATTATCGGTTCTGCCGCTGCGCAGGGATTTTCGCCTTATGATTCAGCCTGTGCGGGAGTTTACATGCACGGTCTTGCAGGCGATGCCGCCGCTGAAAAATTCGGTCAGGAGGCAATGCTTCCGCGTGATGTCATCGACTGTCTCTCCGACGCATTCAGGATTTTAAAAGAAAAACAAAGTCAGTGATAAATTAAAGGACGTTTATAATTAAAAATAATAATTCAAGGAGATTTTATTATGAAAAAATTATTCACGTCCTTTTTTGCAGTATTTATGATTTTTTGCCTTGCATCATGCTCAGCGCCTATGAAAAGTACTGAAAAAAGGCAAAACAACCTTAACTGTTCTTTCAGTTCAAAAGCGCTGATAAGCCTTGACAAGCTGAACGCCGACGCCACTATAAAGCGATTGGGAGACGGTATGTGGGAAGCTGAATTTGAATCGCCAAATACCCTCAGCGGAGTGAAGCTTACTTTCATGGACGGCAATGTTTCCGCCGATTATAAGGGATTGAGCTTTTCGGTACCTCGTTCCGCGCTTCCCGTTAAGGCGATGCTGCTGAATCTGATCGACGCCGTTGACGAAAACGCTCGCAAAGAAGAACTTAAAGGCAGCGAAAATGAAGGAATGCTTGAGATCTCGGGTTCTCTTGACGGCGGAGATTACACGCTTTCGGTTGACGAAAACGGCTATATCGCTTCATTTGCGATGCCAAATAATCTTCTCTGCATTACTTTCAGCGAAGTATCCCCCGACGCTTCCTACGTACCTTCAACAGAACCCTCAACCTCTGATGCCGCTGAAACAACGACGATCGCCTCGGAAACCGTTTCAACTGAAACTACCTCGGCGATCTCATAAAAATCAAAATCTATTCTTCGGGCGGGAAATAATAATCAAGAAGCAAATTTACCATGCGATTGTAGCTGGCAATTCCGTCTTCAACTCCGTTAAGCTTCATGCTTGCATCAGAAGCGGCATCAGAAACCGCAGCTACTGTCTCCGTGGAAATTATCTCCTTCTTATCGTTTTCTTCCCAGTAATTATCAGGCAAAAATCTGAACCAGTCTTTTCGAACCTGCTCGGAAATTTTCCCCGTTAATTCATAGCCTGAAGCTATTTCGTTGGCATATATCTGATTATGCACATATTCGAGAGCGTCAAGACAGCCGCTATAACGCACTTCCGCATTGTCGCTCCCCTGCGTTGCGATATACGATATGAAATTCGCTTCGTCTTCCTGCATAAATCCTTTAAGATGAGCGTACTCATGGCATATCACTTCAGGCATGACTTCGGGAACGATATCGTTATTATACGTAGCTTCCATGGAAAACGGGAAATACATTCCCAAAGTTCCCGTCTGGCTCATAAAATAAGAAAACATTATCGGCTTAGGCTTCGGATAGTATCCTTTCAACTGCGGATACTTTTCCGACGCCTTTTTCATTGCGCTCCTGCATTCCTCGACAGGATCTATTGTAAGAACAAATCTGTCATTTTCATCTCTCGGCACTTCTGCCGCCAATGAATTAGCTTCGTCTATCAGCATTGAATACAACGCTTTCAATTCCTCATTATCATGCTCGGTCTCCGTGAAAAATCGCTCGGAAAATCTCGTGCAGCCATACAGCGTAAAGCAATTCATCGATTCCATAAAAAACGTAAACGCAAGCATACTGAGAGTTATAGTCAGCGATACGGAGACTATTTTTCGGCGTTTTTCCTTCGCGAAGATCAGCATGACAAGCATCACGGGAATGCCAACAAAAATCAGTATCAACGCCGCGATTATCATGATTTCCCCAACGGATATGGGCAGAATACCGCATAAAAACGCATACGGAACTGAAATTATATGAAAAATACGATCGCAGTAAAAATCCGCAAAACCACGAAACAGACGTCCTATAATCATCATTACCGCGGAAAATCCAATGACAGCAAGAGGGATAATATATCGCTTTTTCATGATCTCAATTCGTAACGAGCGGCAGCGAATGTATTATTCCTGCATCAAGCTGCTGTATCGCAAGCGCATCGCTTGCCGTAACTCCCGGAATCCCGTCAACATCGGCATTATAAAGTCCTGCTTCCGTCAATTGATATTCATCTTTGTTTGTGAGATATTGAAGTATCAGCGTAGCGTCGGCAATTTCAACTTTTCCGTCATCATTGGCATCGCCTATTATTCCACTTTTCACTACTTTTACATACATTACCGACGTGCCACCCGAAAATTCAGCCGTAATAACTGCCGTTCCCTCGCCTACAGCCGTGATTTTTCCGTTTTTATCAACGGCTGCCACAGAAGAATCGGAAGTGCTGAATTTTATCTCGCCGCTCATTCCTGTGATATTTATCGTCGCGGTACTGCCGATTCCCCTTATAACAGTAGTCGGGATATCGTCAGTTGCTTTAAAATCAACATTTACGTTTACGCCATACTCAACTCCGTCAACCTTTGCAATGACACGGCAGCTTCCGCTTGAAACGCCTATGATCAGACCGCTGTCCGATACTGCGGCAATACTGCTGTCCGAACTGCTCCACTCGATTTTCGCATTCTCGGCAACATTATTCAGCGTAAGCTTCTGGGATTTCTTTTCGGCGGTCAGCGTAATTTCACCCAACTCGATAACGGTTGACTGATTCGGATCATATGTGGATTTTACCTCAATGTAGCAAAGATTACCTTGTACTTCTACGTAAACCCGACAATTTCCCGAACCTGCGGCTTTCATTACGCCGCTTTCCGAAACTGTAACTACGCTTTCATCGGTACTGCGCCAGTTTTTTATTTCATCGGACGGAACTTCAAATTTAAGACTGCGCGTAGGATTCTGATTTGAAAATTCCAATTCGCACAGCAAAGAAGCCGGCGTTTCCGGAACTACGCTTGGATCATACTCCGATACAACGTTTATAACATATGTAACATTTTCATAAACGGCTGTGATTTTGCACGTACCCTTATTTACTGCGGTAATAACGCCTTTTTCGTCAACAACAGCAACGCTCGGGTCGCTGGTATTCCACACCGCGTCCTCGGCGTTAGCTCCCGTGAGATCGACCGTTGCTTCCGAACGCGCATTTGTGAGCGTAACCGTTCCTACGTCAACCGTTTTATTCGACTCGTCTTCAATTCCCAGAACGGTCACGTCAAAACGAAGCGTTTGTCCCGATAATATGGCATATACGGCTGTAGAACCCTTTCCCGTCGCTGTAACTTCCGCCGACTGACCGCCTGTTGAAGCAATAACGGCAACGGATTCATCGTCGCTGTACCATTTTGGGATCTCGGTAGTACCGCCGAGGCTGAGCGGTACTTTGTCGCCTATTTTATTAAGCGTTATCTTGTTTGCATCTTCATTTTCAGTGGCATAGCTGACATTCGCAGTACTGTACTCTGTATTCCACGAAACAGCTCCGCAAATCACGCATATTGCAGCCGCAAAAGCAGCTATTTTTTTGATATTCATTATTATGCATCTCCATTTATGAATTTATTTAACTGATTCCACAACTATATCTCCGCCATAAGCTTCAACTGCATTTTTCGCTCCGACAATACAGCAATTTCCTGTATTTTTCAGGAATTCCACGCCCGCCGCAAGATCATTTTTAGTGAGAGACAGCATACGCTGACGAATTTCCCGACGTTTTTCCTGAGTTATTCCTCTGAAATACATATTGTCGCAGTTTGAACCGTATTCCCCGTCGGACATCATAGGTTCGCCGCGCGCAATGCTGCTTATGATGAATCTGCTGAGATCTTCATCGCTGCGGCAGAATGCTTCAAGGAACTGAACCGCCCTGTTGTAAATTTCTATGCTCGCCGACGGAGACGGGTCGCGATATGAATGAAATACCACTTCTCCAAGGCTGTTTACGCCTGCTCCTGTGCCGTATGCGCCGCCTTTTACGCGTACTTCATTCCACAAATATTCATAGCTGAGAAGAGTTGTAAGAACATTCCACAAGCCCATATCCACGATCGGCGCGCCAAGTATCTGAGCAGAATACGATACGCCCGAAGAGATTATTATTCCCTGCGCTTTGGGGAGTTCAAGAGACAGTTTCATCGTCGCAGGCTCAAATTTTACGCCGACAGGAAGAATTGCCGCGATAATATCTGGAGAAATCTCGCTGACGGAAGTAACGCTTGCCGTCAGACGATTTTTACAGAATATCCGCTTTGACAATTTTCGGAGTTTTTCGATGAGCAGCGGAATCCTTTCTTCCATGTTTCCGATAAATTCGTGAAGCGATTTATAGCCTTCAAATCCGCTGACGATCTCCTTGACGGCAGATTCCGCAGACATACTTCCTCTTACTCTGCGCGACGCAAAAAGATGACCGTCGGAAATGATCTCCTGCTTCATATCTTCATCGTCCTGCATAAGAATTTCGCCGATAAGTTCCGCGAAAGTATAATCAGTTTCGGTAATAAGTTCTCCTATCAGCTTTTGTGCTTCAACAAAGTTACGCGTTAAAAAGCGCGATTTTATTACAAAAAACGTTCTGCATTCGTCATGAGCCGAATTATCGCCGATAGCCGAAATATCAGAACTGAGACTGCCGAGAATTCCCGTGATACGCTTTTGCAGTTCCGCTCCACTGCTTTTTGAAGTCGGGAGTTCCGCAATCAACCTATCCATAAATACTGCTGTGCGAAGCTCGTCGTCAGTAAGATCGGATATGTCGAAATACAGATTCATAGCCGAAATAAAGCTGTCCTTCGCGGAATGTCTCAGAAGCGTATATCCGTTTTTTTCCTCAACTTCAGTTTTAAATTCGACGGGTTCGCCGCTTACTTCCGAGATAGGAAGTTTCGGCAATGCATCGACAGATTCCGCTGAATCGGGCGTATGCTGCCATTTTTCAAGTTTTTCATTGAGTTCGATAAGTGAATTTTTTTCAGTTTCATTCATTTCAGCGAGGGCGGCGTCAAGTTTCGCACGCTCACGGATTCTGCTTTCCTCTCCGAGATTCCGTGAAGGCAGCATATAAACAAGCGCCCTGCCATTTTCATCAAGAAGCCATTCCGAAAGAAGTTTCTCAAAATAATCTGTTTCAGCTTTTTCCCGCAGATCGTCAAACAAACTGCCGCATTCTATGTAATAAAGCGGATCGCCGCCGTAAAGCCATGACGACATGGCGTCCATGCTGCGGATTATCGCTTTCGGTTCTTCGGATTCTCTGAAACGGAATTCGCAGCGGTTTATCGCGGAAATTATATTATCTTTTCCGATTCCGTTTTCAACAAGCCCCGATACTGTAGATTTTACAGCTTCAATGAGTTTTCCGCCGTTTTCGCAATTGATATTGCTGATAGTGAGAACGCCGTAAGGCTGCTGTATCCCGTCAGAAATATCAAGCGATACGTCAAGGCAAAGTCCCGTATCAAGCATTGCGCGTGAAAACGGCGCGTCATTTGAACCCGCAAGAGCTTCGCACAAAACGGAATACGCATATATTTTTTCGCGTTCGTCCCATGAAGCTATGATCTTTCCCATGGCAAGATGAGTGCGGTTTTCTTCCGATTCATCCGGCGAGATCTCATAATATGCAGCTTTTTCCGCTGTTTTTACCGGAGTCTGCATTTTGATCTCAGGCTGATTCAAATCGGCTTCATATTCGCAGAGATATTCGTCGATAAGACCGAGAATTTCATCTATATTCACATCGCCGTCAAGATAAAAATACGAATTTGACGGGTGATAAAAACGGCAGTGAGCTTCAATGAAATCCTCATATTTTAAATCGGGAATAGCTTCAGGAAGTCCGCCCGAAACAAAACGATAACAGCTGTCGGGAAAAAGCATTCTGAGAATCTCCTCGTCTATGCGTTCGTCAACGGAAGATACCGCGCCTTTCATCTCATTAAAAACAACGCCTTTGTAAGCAGGTTCTCCGCTGCCTTTCCATTCAATATGGCAGCCTTCCTGATAAAAAATATTTGGTTCATCATATATCGACGGCTTGAAAACAGCGTCAAGATATACGCGCGTAAGATTCATAAAATCCGTATTATTCCTGCTTGCAACGGGAAACATGGTCTTATCGGGAAAGGTCATGGCGTTGAGAAACGTGTTCATCGAGCTTTTCAGCAAATAAAGAAAAGGATCTTTTACGGGATAGCTCTTCGAGCCGCCAAGAACAGAATGCTCCAAAATATGAAACACGCCCGTATCGTCGCCGGGAACAGTTTTAAACGATACGGAAAACAATTTATTTTCTTCGCCGTTGTTCAGCCATGCAAGCTGCGCGCCTGTTTTATCATGGCGCATTTCTATAAATTCTCCCACGCTTTCTTCGCGAATTTTCGTTACCGTAAAACCGTATTTCTTTTCGTTTATATCCATAAAATTCTCCTTTCAAAAAAGCCTCTTCCACACAAGAATTACTGCAAAACAGTAACAGGCTCAACAAAAATTCCTTCCGTACTTCCATTAGTTGAAAGAGCGGCATAATAGGAAAGTATTCTCGACGCGTCCGACGGGTCTATCTGGGAATTCATATCCACATCTGCCGTAAAATTCTGCCTCGAATTAAAAGTAGGTGCAGCTCCCGTTGAAAGAACGGCATACTCGCTGAGAGTATATGAAGCGTCGCTTGGGCTGATCTGACCGTCATTGTTTACGTCGCCCTGCATCAAATAATCAAGATGTGCCGCAATATTTTTTTCATATCCACTGGCAGAGATTATATCAGTATCCGAAACCGAATATGAATCGTCGATCGTAAAATTATATGTAAGTTCCCTATAGCTGTCAGGATTGTCGTTGCCGTCGGGAATCTCAAATTCATCGGTGAATTTTTCCGTTGTCATGTTGTATTTTCCGCCTGTAAGTTCGACCGAAAGATTATAAAAACGATAATCGTCATCGGAATTATCCATTCCCTCAACGTCGAAATAATAGGTTCTGCCGCCGGAAAGTTCTTCCGAATAATAGGGTTCATTGTCAACTTCGGGAGACGTAAATCCGATAAATACAGAAGCTTTAGCGTTGTTCGGCACGCTGATCATCACCGTGCCGTTTACGTCGTTTTCGTTAAATTCATCGTATACGGGAGCCGCCCTGCCGTTATCGTCAGAAACAGCAAATGCGCTGAACTGAGGAATAATTGCAGTAACCAACACAGCGGCAGCCACCATTGATTTCAAATTTTTCATAATATTACCTCGTTTGTTCAATAATATTTAGCATTGACATACTGCGTAACCGTATATTTATTAGACTGCAAATACGACAGCCCAACGGCATAATACCCCATGCACAGATCGTAATTAAGCCATTGATCGTTTACATATACCTGATTCCAGTAATGAGCGCCTTTGCCTTGAATACTGCCGCAGACTATACGTGTGTTATATCCTGCCTGTTTAAAAAGAAGATCAGTTACAGCCGCCATGCAATAGCATACCACGTTTTTATTATCGAGAGCATAATTCGCGAAATAAGCCCAGCCTATCTCCTCTATCTGCGCAAGATCGCGGTTTATGGCGATAGAATTATAACTGTTATGATTGCGCACCCAGTTATAAATATTTGCAGGATCATTTTCCGTTGCGGCAACTATCACTTTCGCGCGCTTCTGAACATCGGACAGCGGAACTGCGCTTCCGTCCTCGGTAAGATTATAATCTCCGACTATCTTGTTTTTCACAAGAATACCGCTTGTTTTGCTGAAAAAATACTTCTTGCCGTCTATATCCTGCCATCCCGTACAGATCTTTCCGTCCTCTCCAAAATAATATCTGCCATCGGAAAGATCTACCCAGCCTGTTACCATTGCTCCGTCTTCCCCAAAATAGTACTTGTCGCCGTCTATCAACAGTCTGCCGGTCAACATAACGCCTTCGTCGTTGAAATAATATTTCTTTCCGTCTATCTCGCAAATTCCGGTAACCGCGCTTCCTTCCTGAGAAAAATAATACTTTTCCTCGTCAAATGTATACCAGCCGCGATGCATTTTTCCGTCTGCCGCAAAATAATATTTTTTACCGTCAAGCAGCAGCTTTCCGGTCATCATTTTTCCTGAATCCGGCGAAAGATAATAGGTATCGCCATTATATTCAGTCCTGCCCGTCATTACGCTTCCCGACTCGTCGAAAATATAAGTTGAACCGTCATATTCCGCCATTCCGCCCGAAAGAGCGTAATCATCCCCAAAATATCGCAGCTTTCCGTCAATGGTAATAATTCCCCTACAGGCTCTTCCCTTTTGATCGGAGTAATAGGTTTTACCGTTCATTGAATTCATCCCGTAAAGAAGTTCGCCTTTATTGGAGAAAAGATAACACGTGCCGTTAATTGCCGTGAGACCTGACGCATAAGAACCGTCGCTGTAAAAATAACGTACACTACCGTTCACGGAAAGCCAGCCATATTCCATTTCTCCCGTAGCTTCCGAAAAAAGATAATCTGTTCCGTTGATATTGACAACGCCTGTAAGCATTCCCTGCTCTGCGTCGATATAATATCTTCCGCCGTTATTTTCAAATAATCCCGTAACAGCTTTTCCGCTTTCGGGTTCATAATAATAACGTTTGCCATCTACGTCAACCCAGCCTGTTTTCATAGTAAAATCATCGTTGAAAACATAAGGCACTCCGTCTATCATTACAACGCCTTTTTGCAAAACGCCATTTTCGTTTGCGTAATAATGATCGCCGCCAATAGCGACTATCCCCTGCTCGTATAAAAATTCGCCTTTTTCGCCGAGCAGAACGGATTCTCCGTTTTCGTTTTCGCAGATACAGCCGCTAAGCTTGCCGTTTCCCGATTCTGAAACATAATATTTTTTTCCGCAATATTCTATCCAGCCATAAACGGGTTTGCCGCTTTCCGCGTCATAATATCGTCTTGAACCGCCTACAGTTCTCCAGCCTGTTTTCAGAACTCCGTTTTTGGAGAACAGATACAACTCTCCGTCGATCTCCTGTTCGCCTGTAAGGAATTCTCCGTTTTCATCATAATAAAAAAATCTTCCGTTATCGTCTTTATACCATTGAGACACATACTGCGGCATATCTGTAGTATTATCTTCCGCAGCTGCTGAAAGACCTGCATCAGCTTCCGAAACGGCAGAAATATCATTTGCATATGAAGCCATAGGAACGGCAGCCGCAATACCCGCAGCTGCTGCAACTGCACAGATAAGCGCTTTATTAATTTTTTTCATAAGCATTCTCCTGTTGTTTTTAAGCGGCGATAAATACTATCCCACTCAATTATAATCAATTAATATTATACCCTATTGTATGAAAAAAGTCAACGAATTTTATGTAAGTTTTTGAGGAGGCAACATTTACATTTTTAATGGGAATTAATCGAAAAATCGCTCTTTCAGGCAAATTTTGACTAAAATACAAGTTCTGTAATGAGTAGCAGTAAATTATTACATATATCAGTTTTTTACCAAAAAAGTCAGGAATATAATATACATATTTACAGTTCCGATGTAGAATAATTATAGTAACACCGCACAAATCAACAATGCGTTCATATCGTTAAATATTAGCACATTTACTGCATATAAGCATAAAGATGCGCGGTAATATATTAAATAATCATGCAAAAAATGAGAGGGGTTTCACTATGAAAAAACATTCTTTAAGACGCTGTGCCGCGGCTATTGCAGCTTTCACAGTTATGGCGGGTGCTATGCCTGTAATTCCTTTTTCGGCTTCAGCGGCGGAAAATATCGTCACAAATTCTACTTTCGATAACGGAACTGCCGACTGGGGAATTTACAAGGAAAGCGGCGGCGTTGCTTCACTTACTACCGAAGACGGCAAACTTGCCCTTAAAATTACTGATCAGGGAACTTTAAACTATGCGGTTCAGATGTACTACGACATAGTTCCGCTTTATAAAAACGGCGTATATCGCCTTAAATATGACATCTCAGCCTCAAAGCCGCGTTATGTTGAATCCATGATACAGCAGAACGGCGGTACATATCAGGCTTATACCTGGAAGGGCGTTCATGTTACTACAGAACCTCAGACCGTGGATTATGAATTCACAATGGAAGAAGATACTGATATTATGGCGAAATTCTGCTTCAACTGCGGACTTCAGGAAAAAGAAGACGGCGGCCCTATAGGTGAACATACTGTTTATCTCGATAACGTTTCTCTGGAACTTATCGACGACAGCAAAGTAGATTACAACGCAAATAAGCCATACGCTCCGTCTATAATCACCAATCAGATCGGTTACAAAACAAATGCAAAGAAAACTGCTGTATTCAGAGATACGAACGGCGGAAATTTCTCCGTTGTCAACGCTGATACAAAACAGACTGTTTTTACAGGAGAAATGAGCGGTCCGATAAGCAATTCTTCTGCCGATGAAACCAATTATACAGGAGATTTTTCTTCCGTTACAACTCCCGGAAAGTATTACATTGCTGCGGACGGTCTCGATAATTCTTACACATTTGAGATCGGTGAAAACGTTTATAATAATCTCCTCGATGCTTCCGTAAAAATGCTCTATCTCCAGCGCTGCGGAACTAAGGTCGAGGACGATAAATTCGGTCACCCCTCATGCCACGATTCTATCGCTACGATTTATAAGACAGATCAGAAAATAGATGTCAGCGGCGGTTGGCACGATGCAGGCGATTACGGAAGATACGTTGTTGCCGCGGCAAAGGCGGTTGCCGATCTTATGTATGCTTACGAAGCTAATCCCGAAATATACAGCGACAATATCGGAATTCCGGAAAGCGGAAACGGTACGCCCGATATTCTTGACGAAGTTCGCTACGAACTTGAATGGATGCTTAAAATGCAGGATAACTCTGACGGAGGCGTTTATCATAAGGTTACCTGCGATACATTCCCCGGCTATGTAATGCCAGAAAAGGAAACAAAACCGCTTATTGTAATGCCCAAATCCACTACTGCAACGGCTGATTTCGCAGCTTCAATGGCTATGGCTTACGAATTCTACAAGGATATCGACGCGGATTTTGCCGCCAAATGCCTTGATGCAGCAAAAAAAGCTTACGAATGGACAAAGGAAAATCCAAATGTGACTTATACAAACCCTGCCGACATAGTTACAGGCGAGTACGGCGATAAGATCGTTGCCGACGAGCTTTACTGGGCTGCTGCACAACTTTACCGCGCTACCGGCGACGCAAGCTATATGGACGGAGTTTCGGCTAAAAAAGGTCTTGACTGGGCTACTGTCGGAGATTACGGAAATATTGCCATACTTACAATGAAAGATATCGACAAATCTTCCGATATTTATGTTAATGCTGCGAATACCGTAAAAACTCAGGCTTCTCAAATGCTCAATATCGTAAAAACTTCACCTTACGGTTCTGCTATCAAAAAATACGACTGGGGCAGCAATATGACTATCGCCAATGCAGGTATAATTCTTAAGCTTGCTTATGATATTACAGGCGACAGCGAATATCTCGACGCCGCTAATGCACAGCTTCATTATCTTCTCGGTTCAAATCCCAACGGCGCAAGCTTTGTAACGGGATTCGGTACGGTTTCTCCCGAAAATCCGCATCACAGACCGTCTATGGCTGTAGGTTCTGCCATGCCCGGAATGCTGGTCGGCGGTGTAAACCAAAATCTTGAAGACAGCGCGGCAAAGGCTTATTGCAGATATAATCCGCCCGCCGAATGCTGGATAGATAACGCAGAAAGCTACTCCACAAACGAGATCACCATTTACTGGAATTCTCCCCTTACATATCTCCTTTCGCTTACAGATGCTTCAGACTCAACAACTCCTACGAATCCTACCGAGCCTTCAGATCCAAATAAAACAATGTACGGTGACGCCAATGTTGACGGTAAAGTAGAAATTGCCGACGCTACGCTTATTCTGCAATACCTCACGAATAAGGACGAATACAGTCTTACTGCGCAGGGAATGATCAACGCCGATGTTTATGATGTAGGCGACGGCGTTACCGCTTCCGACGCTCTGGCTATCCAGAAACTGGACGCAGGAATTTATAAAGAACTTCCCGTAAGTTTTCTCAATCAGCCTCAAACTACTTCGCCTGTTGAAACATCTACAGCGCCTGCAAATCAAACAACTGCCGCTCCTGTAGTTACCACGGAAGCAAATGTTAATCATGGTATCAAAGACTACGGCACTCCCATGAATGCAAATGCAACCGCTGTCGAAGATTTCCGCGACGGCGATTCAAAGCTTTTCATTGCTTCCGACGGCTGGACTAATGGCAGCTGTTTCGACTGCGGTTGGTATAAGCAGAATACTTCTCTTGAAAACGGAATGCTGAGCCTTACTATCGATAAGGATCATAGCGGCAAGTACAATTACTCGGGAGCTGAATACAGAACCAATGATTTCTACAGCTACGGATATTATGAAACTTCCATGCAGGCTATCAAGAACGACGGCGTTGTTTCTTCATTCTTCACCTACACAGGCCCTTCTGACAATAATCCCTGGGACGAGATCGACATTGAGATCCTCGGCAAAGATACCACGAAAGTTCAGCTTAATTACTACACTAACGGCGTGGGAGGTCATGAAGTTATGTATGATCTCGGCTTCGACGCTTCTCAGGGCTTCCATACGTATGGATTTGATTGGCAGCCCGACTATATCGCATGGTTCGTTGACGGCAAGGAAGTTTACAGAACACCCGCAAATGAATCCGGTAATATTCCGAAAACTCCCGGCAAGATCATGATGAACACCTGGCCCGGAATCACGGTTGACGAATGGCTCAAGCCTTTCGACGGAAAAACTCCCCTGACTGCACATTATCAGTGGGTAACTTATGATAACAAGTAATTCTATATAGTGCATCTCTCTCTACAAAAATACTCCGCCTTTTTTACAGGCGGAGTATTTTTTTGTTAATACGGCAAGATCACATCAATCTATACTTTCTTTTGTATTCTCCCGGCGTCATGCCTTTATATCTGGTAAATACTTTTATAAAATAACTTTGCGAACTGAAACTGAACAGACTGCTCACTTCCAGATCGGTATATTCGGAATAACGCAACAGATTTGCAGCTTCATCTATCTTCTTGCGGCTGACGTATTCAGTAAACGTTACGCCCGTTTCAGATTTAAAAAGCCGTGAAAGATATTCAGGATTTATATGAAGATGATCCGCAACGTCGCGTATTTTTATACGCCCGTGAAGATGCTCGCTTATAAAATCTATAGCGCATACGATCTGCTTTGAATATACCTTTCGGCTTCTGAGACATCTCATTTTATTAGTGTAACCTTCGATCATTTCATAATGAACAGCTCGCACTTCTTCAATCGATCTGCATTCGTCCGCTTTCATAATATAAACGTCGCTCAGACTGTATGCCTCTTCAGGTGTCATTCCGCTGTTTACGCAAAACCGCGCTATCAATGAAGTCGAAACCACAAAATGATATTTGATATTTCTAAGCGGATCTTTGCTGAGCGTTCCGCAGCCTTCCGAAAAAAGCGGAGCTGCATATTGCTTTACAAGTTCCATATCGCCTGCGCATATACTTGAATAAAACGCCATTTCACGGTCAAAAGGCGCATATTTGAATTCTTTCTCACGATTGGCAAACAAAAGCGATGATAAATATATTTCAGTATTCTCATTCATGTTCTCACCCCGTTTTTATTAGACCTATCTATTATACCATAATGTCTTAAAAATAGCAACAGGCGCGGAGCGGATTGCTCAAAAGCTTTTTCTTAAACCTCTGAAAAACTGATTTTGTTTTTTAGTGACTACCTTGACTTTTTTTAAATAATAATGTATAATAAAAATATATATTGTATACTCGGAGGAACACTTATGATGAATATTGCTGTTGCGCAGTCGGGCGGCCCTACGTGCGCTATTAATGCTTCCCTGCTGGGAGTTTTTCAGGAAGCCCTGAAAGAACCTTCTATCGACGCTATTTTCGGTTCTGTAAACGGCATAGAGGGAATTATACACGATCACCTGATCGATCTTAAAACGCTGATCACCACAAATAATGACATGGAACTGCTCAGACAGACCCCCTCGACTGTTCTCGGTTCATGCAGATTCAAGCTTCCCGACCGTGAGGACGACGAAACTCCGTACAAGCAGATAGTTGAAACGCTCAAACAGCGTCAGATAGGCGCTTTTTTCTATATCGGCGGAAACGATTCAATGGATACTGTCAATAAGCTTTCAGAATATTTCCGAGAGATTTCCCTTGATATAAAAGTTATCGGAATTCCCAAAACCATAGATAATGACCTCCGCATTACTGATCACACGCCCGGATTTGGTTCTGCTGCGAAATATGTTGCCGCTACAATGCGCGAAATCGTTCGCGACAGTTCGGTATACAGCCTGCCGTCGGTTACCATCGTTGAAATAATGGGACGTCATGCCGGCTGGCTCACAGCTTCAAGCGCAGTTCTTCATGCTTTGGGCGAATCCGCTCCACATCTTGTTTATGTTCCCGAAGCTAAATTTTCACTCGACCTTTTCATGAAGGACGTTCGGCAGGAAATGGCTAAAAACAAAGCCGTTATCGTTGCAGTATCGGAAGGCATGGAAGTTCCGGACGGAGTTCAGTCGGGAGTTGTCGATAATTTCGGGCATAAATATTTATCCGGTATCGGAAAATATCTTGAAGAATGCGTGCGCAGGGAGATCGGCTGCAAAGTTCGCTCTATCGAACTTAACGTAATGCAAAGATGTTCTTCCCACATCTGCTCGAAAACCGATATTGACGAATCCGAAGCTATCGGAGCGGCAGGCGTAAAGCTTGCTCTCGCAGGTGAAACGGGCAAAGTCATGATATTCCGCAGAGTAAACGATATGCCTTACACAGTTGTTATCGATTCCGCCAATGCCTCCGAGATCGCAAACAATGAAAAATTCCTGCCTAAAAATTTCATCGTTCCGTCGGGAAATAATATCAGCGACGCTGCCATGAAATATTTCCTCCCGCTGATTCAGGGCGAACTTAATATAATCATGGAAAACGGACTTCCAAAACATTTCACGATTCAGGAATCTTTGCTCAGATAAACAATAATATCAAAAGCTGCCGCGCCTTAAATTGGTGCAGCAGCTTTTTTGCAATATATATTATTGAACTACGCAATTAACGATTCCCTGATAAAGCGGCGCCGATTTGCTTGCGAAATCATATCCGAAATATCCCGGATTGCGAACCTGCATAACGACTATGTAAGAGCCGTTATAATCGCTGTAATCGGTATAAGTGCCGTTTCCGTCGTCATTGGCATTTTTCAGAACGCCCGTAATATAGAGAAAATCGCCTTCCCATGTTTCCGCAGTACCTGTTTTTGCATAGAATGAATAGCCGGCAGGAAGCGATATTCCCAGTCCTGCTCCTACTCCGGTCATGCCGTCAAGGAGATTCTGACGGTACTCTTTTGGAATAGTTCCGATAACGTCAAGAGGTTTCGAACCCGATTCAATGACGTTGTTAAAATCATTAGTATCAACAATATTTTTCATGACGAAGGGTCTGACCATATCGCCGTATGCGGCTTCACGTCCGAGAGCCGCAAGATATATCGGACAGGTTAGAACGTAAGACTGACCGAACGCTGATCTGCGAAGATCGTCATTACAGTATATCTCAATATTATTGCTTATTACGCCGAAATCGCAGTCGATATCGGAAACGAAATGAAAGATAGTGTCGAGATCTTCAAGAACGGCGTCTTTGCCAATAGTATCGAAAGAGCGCGCGAAGAAAATGTTGCTTGAATTAACAAATGCAGAATTCAGAGTGCGCTGCATAGGATAGCTATAATTAGTATCATGATCCCAGTTTACGATCGAAGTGCCGTCGAATTCCCATTTTCCCTCGTCATACAGGGAATATATCTCGTGCTTGTCCGATATTACCTCGGACATGATCTTAAAGCATGAACCGGGAGGATAATTCTGAAAAGCCTTGTTTCCGTAAGTTCCCCACGCAAGATCTTCTTCCGTTTTAACGCCTCGATAGTCGTCAGGATTATACGAAGGGTAATTGACCTGCGCCATAAGCGAACCGTCGCTTCTCATTACAACGGCTGATCCGATAATATTCTGGCTCGCCATGTAATCATATATCTTATTCTGCGTATCAGCGTCAAAAGTGAGCTGTATAGATTGACCGACGTTACTGTTTCCGTCAACGGGAGAAGGATTTGGAACGCGCAGTTTTTCCTCGAAAGTAAGATCAAGACCTTCTGACATTTCATTCAGAACATTTGCAAATGCGACTTTATTTGAATCGTTCGTCATGCGGTCTTCCTTGCCATTCGAGTCAGTTCCGCTGAACATGAGCAGATCGCCGTCAGCGTCGTAAAGATTTCCGCGCATTACCGGCTCGGTCGTAGTTGTGGTCGCCTCAGTAGTTGTCACCGTGGTGACAGTTGTGGTCGCCGTGGTAGTTTTTGGCTGATTTTCTTCCGAATCCGATGAATCGTCACGGTTGATAGTATGCTTTGATGTCGAAGAATTGATTTGCTTTGGAACGCCTCCGCATGACGGCAACGAAAAGATCGTAACGGCGGCAGCCAATGCAGCAGCGATTTTCTGTCTTGTAGTTAACATTATAATTATGCCCCTCTCCTGATGTTCAGGTAATATTATGTAAACTAATTGTTTTGACAATATCTCGCACGTACTGACTCATGATCCGTGGAGAATAAAGGAAATACCGTACAAAAACTGTGCGGCAAATGCCTTATGTTAAATTCATTAATCAAAATAAGTTTTTCATAAATTGCCCGCATATACATATATTATACAACATATCTGCAAATATGTCAACATTATTTGTATTTTGGCTCATAATATCATATTCCGCGAAAAATAGCGAAAATTTCCAATATTC
>DETO01000066.1 GCA_002362135.1 Ruminococcus sp. UBA3286 | reverse complement strand
TAATATTGGGATTCATAAGGGACTATGTCCCTTATGCAGAGGGGGTTCGGGGGAGACGGAGTCTCCCCTGAAATAATGCAGCACAAGTAAAAATTGATTTCCGTGGCAGACAGTCATTCGCAAAATGCCAGATATTTGATAACCTCGCCTGCAATTATAAGACCTGCTACTGACGGAACGAATGCGTTTGAGCCTGGGACAGGCTTTCCAGAAGGCTGTGATATATCGCTGTTTTGCGGTTTAACGGCTTCCTCTTCGGAATACACGACCTTCAGATCTTTTATACCGCGCTTCTTCATTTCACGGCGCATCACTCTTGCAAGAGGACATACCGACGTTTTGTAAATATCGGCAACCTTAAACCGCGTGGGATCGAGCTTATTTCCTGCTCCCATCGAGCTTATCACGGGAACTCCCGCAAATTTCGCCTGCATTATTATCTCTATCTTTCCCGTCACGGTATCTATCGCGTCGATAACATAATCAAAAAGCGAAAAATCAATAAGTTCCGCCGTTTCAGGCATAAAAAAAATATTATGCGCAGTTACCCTGCAATGCGGATTAATATCGGCAATACGCGCTTTTGCCGCTTCGGTCTTATGCATTCCGACTGTGCTGTCAAGCGCGATTATCTGTCGGTTTATATTTGAAACGCTTACAATATCGTTATCTATAAGATCAAGCGCGCCGACTCCCGAACGTGCGAGAGCTTCAACCGCATAACCGCCTACTCCGCCTATTCCGAATACGGCTACTCTCGAACCGCGCAGTCTTTCCATAGCTTCGCCGCCCAGAAGAAGCTCCGTTCTCGAAAATTTTTCTTCCATTCCGATCACTCCTATCCTTGCAATTATATCACATAAAAACTATATTTGCAAGTTTTTCTTGACCTTTTGCCAAATTTGTGATATCATGTTATTACGACGTTAAGAAATGTATTAGGTTATTTGTAGAACAGAAAGGATAATTATGCAATTTAATGAACTGAACTTATCAAAGGAGATACTTCTCGCCACAGAAGAACTTGGATTCTCCGAAACTACCGAGATTCAACAGGAAAGTATTCCCCTGCTTATGGAGGGAAGAGACGTTGTAGGACGTTCCAATACAGGTACGGGCAAAACGGCGGCATTCGGCATTCCTGCCGTTGAAAGCATCAATGACGAAAACAAAAGGGCGGTAACGGTGCTTATCCTCTGCCCTACTCGCGAACTTGCGATGCAGGCTTGCGAAGAGATCAAGAAATTTGCAAAATACAAGAAAATCGTTAAAACTTCCGCGGTTTACGGCGGCGCAAGCATGGAACGTCAGATCATGGAACTGAAACGCGGCGCAAATATCGTTATCGGTACTCCCGGAAGAGTTATGGATCACATCAGACGCCGCACGCTTAAACTGGACAGGCTTAAAACCGTTATTCTCGACGAAGCCGACGAAATGCTGAATATGGGATTTCGCGAAGATATCGAATCTATACTTTCGGACGTTCCCGAAGAAAGACAGACCGTTCTTTTTTCGGCTACTATGCCTCCCGAAATTCTTGCGATAACCGAAAAATATCAGCATGACCCCGTAAATGTTAAGATAAAATCTTCGCAAAAAACGGTGGAACTTATCGATCAGTACTATTTCATGTGCGCTATGGGACGAAAAACCGACGCACTGAAGCTTCTTCTTGCGGCGTATTCTCCCGAATCGGCTATGGTTTTCTGCAATACGAAAAAAATGGTTGACGAACTTACCGAAGAACTTGCGAAAAGCGGAATACAGGCGGCAGGACTTCACGGCGATATGAAGCAGGCTCAGCGTACTCAGGTGATGAATTCTTTCAAGGCGAAAATTACTTCCGTACTCGTTGCCACGGACGTTGCCGCAAGAGGTATCGACGTCAGCGGCATTGACGCGGTTTTCAACTACGATCTGCCGCAGGATAACGAATACTACATTCACCGCATAGGACGTACGGGACGAGCAGGGCGCGCAGGTACTGCATACACGCTTATCACAAGCCGCCGTCAGCAGTACGATCTGAAAGATATCGCGCGATATACAAAGGCTAAAATAACCGAGCTGCCGCTTCCCGATAAGCAGGATATCATCAATATCAAAAAGGATGCGCTGATTCGTGAGATTACCGAGATGCCGAAAGCTTCTTCCGATATTTACGATATTCTCGACAGACTTGCGGAAAACGGCATAGATTACCGCGAAGCTGCCGCGCGTCTTGTTAATTCCAGACTTGAAAAGGAAATAGCGGCTCTTCCCGAATTCGATATGCCAAAGCCGCTGAAAAAAGGTCATAAAAAGGGCGCGAAAACCGTCAAGATCGATCTCAGCATAGGCAGAAGCAAAAAGATAGCTCCAAACTTTATTCTCGGCGCGCTTGTTGACGCTACGGGAATGTCGGGGCAGGATTTCGGCAAGATCGATATTTACGATAATCATACGACTGTCGAAGTTCCCGAAGCCGAATACGATTACATTATAGACAGCACGAATCCTATGAAGATAAACGGGCATAAAGTTGACGTGAAGCTTTATAAGGGCGACTCCTCCGAAAAGCCGCGCAGAAGAAACGACGGCCATAATTTCGGCGCAAAAAAAGGCAAGCCCGACCGCAGAAAAGCTGCTTACGGGAACCGCAAAAAGACCGATATTTTCGGGGATTATATTCCCGATCGCAAAAAACGCACTAAAAAAAGGCACTAAGGGGTGATATGTTATGAGCGGCAAACCCGAAAAGAAAATGTGGATGAGGATAGCAGTCCTCGTCGTAGCAGTTATTATGATCGCAGGCGTGATCATTCTGCCATTCCTCAGATAAAATAGTATAAACGCTTTGAGTTTTAACACTCGAAGCGTTTTTCTTTTTGCAATACCGATTTCGACATTTTTTGCGGCTTTCGCAGGATATAATTAGTACATACCCCAACCGAGAACCTGTAGCAACTATTGATCAAGGAGCTTGCCATGCAGACCATTTATATCGATGTGCTGATAATACTGAACGTTTATGTAAACTATTTCCTGCTGCGGATAACCGCCAAATTCACGCGTTCTCCAGTCAAAACTCTGAGATGCATAGCGGCGTCTTTTTATGGAAGCATTTTTTCTTTGCTCATTCTCGCGCCGCCTATCCCTTTACCTATAAATCTCGCTATAAAATTTGCAGCCGCTTTTACTGTCGTTATCGCCGCTTTCGGAATCCACGGCGTCGATCGTCTGCTGAAAAATACCGCGGCTTTCTTCTCTGCAAATTTCATTCTCGCAGGCGGTATATATGCCGTATATTCATGGCTGAAGCCCCAGTTTATCCACTTTTCGAATTCATATTTCTACATAGATTTTTCCCTGATAATTTTAGTTGTTTCCACCGCCCTGCTTTACGGCGCAGTATGCATTTTCCGCAGATTTACGGATAGATCGTCCGACGACGGCCCTTTCAGACTGATAATCAGAACGCACGGAAAAATTTTTACGCTGAACGCGGCTGCTGACAGCGGAAATTTCCTTACCGATCTGTTTTCGGGACTGCCCGTCATAATCTGCGGAAAAAAAGACCTTGACAGCGACTTTGAAAACATATCCGCAGACAGCCTGAAAGCAGGATTTCGCCTGATCCCGTTTTCGACCGTGTCAAGCAGCGATTTGATGCCCGTTTTTCGTCCTGACGAAGCCATTATCGTCAATACGGCAAGCGGCAGAAAAAAATCCGTGGACGTCATGATAGGACTCGGCGAAAACAACGGCAGGGCAGTTTTCAACCCTAAGCTGTTGAATATATAATTTATCTAAAGGAGAATAATATGAAGCTGTTTGAAAAAATTATTTCAGGACTGAAAAAAATATTGGGTAACGACGTTTTTTACGTGAACGGTTCGGATACGCTTCCGCCGCCTCTTTCCCGTCAGGAAGAAGAGATAGTTTTCGCCGGTCTCGTCGAAAAAGATCCCGAAGCGCGCAAAAAACTGATCGTACATAATCTTCGTCTGGTAGTGTATATCGCAAAAAAATTCGAGTCCACGGGGATAGGCATAGAAGATCTTGTCTCCATAGGCTCGATAGGACTTATAAAAGCTGTCAACACCTTTTCGCCCGCAAAAAATATTAAATTCGCCACCTACGCTTCAAGATGCATAGAAAACGAAATTCTGATGTTCCTGCGTAAATCTTCGCAATACCGCAACGATCTTTCGATCGACGAACCGCTGAATATCGACTATGACGGCAATGAACTGCTGCTTTCCGACGTTCTCGGTACAGAAGAGGACGTTGTCAACCGCGGTATCGAAACCGAAGCCGAACGCGAACTTATCAGGAACGCCGTTTCGGAACTTGGCGGACGAGAAAAAGAAATCATGGAAATGCGTTTCGGACTTGCCGACGGAAAGGAAAAAACGCAGAAAGAGGTTGCGGAAATCATTGGTATATCGCAATCTTACATATCTCGGCTCGAAAAAAAGATAATCAAAAAACTCAGGCACAAACTCGAAAGTATGTGCTGACTGCGAATTCTGCCCATAAGACCTGTTCTGCGATTTCAGAACGGGTCTATTGATTAATTGTATGAAATTTCTGAAAAGTACTTGAATTATATACGGACGAATGCTATAATATAATATGTATAAATATATTTTTGCAGGAGTTAATAAATGAAAAACTGGCATATCGGCTCTCCCGAAAAAAACACGGTTTCAAAAATTATGATCCAATGCGGAGTTACTTCTCTGACGGCTTCGGCGCTGGCTGCCAAAGGATATTCCTCCCCTGAATCGGTAATAAGCGCCCTTAACGTCGGTGAACTTTCAGATCCGTTTCTTATTGCGGATATGCAAAAAGCCGCCGATACTATCAACAACGCCGTTGATTCCGGAGAAAAGATCTGCGTTTTCGGTGATTACGACTGCGACGGCATAATGGCTTCCGTTATCCTTTATTCATATTTGCTGGAGATCGGCGCAGATATTACATATTACATTCCCGAACGCTCCGAGGGCTACGGTCTCAACAACGCTGCTGTCGATAAGATCTGCGGCGGCGGAGTAAAGCTGATAATCACCGTCGATAACGGCATTTCCGCTATTTCCGAAGCCGAATATATTTACTCCCTCGGCATGAAACTCGTCGTCACAGATCACCACAGACAGGGCGACGCTCTTCCCAAAGCCGAAGCAGTAGTCGACCCTCACCGCCATGACGATACTTCGCCGTTTAAATTTCTCTGCGGCGCGGCTGTCGCTTTAAAACTCGTTGCGGCTCTCGAAGGCGGCGATTATACCATGGCTATGGAACAGTTCGGCGATCTTGCCGCAATTGCAACTATCGCCGACGTGGTAAGTCTTACGGGTGAAAACAGATTTCTTGCCGCTTATGGGCTGAAACTCATAAATAACAGCGATCGCCCGTCAATTATCGCCCTCAAGGAGATAAGCGGTCTTTCCGATAAAAAAATCGATTCGCGCTCGATAGGATTCGGCATAAGTCCGCGTATCAACGCTGCCGGAAGATGCGGATCGCCAAAAATGGCTATGGAACTTCTTCTCTGCGAATCTCCCGATGAAGCCCTCAGACTTGCCAAAGAACTTGACAGTCTTAACGTTCTGCGAAAAGATATGGAAAGCGAAATTCTCGCTCAGATATACGAAACTCTCGACGCTTCCCCTGATCTGCTGAATCAGCGCGTTTTGTGCATTTTTGGAAAAAACTGGCATCACGGCATAATCGGTCTCGTATGTTCGAGAATTACTGAACAGTTCGGCAAGCCATGCTTCATCGCCTCCGAGGAAAACGGCGAAATACGCGGTTCTGCACGTTCTTTCGGAGATTTTTCCGTGTTCGGGGCGCTTACTGCGGCTGCTGATACGCTTTCAAAATTCGGCGGTCACCCTGCTGCGGGAGGATTTACAATTAAGCCCGGTATGCAGGAGGATTTCCGCCGCGCTATAGCCGAATATGCCCTTGCCAACCATTCCGTAATGCCTGCTGTGGAACTGCGCGCCGACTGCCGAATCACTCCGGATATGCTGACCGTCGAAAACGTAAGCGGTCTGGAACTTCTCGAACCGTTCGGAACCGAAAACGAAAAGCCGCTTTTCCTGATCGAGGACGCTTATATTGCGGATATATCGCCGCTTTCGGGCGGAATTCATTCCAAACTTCGGCTCAATATCGGCAATACAGCCGCGGACGCTCTTATGTTCAGAACTCCGCCGAATCAGCTCCCAGTCAGAACAGGCGACCGATGCGATCTTATCGTCGCCCTCGGTATAAACGAATTCCGCAATAAAACTTCAGTCAGCATTTTCGTTAATGATATTCACCCGAAAAATCTCGATCAAAATAAATTTTTCGCAGGTCTGAATATCTTTGAATCGTTTATTCGCGGCGAAAAACTGCCCGATAATTACTATCCGTCCATGCTTCCCACACGGGACATGACCGCGGCTGTTTATAAAAATATTCCCGCAAACGGCATTTCATCAGATACGCTGTTTCTGCGGCTCGTAAGTCCGCAGCTTAATTACTGCCGATTCCGCGTTGCCGTCGAAGCAATGCGTCAACTGGAACTGATCAGCGTTTCAGCCGCCGATCAGATGATAAGGCGCAATCAGATCAGCCGCCATGCCGATCTTAATTCCGCGCCCGTGCTTATTTCGCTCCGTGAAAAAATACAGGCGGCTCTGCAAAAATGAGGGATTTTAACAGGTCTAACGTAAACTAAGAGAGGATGATCATAATGAACAATTCCAATAGTACATCAGGAAAAAAACGAGTCGAGATCGCTATCCCGATACCCGAGCAGTCCGACGAGGCCCTCGCTAAGGATTACCTCGATTCGATTCCGGATTACGATGATAATTTTACTATTGAAATGATCATTCAAAAAATACTGACCGACGATAAGCAGTACGATCTCAGCAAGATCATCTCCGCTTATGAATTCGCCGCAAAAGCTCATGAAGGTCAGAAGCGTTCGTCGGGACAGGATTATATAATCCACCCTCTTGCCGTTGCCTATATTCTTCTTGAACTCGGCATGGATACGGATACTATCTGCGCCGCCCTGCTTCACGACGTGGTAGAAGATACTCCCGCAACGCTGGACGATCTGAAAAAAAGATTCGGTCAGGACGTTGCTCTCCTCGTGGACGGAGTTACTAAGCTAAGCAAGATTCCCATGAATTCCAAAGAACGTCAGCAGGCTGAAAATGTACGGAAAATACTTCTCGCAATGTCGCAGGATATACGGGTTATGATCATCAAGCTTGCCGACAGACTTCATAACGTCCGTACCCTGAAATACCGACCTCATGACAAACAGCGCGCAACTGCTCTCGAAACGATGAATATCTACGCTCCCATTGCTCACCGTCTCGGTATCAGGGCTATTAAAGAGGAACTGGAAGATCTTTCTTTCCGATATCTCGACCCGTTCGCTTATAAGGAGATAGAGAGCATTCTCGAAAATACCAAGGAAAAGCGCGAAGCTTTTATCGTTTCCATTAAAGAACGAATTGCCGAACGCTTTGAAAAAGAGGATTTCTCGGAACCGCCTACTATTTCGGGAAGAGTTAAAAGTATTTACAGCATCTATAAAAAGGTGTTCATGAATTCCAAAAGCATCGACGAAATTTATGATAAATACGCCGTAAGAGTAATCGTTAATACTATCCCCGAATGCTACAGCGTTCTCGGTCTGATACACGATATGTTCTGCCCAATCCCTAACCGATTTAAGGATTATATTTCCACCCCAAAGGCTAATGACTATCAGTCGCTTCATACTACGGTTCTCGGCAAAGAGGGAATACCGTTTGAAGTTCAGATTCGCACATGGGCTATGCATGAAACTGCTGAATACGGTATCGCCGCTCATTGGAAGTATAAGGAGGGAATCCGCGGCAAGGATAAAATGGAACAGCGTCTTGCATGGGTTCGTCAGGTCATCGAAGCCCAACAGACTTCCGACGATGTGGAAGAGATCGTCCGCATTATCAAGACCGATCTCGCTCCCGAAGATATCGTTGTAATGACTCCCAAGGGTATGTCGGTATGCCTTCCCGTGAATTCCACGGTTATCGACTTCGCTTACCGTATCCACACGCAGATAGGTCATAAAACTATCGGAGCAAAGGTGGACGGCAGGATAGTTCCCCTTGATTACAAGCTTCAGACCGGTCAGATCTGCGAGATAATCACTACGAAAGATCCCGAAAAAGGCCCTAACCGCGCATGGCTGAATATCGTTCAGACAAATGAAGCAAAGGCGAAAATACGCTCTTGGTTCAAGCGTGAAAAGCGCGATGAAAATATAGTTGAGGGCAAGGCGGAAGTAGAAAAGCTTTTCAAGCGTCATCATATGAATATTCCCGAAAACGAACTTGAAGAATTCCTCAGAGACGATTTTCACCGCCATAACTGCGAAACTCTTGACGATTTCTACGCGTCCGTGGGATATAAGGGAATTTCCCTTGAAAAACTTCTTCCGCGCCTGAAAGATAAATATCAACGCTGCTACGGAGAGCGGAATACAGAAGAAGAAGCTTCACATATCGTCAAGCCGAAACAGAACAGTTCGGGCAGCATTATTCTTGACCAAATAAGCGATGTGGCGATCAAATTCGCGCAATGCTGCAATCCGCTGCCCGGAGACGATATCGTCGGATTTATCACACGCGGATTCGGACTTTCCGTCCATACCACGAAATGCGCCAATTACAAAGCGGCATTGCAGCGCAACGACCCTGAAGAACTCCAGCGGTGGTGCGATATTCAGTGGTCGGAAAATACAAATACCCAGCTTCAGACAAGCTTCGAGGTCATTGCTACTGACCGCGTAGGACTTGTTTACGATATAAGCGCGGTGCTTATGGAAGCGAGAGTGCCGATAATCCACTCCGCTTCAAGAGCGCTCAAAAACGGAAATGCACTGTTCGAAAGCACTATCATTATTTCCAGCCCCGAACAGCTTAAAACTCTTTTTGATAAAATAAAGAAAATAAAAGGAGTAATTTCCGTTGACAGATCAACGATTTAATCGTCGCTTCCTTAAATTATCATTCTCAATGTACAGCCGGCTTCCCCTCGGCATGATTCAGAATCATCAAGAAAAATAAAACGATGATTCGAATGCATTATAGGAGGATAACTTTATGAAAAAATTTATGAAAAATATCTCGGCTTTCCTTACCGCTGCTGCGATCTGTTCGTCGTCTTTCGCTTTTTTCTGCAATATTACCGTTTTTTCAGAGGATTCAGCCGATCTTGAATATGCTGACAACGGCGAATGCCTTACTGTTACAGGCTGCTCGCGAACTGCTTCAAGAGCCGTTATCCCTGCCGAAATGAACGGCAAACCCGTTACGGCTATTGAAGAATCGGCGTTTTCAGGCTGCCCCGAATTAAAATCGGTCGTTCTGCCCGATACTATCGAGGTGATCAGCAATTCCGCATTTTCATATTGCAGCTCCCTCGAATCCGTGACGATTCCCGACAGCGTCACAAAAATCGACGAATTTGCTTTTTATGGATGCAGCAGCCTTACGGAGGTAACTATTCCCGATGGCGTTGAAACTATCGAGTGGAGCGCATTTGCAGGCTGTACCGCCCTTGAAACCGTAAATATCCCCGATTCCGTTACATACGTCGGACTCAACGCATTTCTCGATACGCCGTGGCTTAAAGCCAGATACCGCGAAAATCCGATACTTATTGTCAACGGTATTGTCTGCTCTGCCAAAGATCATCTTCTCCGCGTTGAAATTCCGAGATCGGCAACATCTATCGGCGACAGCGCTTTTGAATCCGCCGAATACCTTAAAACCGTTAAATTCCCCGATACCATTACAAGCGTGGGAGATTACGCGTTCGCCTACTGCAAGGCGCTGAAAAATGTCACTCTCCCCGATTCCGTTACAAGCATCGGTAAGGGCGCTTTTACCCTTTGCGACGAGATCAGCGCTTTCAAAATTCCCGGAGGCGTGACGGCTATAGAAGAGGAAACTTTTGCATACTCTTCCGGTCTGAAAGATATCTATCTCCATAAAAATGTGCATAAAATAGGCATAAACGCCTTTGAAAACTGCGAAAGCCTTGAAGCTGTCATAATTGATGATCCCGACTGCGAGATCGCCGACTACAACAGCACTATTTCAAACGGATATGATGAGGATTTCACTTTCAGCGGCAAAATTTACGGTCATAAGAATTCAACTGCGCAAAAATACGCTGAAAAATATGATTATGCTTTCGGAGTTATCGGCGACGCCAATAACGATGGAGAATTCGGTACAGCCGATCTGGTAGCCCTTGAAAATTGCCTGATTCGTTCCGCAGAACTTGCCGACTGGAGAACTGCCGATAAGGATAACAGCGGAAATATAGACGTATACGACCTCATTCTGCTCAGACAGCAGATTCTTGAAAAATAGGAGTAAAAATGAATATAAAAACTTTTCAGCTTGGCGAACTTAACGCCAACTGCTATCTTGCAATGACAGCCCCCGATCAATGCGTTGCTGTTGACATCGGCGGTTCACCGCGTATGCTGCTGGAATTTCTTAAAATGAAAAATCTGCGGCTTACAAAAATTCTTCTCACTCACGGTCATTTCGACCATATCGGCGGCGTTGAGGAAGTCCGCGCCGCTGTTAATGCGGAGGTTTTTATTCACGAGGAGGACGCGGAAATGCTTCAGAGTTCCACGGCTTCTCTGCACTCTTCGATATCAATAATGCCGTTTAAAGCTGTTGCGAAATATACAACGCTGCGCGGCGGAGAGATAATTTCCGACGGCGAATCCAGCTTTCACGTTCTTCATACTCCCGGTCATTCTCACGGCAGCGTTTGCTATATCACTGATGATACGATTTTTTCGGGAGATACGCTTTTCTGCTGTTCTATCGGCAGAACCGATTTTCCGGGCGGAAACGTTCAGCAAATGCGCGATTCTCTTGGGCTTCTTTATTCTCTTGAGGGCGATTATAAGGTTCTCCCCGGTCACAACGAGTCTACTGAACTTTCATATGAAAAGCAAAATAATCCCTATATGAAGCCTTTCAGAGCATGATTTTGAGAACGGAGAAAAATACCAATGAATAACGATTATAAAATGCCGATCGTTCTGATCGGCAATTCTTTTAAATATGAGATAGAAGCCGTATGCAAGCTTTTTTTCCATACGCAGCGATTTGATTTTTCGGACAATATTGCCGACGCTAAAGGCGATGATTTTATAATAGCTTCCTGCAATAATTCCGAAAATGAAATAATGCTTTCCGCGAAAATTTCTCTGAACGGTACGGCTGACTATGATGCGAAAATTCTTCCGCCCGATACTGATAAAAAAACTGCCGAGCATGAACTTTGCAGGATAATTTACCATATTTTATGCCGTAAAACCGGGATAACTCCGCCTTGGGGACTGATGACGGGGATTCGCCCTGTTAAGAAAGTTACGGAACTTATGGCGCAGGGGTTATCACATGACGAAATAAAAGAACGTCTCGAAAATCGCTATGAACTTTCCCCCAAAAAATTTCGTCTTGCATATGCTACAGCGGTAAATCAGCTTCCGATTTTGGACAATATTGACCGCCATGCCGCAAGCCTTTATGTGTCTATCCCATTCTGCCCAACGCGATGCAGCTATTGTTCTTTTGTTTCGCACAGCATGGATTCCGCGGTAAAATTAATGCCGGAATATGTTGCCGCGCTTTGCAAAGAACTGGAGATTCTCGGCAAAATAGTTCGCGAGATAGGCACTAAGATCGACACCGTTTATTTTGGCGGCGGAACGCCTACTTCAATATCTGCGGAAGATATTCGACGTATAATGGAATCCGTCGCGCAGAATTTTGACCTTGATTCGATTCGTGAATACAGCTTTGAGGCTGGCAGACCTGATACCATTACAGAGGAAAAACTGCGCGTGATAAAAGAACTTGGCGCGGACAGAATTTCGGTTAATCCGCAGACTCTTAACGATGATGTTCTTCGCGTTATCGGCAGACGTCATTCGGGTAAAGACGCTATAAAGGCTTTTGAACTTGCGCGGAAGATAGGTTTTGACAATATAAATACCGATCTCATTGCAGGTCTGCCTACGGAATCCACTGAGAGTTTCCGCAATACTCTGGATAAGATATGCGATCTTTCGCCTGAAAGTATCACCGTTCATACGCTTACGGTTAAAAGATCGGCAAGACTTTTTGAAAACGGAAACGAAAATATGTCGAATCCTGCGTCAGAAATGGTCGATTACAGCATCGATAAGCTGATGAATGAAGGCTACCTCCCATATTATATGTACCGTCAGAAAAATACTGTTGACAATCTCGAAAATGTCGGATACGCAAAAAAAGGCTACGAAAGTCAGTACAATATCTTCATCATGGACGATACGCAGACGATTCTCGGTGCAGGCTGCGCGGCTTCAACAAAACTTGTTTATCCCGACGGTCTTATCACGCGCGTTCACAACTATAAATTTCCATATGAATATATAAACCGATTCAATCAGCTTATGGAAAAGAAAAAGGAGATTACGGAATGCTTGAAAAAAATCAGCTCCACGACGTTGAGATAACAGCTATAACTTCCGAGGGAAGCGGCGTTTGCCGCGTTGACAACATGGCAATTTTCGTTCCGGAAACTGCTGTGGGTGATATTGTAAGAATAAAGATCGTTAAAGTGCTTAAAAGTTACGCGTTCGGCATTGTAAGCGAAATTCTTACTCCTTCCGCAGACCGCGAAGAGCGTCCCTGCACGGCTTATCATAAATGCGGCGGCTGCGTTTTCCGTCATCTCAGCTATCGTGCGGAATGCAATGCGAAAAACACCATGATCAAGGACGCTTTTTCAAGAATAGGCGGTCTTGATCCCGAATATGACGATTTTATAGCTGCCGAAAATTCCGATCGCTATCGTAATAAAGCTCAGTATCCTCTTGCTTATATCGACGGTAAAGCCGTTTGCGGATTTTATGCTCCGCGCAGTCATCGCGTTATCCCCTTGACTGACTGCCCCTTGCAGCCTCAGATATTCGGCAGAATCCTTGAATTCGTTCTTGCGTATATCAATGAAAAAAAGCTTTCTGTTTATGATGAAAAATCTAATACCGGTATTCTCCGCCATATTTATATAAGGCAGGGTGCATATTCCAATGAGATCATGCTTTGCATAGTTGCCAGAAAAAATATTTCGCGTCAGCTGAATTCTCTTTGCAGTAAAGTCGTTGAAAAGTTTCCTGATATCCGCAGTATTATCCTGAATATTAACCGGAATAAGACTAACGTTATTCTCGGCGAACAATGCATAACTTTATGGGGCAGCGATATTATTTCCGATACGATGTGCGGCAATAAAATCGAAATTTCTCCTCTGTCATTTTATCAGATAAATACCCGTCAGGCTGAAAAGCTTTACTCCAAAGCGCTTGAATATGCTTCTCCCGCTCCATCTGACGTAATTACCGATCTTTATTGCGGCGCAGGAACTATTGGGCTTTCAATGGCTCATAAGGTTAATAAGCTTATCGGAATTGAAATAATTCCGTCCGCGATAGAAAATGCCGAAAAAAATGCTGTCAATAACCATATCGGCAATGCGGATTTTTATTGCGGAGATGCAGGAAAAATTTTCGCTGAATTATATATTCAAGGGCTGAAACCGAATATTATTATTGTTGACCCTCCAAGAAAGGGCTGCTCCGAAAATACCCTGACAGCTATTTTAAATGCTTCTCCCTCCAAAATAATTATGATTTCCTGCAATCCGTCAACTGCTGCCCGCGATGCAAAATTTCTCTCCCAACATGGATATTCAGTCAATAAGGTTTGCGGCGCGGATCTGTTTCCGGGGACGAGGCACGTTGAGTGCGTAGTTTTGATGTCAAGAAAAGAATAATAAAACGCCGATTTATCGCGGATAATTGGCATTTTGCAGTTCAGTAAACAACCAAAATAAGCACTCATTTTCTGTATGCAGGAACACATAATATCACCTAAAGAGATACAGACAGCATTTCGGCGCACTCGCGATATAAACAGTCTTTTTAAGCACTCGATTTTTTGTGCTTAAAACTGCTGTTTGTAACTTTTAAGTGTGCAGAAATGCTGTCACTCGTTAAAAAGTCCGAAAAATAGAGAAAAATCATGCTAATCAAAAATTGCGATTGAGGGATAGGGTTGAGTGCGTAAAAATGTTGTCGAAAAAAGTATAAAGAACAGGAGTCAGAAAAATGCTTAGGCTTAGACCATTCAGAAAGAATGATGCAAAAATAATTATTACATGGACAAACAAAAAGGAAGAATTCTATAAGTGGTCAGCCGGAATTCTGGGTGAATATCCTGTTACTGAAAAACGCTTGCTTGAAGCAACATCAGGCAGAGAAGATAACGACAGGTATTTTCCGTTTACTGCTTTTGATGAAAATGGGCTTGTCGGCTTCTTTACTGCAAGAGTACGTCCTGAAGAAGATGATAAAAAGCTCCGTTTCGGATATGTGATTGTCAATCCTTCAAAAAGAGGAACGGGCTATGGAAAACAGATGATTACGCTCGGTTTGAAATTTGCATTTGAGATATATGGAGCTGATTCTGTCAGCCTTGGTGTCTTTGAAAACAACAAGCAGGCATATTATTGCTATAAAAGTGTAGGATTTGAAGAAAACGGAGTGCGAGAGGAATATAATCTGTGTAGTGAAACATGGATTGATGTGATTTGACAAGCAGAATACAA
>DETO01000142.1:1414-7923 GCA_002362135.1 Ruminococcus sp. UBA3286 | reverse complement strand
CCAATGGGTACATGGTAAATTTGACAGGGACGATAGAGACTATTCTTTAGGCAGGGATTATAGGGGGATAACATTCCTTAATCTCCCCAAATAAAGCAACCGTGCATCTAATAAAAAATGGAGGATTTAAATGGCTGAATATAAAAAATTTACCGAAGATATGATAAAAACGCATACTATCCTCATACCAAATATGCTGCCCATTCATTTCAAACTTATAATCGAGATAATGAAGCAGCTGGGCTATAAAATGGAGCTGCTGGAAAACGATTCGCGCTCCGTCGTTGACGAAGGTCTTAAAAATGTGCATAACGACGCCTGCTATCCTGCACTTCTCGTTATCGGGCAGTTCATGGACGCTCTGAAAAGCGGCAAATATGACGTCGATAAGACCGCTCTGCTGATCACCCAAACCGGCGGAGGCTGCCGCGCGTCTAATTACATTCATCTGCTGCGTAAGGCTGTGGAGCGTAATTTTCCGCAAGTTCCCGTCGTTTCGCTCAATTTCAGCGGTCTCGAAAAAGACAGCGCGTTCAAGATCACGCCGTCTATCTTCATCAAGCTGCTGTACGCTGTATTGTACGGCGATCTTCTCATGACCTGCTATAACAAATGCCGCGCTTACGAAGCAAATAAGGGCGAATCTGCGAAAATGCTGGAAAAATGGCAGAATGATCTGGGCGAAATGTTCCGCAGCGGAAAAAAATATACATCTACAAAGAAAGTTTACCGCGAAATTCTTGACGATTTCGGCAGCATCAAATTAACGGACGAAAAGAAGATAAAAGTCGGCATAGTCGGCGAAATTTATGTAAAATATTCGCCCCTTGCCAATAATCATCTTGAGGATTTCCTGCTTTCCGAGGGCTGCGAACCTGTTGTTCCGTCGCTGCTGGAATTCATAATGTATACCGTTACGGATACATTTAATAACGCAAGACTTTATGATACTAAAAATATGAAAACGCATATTTATGAGTTGGTATATAAACTGCTGTACTCGAAGCAGAAAGAGCTTATCAAAATCATGAAGGAACATGGAAAATTCGAGCCGCTTCATGATTTTGAGCATCTCCGCTCGTTGGCTGACAAGTACATCAATCAGGGCGTTGTAATGGGCGAGGGCTGGCTTATACCTGCGGAAATGGCTGCACTGGCGCAGTCGGGCGTTGAAAATATCATATGCGCCCAGCCGTTCGGCTGCCTGCCGAATCATATAGTTGCCAAGGGAATGTCGCGCGCAATTAAAGAAGATAATCCCAATGCAAATATTGTCGCTATCGACTATGACCCCGGAGCGACGCGCGTAAATCAGGAAAACCGCATAAAGCTTATGCTTATCAACGCGAAAAGGTGACGCCATGATAAAGGACAGAAACGGTAATATTATTACGGAAAACAGCGGTCAGCAGCGCATTTTAAGGCGATTGTACCGCACAATCGGAGGACGGTTTATCCTGAAATTCCTGACCGCGCCGATAATTTCGAAAATCGGCGGAATTTTTATGGATTCGCCCTTGTCGATTCCCTTGATCAAGCCTTTTATCGAAAAGAATAATATTGATATGAAGCAATATCGCGATAATAAATTTTCATCATACAATGAATTTTTCACCAGAAAAATCAAGCCGCAGCTTCGACCCGTTGATAAAATTCCCTATCATCTTATCAGCCCGTGCGATTCCAAATTGACGGCGTATAAGATAGACAGCGACAGTATTTTTAAGATAAAAGATTCATACTATCGCATATCCGATCTCGTGCAGAGCAAAAAACTTGCCGAACGCTATCGCGGCGGATATTGTCTGATATTCAGATTATGCGTGGACGATTATCACCGCTATTGCTATATCGACAACGGCAGAAAAGGGGAGAATCATTTTATTTCGGGCGTGCTTCATACCGTATGCCCTATCGCGCTGGAGAATTACAATATTTACAAGCAGAACAGCCGCGAATTTACAGTACTTCACACGGAAAATTTCGGCGACGTCGTGCAGATCGAAGTCGGCGCGATGCTTGTCGGCAGAATTTGTAATCGTCACGGCGCATATAATTTTCACCGCGGCGAAGAAAAGGGAAAGTTTGAATTCGGCGGCTCGACTATCGTAATGCTTTTCGAAAAAAACAGGATAGAACCCGACAGTGATATTCTTGAAAATTCCGCGCATGGTATCGAGACCGTTGTTAAATACGGCTCTAAAATAGGTGAAAAAACAAAAATCAGTATCGAATAAACGATACTGATTTTTTTAGTTTAAAATATATCTTTTTTCTTCTTGACATAACGCCGGATAAGCACGAAAATCATGAGCAGTACGCAGAATACCAAGAAAATAGGCGCTATCCATTTATTCGTATTCTCGTCCTCCGCGGATTTCATTTCAGTCCAGAGATCCTGCATTTTCTGATTCGCCTCATTGGAAAGATTGACAAAAACCGAAGTGTTCGCGCCGATAAATTCCTGATCGGGATACGAAACATGACTGTTCCGCACTTCCTCGTCAAGCATTTCATATGCTGCTTTATGCGGCGTAGAATAGCATATAAAGTCAATATTTGAATAAGCAATATCAGGCTCGCACATGAAATTGATGTACATTTCAGCAGCTTCTTTCTGACGAGCCGTAGTCGGTATGCACATCGCGTCGATGAAAAGATTCGTTCCGCTTTTCGGCACTACAAAATCAAGATCTTCGTTGTCCTCCATGATAGTAAGCGCGTCGCCTGCGTAATATGGCGCAATAAGCGCGTCGCCTGCTCCCATTTTGTCGAATACCTCGTCCATTACATAGCCCTGAACTATCTTCTTCTGACGGCGAAGCTTCATCGCCGCCTGCTCCAGTTCGTCAAAATCTTCAGTATTAAGGGAGAATCCCTCCATGATCTCCGCAATTGCAAAGGCGTCGCGAGGATTGTCAAACATGAGTATCTGATCGGCATAATCTTCATTCCAGAGCAAATCCCAGTCTATCTCTTCCGGTGGAATATCTACCATGGTCGTATCGTAAATGATTCCGACAGTTCCCCATGTATACGGCACGGAATACGCATTTTCGGGATCGTAATCCTGATTGCGGAAGTTATCCATGATATACTCGAAATTGGGGATATTCTCAAAATCAAGAGGCTGTATCATGTCTTCGTCGATCATTTTGCTGATCATATAATCCGACGGAATAATAACGTCATACGCCGCTCCGCCGCCTTTAAGCTTCGCGTAAAGCTCCTCATTAGTGGCAAAGTTCGTGTAATTTACCTTGATTCCCGTCAGCTTTTCAAATTCTCCATTGACGTCAAGAGTGCCTTCGTCAGCGCCCGTCGAGATATACTCGCCCCAGTTGTAAACATTTATGGAAAGCCCCTTGCCCTTGAATCGCGTGTAATAATCGGGATCGGAAATAGTCAGCGTCTGCTGATAAGTCTCCTCTTCTTCCTCATCTTCGGAAGTTTCCGAATCAGCGCACGACGCAAGCATTGACAAGCTCAATACAGCCGCAGTAAGCAAATACCAAAATTTCTTCATGTCCGCCTCCTTACATTGCACCGCTCTTCTTCAAAGCGCGCTTTTCCAGTATGTTCTTAACAATAAGAACGATTACGACGGCAATGAAAATAAGAGTCGAAAGGGCGTTTATTTCGGGAGAAACTTTTCGGCGCGTCATTGAATATATGGTGATAGGCAATGTCTGCGACGTCGAACCGCTGGTGAAATAGCTGATTACGAAATCGTCCAGCGAATAGGTGAACGACATGAGAAATCCACTGATAACGCCGGGCATGATTTCGGGAAGTACTACCTTGCGGAAAGCCTTTATCGGACTGCACCCCAGATCTTGTGCCGCTTCATAAATATGCGGATTCATCTGGTTGAACTTCGGCATTACGTTAAGGATAACATACGGCACATCAAATGTTATATGCGCGATAAGCAGCGTAACAAAGCCGAATTCCAGATTCATTCTTGCGGCGAAAAATACGAAAAGAAGCATCAGCGATACGCCTGTAACGATCTCCGGGTTGATGATAGGCATATTCGTCACATTCATCACGACAGCCTTCGGAACTTTTCGCATACTGTTTATGCCGATAGCCGCCAATGTGCCAAGAATCGTCGATACGACGCTTGCAAGGCAGGCTATGATTATTGTATTGATAAGCGATGAAATAATAATTCTGTTATGGAAAAGTCTGACATACCAGTCGAACGTAAATCCGCTGAAAACGCTTCTGCTCTTCGTTTCGTTAAACGAGAAAACAATAAGCACGAATATCGGCACGTACAGAAACATCAGCACCAGAGCCATATAAATTTTACCGAGTTTTTTCATATCAGCGCCCTCCTACATTAACACCTGATCGTCGGGATCGAATTGGTTCATTACCGTCATTATCACGAGGATTATGACCATGAGAACGAACGAGATCGCCGCGCCAAGATGCGGATTATAGGCGTTTCCGAGAAACTGCATCTCGATAAGGTCGCCGATGAGAAGATTCGAACCGCCGCCCAGCATTCGGGAAATAATAAATGTGGAAATTGCGGGGACGAATACCATTGTGATACCGGAAGTTATGCCGGGCATACTAAGGGGAACTATTACCCTGAACAGCGTGCTTGCGTAGCTGCACCCAAGATCGGAAGCCGCTTCGAACATACTGTTGTCTATCTTCTCCATTACGGAATACAGCGGAAGTATCATAAACGGCAGGTAATTATATACCATTCCCAGAACTACCGCCGCCGACGTATTTATCAGCTTGAACGGGCCGAGACCTACCAGTCCGAGAAGATGGTTGATTATTCCGTTGTTGCCGAGAAGAGTCATCCATGCGTATGTACGCAGCAGGAAGTTCATCCACATGGGCAGCATAACTATCATAAGCATAGTACCCTGCTTATGCTTATCCATGCGCGACAGCATGAATGCAACGGGATACGCAATCACAAGGCAGATAGCCGTTGCAATAAGCGAAAGCCATATCGAACGGACGAATATATTTGCATATTGTCCGACATCGGATATATATTTAATCGTGAAGCTTCCGTTATCATTTGTGAAAGCAAAATACGCTATCATAAGAAGCGGTACGAGTATGAATACCACCATCCATACAAGATAGGGAGCGGAAAAATATTTCAGTTTCATTGCTAATCCTCCGCTTTCTTCATTATGTGAATATCAAATGGATCAACTGCCATGCCAACCATAGAGCCGACGGGTTCTGCCTTTGTGGAATGTATCTTCCACTTGCTTTCGGCTGTATCGATCACCATTTCGTAATGAACGCCCTTGAATACCACAGATTCAACTATTCCCGTAAGCTTCGCCTTTTCCGCGGAAATAATCTTCACATCTTCGGGACGTATAACGACGTCGACTTCTTCGTTCTTGTCGAATCCCTTGTCCACGCATTCAAAGCGTCTGCCGTAGAATTCCACAACGCAGTCTTCGGGCATAACGCCGCTGACGATATTGCTTTCGCCTATAAAATCGGCAACGAAAGCGTTTTTAGGCTCGTTGTATATATCCGTCGGCGAACCGATCTGCTGGATATATCCGTTATTCATAACGACGATGCTGTCGCTCATTGTGAGGGCTTCTTCCTGATCGTGGGTGACATAGATAAAAGTCAGCTCAAGCTCCTGCTGGATTTTTCTCAGCTCTATCTGCATTTCCTTTCGGAGTTTCAGATCAAGCGCGCCGAGGGGTTCGTCCAGAAGCAGAACTTTCGGGTGATTTACGAGAGCGCGTGCAATTGCGACACGCTGCTGCTGACCGCCTGACAATCGGTTTACAGATCGCTTTTCATACCCCATGAGGTTGACAAGCTCCAGCATTTCGCCTACGCGGCGTACGATTTCCTTTTCGGGAACTTTTTTTACTCTCAGACCGAAAGCGATATTTTCGTAAACATTCAGATGTGGGAAAAGCGCATATCGCTGGAATACGGTATTGACGTTTCGCTTATGAGGCGGCATACCGTTGATGCGCTTGCCCTCGAAGAAAACGTCTCCGCTGTTGGGTTCAAGAAAACCCGCGATAATGCGAAGCGTGGTAGTTTTTCCGCAGCCGGAAGGACCGAGAAACGTTACAAACTCATGATCCTTGATGTCAAGGCTGATGTTTTTGAGGATACGCTCGCCGTCCTCAAACTCGACGATAATATCTTTTAGGCTGACAATGTTTTCCATTTATCAATCTCCTTTAAAATATATTACCCGTGTATAATACAACAAGTCTAAATGCACGGACGATTAATTATAACACACTTTTTTTTGAAAATCAATAGATTGAAAATATTTAATTCAATTAAGGAATTCGTCGCATAAAAAATCTGCATTCCTTGTTGAAATGCAGATTTTATATTATACACGGAAATCAATTTTGCTATGCCGTATTATGTCAGGAACTTTGTCACCTGTATCTTTTGCATAGAGAATAGTCTCTATCGTCCCTGTGAATTGCATTCTGTACCCCTTGTGGGTACGGAATGCAATTAATATT
>DETO01000142.1:0-1046 GCA_002362135.1 Ruminococcus sp. UBA3286 | reverse complement strand
TAATGCCGCACAAGTAAAAATTGAGCTTCGCATATTATATATAATTCAACGTTTTCAATACAAATAACCAACCTGTCAAAGTAAATGCGCTCATAAGCGTTGTCAGCATGACCGCAAACGCCGTAATAGTGCCTTTGTGTCCGAAATTTTTTGCCATTACAAAGCAGCTTCCAGTTGTCGCGCTTCCCAGCATTACGAGAATTGCGATAAGCTTTTCGCCGCGGAATCCGAAATGGACTGCAAACGGCAGGAAAATTCCGCAGAACAGCAGAAGCTTGATAAAGACGATGCCCAGAGTTACCGGTAATTTTCCCTTCGCTTCGCTTGTTTTGAATGACGCGCCCAGCGCTATAAGCGAAAGGGGAGTCGCCATGTTTCCGAGATATGACACGGATTTTTCCAGTATAACGGGCTGCGGTATTTTAAGCAGCGACCATGCCATTCCCACGACAATGCCGATAATTATGGGATTTGTGACGATTCCCTTTAACGTGTTCAGAATCAGCTCTTTTTTGCCGCTCGAACGCTTTTCGGGAGAAGTCAGCGACAGCGAGATCACCGCTATGATATTGTAAAGCGGAACTGTTCCCGCTATCATGAGGGCAGCCATAGTTGCTTCGCCGTAAATATTTTTTACAAATGCAATTCCCAGTACAGCCGCGCTGCTTCTGTAGGAAGCCTGAATTATCTCGCCGCGTTCCGCCTTGTCTTTGTGTAGCATCGAATATCCGACGGCTGCTAAAACGCTCAAAAGAGTGGCGCATATGCAGAATCCCACGAATTTTCCGTCCCATACCGCGCGAAAATCGGCAGTTGACAAGTCAGAAAACAATAATGCGGGCAGAGTTGCAGTAAATGTAAACTTATTTAATTTTGAGGTGGTGTGATCGTCCAGAAGATTTATTTTTTGGCATATCCAGCCGAATACCATCATCAGAAACACCGGTACAGTCGCATTAAGACTGAACCGAAGATTCTCCAAAAACATCTTAACATCTCCTATAGACCGCACACAAATCAATTTTTTACTTGTGCGGCATTATGTC
>DETO01000151.1 GCA_002362135.1 Ruminococcus sp. UBA3286 | reverse complement strand
TAGCAAAATAGATGTTGTTCTGGTCAAGGATCTGAGCAGACTGGGCAGACATCGTACCCAAACTGAACTGTTTATCGATCATCTGCGACAGAACAATGTAAGGGTATATTCCGTTACCGAAGGCATTGATTCTGCCAATGAAAACGATGATCTGATGATTGGATTCAAGCAGATTTTCAATGATTTTTATGCCAAGGATATTAGCAAAAAGGTCAAGGCTGGAATGCGTCAGAAACAGAAAAGCAAAGGTCTGGTTCTCACACTGCCGCTTGGTTACTACCTTGATCGCAACATTAATGAAGTGAAAATTGATGAAGAAACGGCATGGATAGTGCGTGAAGTATTCAGACTTTACGTTGACGGATACGGACTGACTACCATTGCCAAAAAGATGAATGCTGACGGTATCAGATCGCCTGATTATTATTTCAATCGGAAACTTGCCGACTGGAAACCTGATATTTCAAAAAAATACTTATGGGTTCAAACCGCCGTAAAGCGTATTCTGACTAACGAACTTTACATCGGTACGATGGTAAATCATAAGACGGTTACATCAAAAATCTACAAAACTAAAACATTCATACCGCAGGATGAACAGTATCGACACGAGAATTTCTGCGAGCCTATCATTGACGAAACAACTTGGAAACAGGCGCAGTTTTTACTGGAACAGCGTTCAAAAATCAATCCACGTTCGCAAAACGGTCGTAAACTTCATCGATACGCAGGACTAATAAAATGTGCTGATTGCGGTTCGGGATTTACTGCACGAACACGAAAATGGCGTGGCAATGAATACGTTGACTATACTTGCAATAGTAATCATCGCTATGGTAAGGAATACTGCACTCCACACACCATAAGAGAGAATCAGCTTGACGAGCTTGTGGAAAATGAGGTGAAATCACTTAGAGATAGCATCTTGGCAGAGAGCGATAAGTACGATAAAATTGTCAGAGATTGGCTCAGAAAGAAGCCTTTGTATGAGCAACAGATTCAGCAGAATAATGATAAAATTCTATCGCTTAGACAGCAGATTGAAGATTTGATTATAGAACGAATCGGCGATCGTGAACACGCTTCAATCTATAACAGTATGATTGCTAAGCGTGAGGAAGAAATAGCTGCTCTTGAAAAAAAGATAGCGGAACTCAGAGAATATGATAAGGTCTGTAAGCAGCGAAAAGAACATCTGAAAAATACAACTCAGATACTTGATGAAATCTTATCCGAGGGCAAAATTTCAGATGTGAATCTCAGAATGCTTGTTAATAAAATTCTGATTCATCAGAATGAGGATAAAAGCCTTGATATCAAATTCGAGATGAATGGGGATTTTAACAACATATCAAGTATGCCTATTACATTGGAAAATCAGTTAGAAAGTGCATAAATTTAAAAGACTGTAAGCAATCAAATACTTACAGCCTTTTTTTGTCGTTGGTGCGGATAACAGGAGTTGAACCTGCACCTCCTTACGAAGACTGGCACCTGAGGGTGGCGTCACGACAGTGAATATATACTTTATAATATAATCAATCGATAAAGTACGCATTCGTAATGAGCAGGTCGTGAGTTGTCTATAAAGCGACATGGCAGCGGATCAAGCCTTACAAAATAAAATTAAATAATTATGCTACTGTGGCTCAGTTGGTAGAGCAGCTCACTCGTAATGAGCAGGTCGCCCGTTCGAATCGGGTCATTAGCTCCAGAAAGTCTCCTGTCTGCGGGAGGCTTTTTTGTTTTATGTCACTCGTAATAATCTGCGTGCCGAGGCTCTCGGCTTCGAATCGGGTCATTAGCTCCAATTAAATAACGCAGAACAGGCATTTTTCTGACTAAGAGAAAGTGCCTGTTTTGTATTATACGGATTTAAGGACACTATTAGGGCACTAAGTCCCAGAAAATAGCGGAGCAGGTAATATAAATTCCTGCTCCGTTGTTTTTGTTATCCGACTTTTGATATATTTTTTAAGGTTATCGTTTCATTTTCAGTAAGCATATTCTGTAAAACATTTGCGGCGGCTTCATCAGCTTCTGCTATACTGTGAAGATATTTGTTTGTTGTAGATATATCAGCATGACCGAGACGGCTTTGTACTTCTTTCAGGTTGACATCACCATACAGCAAAAGAGTTGCTGACGTATGGCGTAAGGCGTGAAATTTTCGGTGTTTTAGACCGTTTTTTGCAAGAAACTTGCTGAATTGCTTTGATGGTGTCTGAGGATTCATTATTTCACCATTCCATTGAGTAAAAAGCCAATTATCATCTTTCCATGCTGTACCAATCCTTGCCTGCTCCGATATTTTTTCAGCTTGCAAGAGTTTTATAAGTTCAATACAGTATCGGCTTACCGCAATAACTCTCACCTGATAATCTTTTGGCGGTTTTATTGCTGTAGATTTTCCTGTAATTTTATATGCAGAACGTTCAACGGTTACTTTGCATGTATCGAAATCAATATCACTGAATTTCAGCCCGATTAATTCTCCGCACCGACAGCCTGTTATTATTGCAAGCTGTATCAGAACTTGAAACTGCAAATCTTCTTTTTGGAGACAGGATAGCATTTCAATTGCTTCCTGTTTTGTAAATATTTCTACTTTCGGAGTAACGGTTTTGGGAAGAGTGAGCTTTTTACTGTCAGCAGGGCTGAATGGTATTATTTCAAGTTTTGTTGCCTGTGAAAGTATCGACTGCAAAACGGCTAACTTTCTCTTAATTGATGATGCAGAAAGTTTTGTATTTTCTTCATCGGGCGTACCGTCCCTTTTCTGCTTTACATCTCCTTGAAGATACTGTACAAACCTCTGTATGTGGGCAGGTTTTAAATCCGCAAGTTTTATGTGTCCCAGAGAAGGAATAATAAGTTTTTCTATCGTTCTTGTATAATCGGCATATACTCGCGGAGAAAGAACGTCTTTTTTTATATCAAGATACATCATGCAGAAATCAGCAAGTTTTATATTTTGATTTGCTGATATTCTCCCCTGCCTGCACTGTTCCTCAAATAGAACGGCTTGCTTCTGGAGTTCTTTTTGTATCTGCTTTGCAGTCATATTCGGTGCAGGTTTCCACGTCATTTCATAAGGCTTGATTTTCTTTCCGCTGCTGTCATATCCTCTTGCAACCCTGATTCTGTATGAGATTATTTCGCCATTTTTATTCTTTCGTGGGGTTATGTTCGGCATGAGCGGTTTCCTCCTTTTCATATAGTTCACGTATTTCTTGTAATTCTATCTCGGCTTGTTTAATTATATTTGCATCTTTTTCATAGCCGCAAATCACACTATAATAATCAGAATAATAAGCTACAGCTCGTTTATACAGAGGGTGTTGAATTGTTTTTAAGATTTGCCGAAAGTCCTCTAAATTATCATAAAATTGTAAACGAGTGTCCTTTCTTTCATTACTAAGTTCATCTCTTGAGTTTTTATTTACAAGCATTTTTACGAATCTTTTTGATTTTACATTCATACCAGACATTTTCAATAATAATGGAATGGCGTAATTACTTGTAATGAATAAATTCAAGACATTGTTGCATGAACACCAAAATTCACCTTCATGTTTTGCAACTCCTGCTCCAGCACCTTTAAATTTAATAATAACATTTATTGCTTCTTCACTTAGTCCAGTCACTTCACAAGCTGTTTCTATTTTTTTATCACTACTTTGTATTTCCGAAAGTCCGAGCAGGTAATCAGCAGAAACATTATAGTGTTTAGCTATGTTATACACTAAGTCTATATTTGGTGTTCTGTCATTCGTTTCGTATCTGCTCAGGCTTTGGCGAGTTATGCCTATTGCATTTTTATCAGTATTCTTGCGCCGTAGTTCTCATGACCTGAGTAACCGCCGACAATGCTGAGAGTATCAGACATTATCTGTAAGCCCTTGTCCATAAGGACGGCTACCACGCTTGCTACGGCTTTAGGAAGATAGCCTATTACTGCACTGACCTTGCCTTTTACGGCTGCTGTAACGGCTACAGCGTTGATATCAAAGGCATTGGAACGGTCACGCACAAGCTTGACCGATACTTCGGCAGGATTAAACGAAATTAAATCTTATTAAAACTTATACAAAGAAATGAAAAATTAAGAAAAACGGTAAAAAGCTGCGTTAATAAGCAGCTAATTACGCATAATTCGACAAAAAGTACTCAAAATTCCCAAAAATCGACGTTGCATATTTTTTTGAAACAGCATATAATAATATTAACAGAACCCGACACGCCTCTAAACTATGCGTACCACGTCGGGTCATTTAATTATATAAGTAATATCCGTGTATTTGCAACTCTGCTTTGCATTAAACATTTGATTCCAAATGATAGACACCGGACGGAATTTATAGATACGATAGGATTACTCTTTGAAAAATACAGCCATGTTAAAATAGAGCTTATGGGCTTTCCCTCTGACTGGAAACATATATTAACAAATTGATAGGTTAAAGAGCAACAGGGTTTACTCTGCTGTTCACAATGCTTTAAAAGAAAGTCGTCATTTATGGCGGCTTTCCTTTATGCTCTGACAGCCGTCAGAATTGCCGTTAAGCTTATCTGCATTGTTGGCAGTATAATTATACTGCTTTTGCCGTAAGCGGTTACAGATTCACTAAAAACTGAAAAATAAAGCAAAAAACATGAAACCTTTTTCGCAGTCGTGACAATATGTATACAGAAGGAAGTGGAGGTGAGTTAATGACGTCAACCCAATTTGAGCAGTTATTGAGAGAACATGGCGATTCTGTCTTTGGCTTTTGCTGTCACCTGACGGAAAATCTTCATACTGCGGAAGATTTATATCAGGAGGCAATTCTGAAAGCGTTCGGACAACTTGAGAAAATAGACTGCGAAAGAAGCGACGGATTTATGACAGCGAGGAATTATATAATTGGTATAGCGATAAAGCTTTACAAAAATTACTCGCGCAAGAAATCGAACAAGAGCGGTTTTTTTCTTAACAGCGACGACGCGATCATGAACAGTTTGAGCGACAGCACGGATATTGTCGGTGATCTCGAACAAAAGGAACTTTTAAAAAGCGTGCGGAGGATAGTCGGAGAACTGCCCGAAAAGCTGCGTATCGTTACGTATATGTTTTATTATCTGGATATGAGCGTAAACGATATTTCGGCGGAACTGGATATTCCATTAGGAACAGTTAAAAGCCGGCTGAACCGTTCGCGAAAGCAAATCAAAAAAGAATTGGAGGAAATTGATTGTGAGAAAAGTGGACAAGCTTATCAAGGACTCATTGCAGGTCGTGCCGAAAGTCGATTCTGAGATTAATCGCAATCTTGCTGAAAAGTTTGCGGAAAAGGCGTACACGCACAAATCCGAAGCCGAAAGCGAATTTGAGATCAGCGTTAATCATGTTGAGCGTTACAAAAAGCCGAGCATTTTCAAGCGCATGGGAGCAATGGCGGCTGCGCTTGCGGTCATTGTCGCTGTCGGAGGCGGCGGAGCGGCTGTATTCAAAAATATGCGGAATATCGACGAATCGTCGCAGATTGAATCTTCTGCCGAAACGCCTGATATTCAGGAAGAATACGTTGATACCAACAGCTATGATATGACCACGAAAAAGGGCATTTACTCGAAGATAATCAACAGCGTTTATTTCTACGATCAGGTATCGGGAAAGGTTGTTGACCGCCAAGATTACAAGGACGGGGTATGCGGAGTTACCGATTTACAGCTTGATCTGACAAACGGCAAGTGTTACTCGTACTATTCAAGAGTGAACTATGAGAATAATTTCGAAGATATTCTCAAGGGCGAGCCTGTAGTCGGAGAAGAAGATAACTATGTCAGCAAGGGCGCATTCTTCGGTCATATGGCTATATACAGCGACGGCGAGAAGTGCGTTTGGCTTGATGATGATGATATGATCATGAGTGAGGTTTATTCAGATAATAGTTCTGTAAGCCACGGCAGAACAGGAAATCCCGTAGATTACGAAGCAATGCGCGCTTTTATGAATGAGGTTGAAACTGAACATGGTATCGGTGATCAGGAGCATCCGAATCCCTTTGAAGAATATTCGGACGGTATAAATACTCACCTCGGTACAGCATGCCTGCAAGCACATTGGACTATTGTGGGAACGGAGTTCCTTTGGGATTTCGATAAATGGGATATAGTCGGAGACGTTGAGTTTATCGGCAGAGACTGCGTGGAGATAGCGTTCAAAGACGGAATCGACGCGACCATGTACATCGATAAGGAAACGGGCTGTATGCTTTATTACACCTATTATACGAATGGTGAACTCACTGATTACCTCGTAGTTGACGAGATTGCTTTCAATGAAAACGCTGTTCCCGTGCCTGATATTGATCTGAGCAAATATTCGTATCCGCCTGAGATTTCTGATGAAGAATACTATGCATTCAAGGAAAACAGCCACGGCGAGACTTACGGAATATGCGGTCACTATCACCTTTGCGAGCAGAACGACGAACTTCTTCCCGATCTTATACCTTTTGGCGGCGAGGTCGATGGATATGTGAAGAAAACAGAATATTTTGAGAATATAGGCTGCGAGATGCGCACTCATGATCTCCGTCAGGCGCATAATAAGCTTGAAACCGATGTTAAGATAGCTGAGTTTAATATTTACGACGTAGAGGGCGAAGAGGTTCTCGCGACTGTAGAATATTACGGAACTTCCGAGCAGAAGGCGGAATTTGACGCAGCCAAGGCAAATCCCTGCACAGATACTTCTCATAAAGACGAGTATTTTATCCCCGGCGCAGATGAATAAGCATACAGCTTCTCATACAGACATAATTTTGCGGCATCTGAGTTTGACGTTTTAATTTGACAGCATAGCCTGACATCATGTTCATGACGTAAAAAATCATAAAAACGCGGATCTTCGGTCGATTTTGAAGATCCGCGTTAATTTCTTATCTTTCGGTAGTGGTAGCCGCCGTAGTATCGGTATTGGAAGATTCATCGCCCGTAACGCCGTCTACGATGTCGTGAGCCGCGTCTCCGCCGCCCTCAATGATATCATCAGCGGCATTTTCAACGCCGTCTATGGCGTCGTGTACGCGGTCAGAAGCGGAGTCGCCGGCGGAAGTGTCTCTCCCACGGTCTTCGGTGGTATCAGCGGCGTCGGTAGCGTTGGAATTGCCATTGCCGTAATCGTAGGAATCAAAGTGGGAATTGCCGTCGGGGTCGTTGTTTTTATCTGCGCCGCAGCCGGTGAATGTGCAGGCGCACATAAGGAGCGCAGAACCTATTGCTAAAATCTTTTTCATACAAATCAAATCCTTTGCTTGAATTTATTGTGGACAAGTTTTCCACAATACTTTTTTATTGTTTCCACTTTTTCCTCAATTATTCACCAAGTTTTCAACTTATTCGACTTGTAAAAATCTTCATTCTACGTAGTTTTCCACATTCTCCACAAAGTTTTCAACAGTACGGGTTGATAATCAACATCTGTTTCAACAGTGTGTTGAAAAGCTTTCGACAGCATTGTGCAAAGTTTTTTGTACTATATTGCTCCGAAATTCGCATTAAATCAAACGTATATTCCTGTCTGCCTATCCGCAAATTTCAACAATAGATTCCGCCATAATTTCGGCATTTTTCAGCAAATTATCCACAGTTATGAACTCGTCGGGGCTATGCATACGGCAATCCTCATCTGGGAACTGTGCTCCGAAGGCAACGCCGCCCGAAATTTCGTGAACATAAGTTCCGCCGCCAATAGTCAGGCACTCCCCTTTCAGACCGCTCACGCGCTCGTAAACGCGAAGCAGGGCGCGTACAAAATCGCTGTTTTCGTCGGTATAATGGGGTTCAACGCCCTCGCAGGAATCTATTTCGAAGCCTGCCGAACGAAGTTGACTGCAAATAATATCGCTGATTTCGGCTTTCGTGCGCTCCATAGGGAAGCGAATATCAACACCACCCTTAATATACGCCCCTCTATTCCAAACCGTACCAATCTTCCGAACAGAAATTTCGTCTGTCTGCGTCATCCTCCTCACCATACGCCAGTATGCTTTCGTCGTCTTCCTTGACATACGAAATTTCTGCTCGAAATCTTTGGCGCGTTTTGGAATCGATGGGCGTATAATAAAAGTATTTCCCAACTTTTCCACAGTTTTCAACATAGATAATACACAGGTGAAATTCCGCGAATTATCGCCGAAAACTGCCTTTCCTTCAACATCGCCGTGTTGAAAGATTTGTTGAATACTTTTCAAGATCGGCGACTCATCTGCAAAGCTATTGAGAAAAAGCGTTATGGCATTTTCGCCCTTTTCAGGTGTGGAAGCGTGAGCGGCTTTACCGTGAATAATCCCCGATATACCGCGGTTTTTGAAAGAATATGCACAGTTTTCGGGTACGGCATTTATAACGCTGCCGCCGTCTATGCGGATTTCGGGAGTGAAGGGCGCGGAAAAATAAATTCTCAGCATTCCCTTTTCGCCGTTTATCAGGGGATATTCACCGTCGGGCGTGAAAATCATGGGCGGGAGCGCGCGTTTTTGGCGGTAATACGACAGATCGGCAGAACCGTTCTCCTCGTCCGTGCCGAATATAAGCCGAACGCCCTTTTTAAGAGGGATTCCCAGCTCCTTAACGGCTCGCAGAGCGAATACGGCGGCAACCGCAGGCCCTTTATCGTCGATAGTTCCCCTGCCCGTCAGACGGCTTTCAGAGCGGCTCAGCGTGAATGGATCGCTGCTCCAGCCCTCGGTATCGGCAGGTACAACATCGAGGTGGGTGAGTATTCCGAGTTGGCAGTCCATATCGGGAATTTCAGCCGAGCCTGCGTAGTTTTCAACATTATCAACAGCAAAACCGTATTCGCTGCATTTTTTCAGCATAAAATTTAACGCCGCCGCAGGATATTTACCGAAAGGGCAGCCCTCTTCGGGTTCGCCGAGAACGCTTGGAATCGCGACGAGTTCCGCCAAAAGGTCGATCATTTCATTTTTATGCGCTTCGAGATAATTTTTAATTCCGTTCATAGTATTCTCCAAAAAATAAATTTTATTATCGCCAAAAAGTGTAAAAAAAGCAAAAAACCGCAGAAAACTGCGGTTTTTGCCTCCCGCCCTTTTTATCGGGCAGGCAGAAAGAAAGGATAAATATGAAAATTGAATATATCAGTTTACAATAGACTTCTCTGTTTCCTTGTCGAAAATGTGGATTCTGTTAGGATCGATAGCAACCTGAATATCGTCGCCGGGCTTTGCAGTAGTTCTTGGGCTAACTCTTGCAGTCAGGCTGTTTCCTTCGCAAGTGAGGTAGAGATAAGTCTCAGCGCCCATCATTTCTGTAATTTCAACATAAGCGTTGATGATACCTGTTGTAGCGTTGGAGAGGTACATTTCCTCATCGTGAATGCTCTCAGGACGGATTCCGAGAACGATCTCCTTGCCAACGTAGTTAGGAAGCTCGTCGTTTACCTTGGATTCAGGAACGATGATCTGGTACTTCACACCGCGCTGAGTCTTGGAGTCTTCAGAGCCGAATTCAACGATAAACTGACCGTACTCTTCCTTAAGTACAGCGTCGATGAAGTTCATCTGAGGCGAGCCGAGGAAGCCTGCAACGAACTTATTAACAGGATTCTCATAGAGGTTCTGAGGAGTATCAACCTGCTGAACGAAACCGTCCTTCATACAAACGATTCTGTCGCCCATTGTCATAGCCTCGGTCTGGTCATGAGTTACGTAAATAAATGTTGTACCGAGCTTCTTGTGAATCTTGGAAATCTCGGTTCTCATCTGCGCACGGAGTTTAGCGTCGAGGTTGGAGAGCGGCTCGTCGAGGAGGAATACCTTAGGTGAACGAACGATACATCTTCCGAGAGCAACACGCTGTCTCTGACCACCGGACATAGCCTTAGGCTTTCTGTCGAGGAGGTGAGTCAGGTCGAGTATCTTAGCAGCCTCGTTTACCTTTCTCTCGATCTCGTCCTTGGGAACTTTGCGGAGCTTGAGTCCGAAAGCCATATTATCGAAAACGGTCATATGAGGATAAAGAGCGTAGTTCTGGAAAACCATAGCGATGTCTCTGTCCTTGGGAGCGATATCGTTGACAAGGCGGTCGCCGATGTAAAGTTCGCCTTCTGAAATCTCTTCAAGACCTGCGATCATACGAAGAGTTGTAGATTTACCGCAGCCGGAAGGGCCTACAAGAACGATGAACTCCTTATCTCTGATCTCCAAATTTACATCTGTAACAGCCACAACGCCGCCCGGATATTTTTTATAAATATTTTTAAGTGTTAAGCCTGCCATTTATTTGTGTCCTCCAGTTCAAATTTTCTTTGCCGATCTGTTTCAGTTCCAACACAGTATCAGCTATAATAATATAATAGCACTTTTCGCAAAAAATTTCAAGATACTAAATCGCCAAAGTTACATTTATTTGTTTATCACAAATGCCTAAAAATCGCTAAAGAATTCGCTGCAAAAAACTTCAAAATCGGGCGGATCGAATAAGTTTTCAACATCTTTGTGCAATAATTCCAAACACTCCCCAAATCCCAGTTTTTTGGGGAGAATCAGCCCTCCGACCGTCAGGCGGGTCAACTTTTCAACATGATTCCCCAACGCCGCAAACATTCTTTTAACTTGGTGGTATTTGCCCTCGTGGAGTTCGACAAATGCCTGTTTATCGCAGTTTTCGACAGCTTTTACACGTGCCGGCATACAAAGAGCGCCGTCGGAAAGTAATATACCTTTTGCAAATTTGTCAACATATTTATCTTGGAACTTTTCAGCAAGTTCAACAATATAAATTTTCGGGACGTGCTTTTTAGGGGAGAGCATCTTGTGAGCAAGCTCGCCGTCATCGGTGATAAGCAGCGCGCCGCAGGAATCCTTGTCGAGCCTTCCCGCCGGAAAAAGCCCCTTCGAACGCATCTGCGGCGGAACGAGATCAAGAACGCTCGGCCCGTCGTTATCTTCGGTGGAGCAGACATAGCCACAGGGCTTATTCATCAGAATATAGCGGAATTTCGCATTTCGAACCGCTTCGCCGCAAATCGTCACGGCAGCCGTTTCGGAATCAATTTTTGAATCGGATTTCCTGACGACGCAGCCGTCAACAGTGATTTTTCCCTTTGCGGCGAGAGTTTTAATGGCGCTTCGGGTATATTCGGTTCGCTCTGATATAAATTTGTCAAGGCGTATCAAGGGCATAATTTTCTCCTTATGGAATATTTTTACTGTTATCGAGAATACTATTAATGAGAATTATTTCAGAACCGCACGCAAAAATCGTGATTTATCACAAAATTTCAGATAAAACTTTGTGCGTTCATACAAAATTTACGGAGGGTTCAATATGTCAAAAAAATTTATGTTCGGTATGATAACCGCCGCCGTCATACTTGGTGCGATAATCCTGATTTTCCCCGATAATAAGGGAGATAAGGAGATTCCCAAAAGTTCGCCCGTAGACGCATCGTCAGTCAGCAGCAGGATAGATTATTTTGCGGCGCACGGCTGGGAAGTTGAAGAAATATCGGGAAAAAACGTGATAATTCCTACTGATTTTTCATCTGCTTACGAAGAATACGCCGCGATTCAGGATAAGCAGGGATTGCCGCTTCGGGAATATGCAGGGCGCGACGCGAAAATTTACGTGTATGAGGTGAAAAATTACAGCCCGCAGAATGAAAAACTCATGGCGGAGCTTCTGGTATGCGACGATACGGCGATAGCGTCGATGATCTACAGCGGCGACGGCGGAGAACTTCGGCTTGCGGTAGGATAATACACGATAATCAATTTTTACTTGTGCGGCATTATGTCAGGGGACGCCGTCCCCCGACACCCCCTGCATAAGGGACTCAGTCCCTTATGAATCCCAATATTTAATTTATAATGCACCCAATCGGGTGCATTATAAATTTTAAATTTCGGGTTTCAAAAGGGTGAAGCACCCTTTTGCAGAGGGGGTTCGGGGGAGACAGCGTCTCCCCTGACATAAAGCAGCACGAGTAAGAATTCACGTTTTATGGAAGATCGCCATATTATACAGCGGAGGTGATAAAAGTTGTATCGTGAAATATTTCTTGCCGTTATAGTCAGCGCGGATATTTTTTTAGTTGCCGCGGCATATCGAAGCAGCGACATAAGAATCCCGCCGCTGTCGGCACTGATAATTAATTTAATATGCACGTTTGTACTGGGAATATCGCTTGTGCTTTCGGAGATAGCAGGGCAGGTGATAGACATTGAAATTTGCCGAATAATCGGCTTTATCGTACTTACCGCAATGGGAATAATAACCGTATTCAAGAGTCTGATGAGAGGATTGGTACGAAAGCTTTCAAAACGGGGCGAACTTTCTCTCAGGCACGGCGGCAGCGGAATTGTTGTAAAACTTTATCTTGACGATACGGCTGCGGATTTTGACTGCTCCAAAATTCTCTCGCCGGGTGAAGCCGCCGCTCTTGCACTTGCCAGTTCGCTCGATTCCGCCGCGACGGGTCTAAGCTGCGGTTACAGCAATATAAATCCCGTATTATCAGCAATTTTCGTGTTTTTTACGGGATTTGCCGCAATGTTTTTAGGCAGCTTTTTCGGAAAAAAAATTTCCTCCCTTGACCACGATCTCTCATGGCTGGGAGGAATTATGCTGATTGCATTCGCAATATTTGAATTTATAAGTAATTGACATCAAAGATTATAGATTACTACTTCGGGCGGATTCAGGATTCTAAGCTTGCCTATGCCTGTTGTGACGTGAAGCTGATTTTTACCGATAGTATACATTCCTTTGGAATATTTCGGAAAAAATCTCCGTTCGGGGGAAAGCATTCCAACCCCAAACAGCCTTACCGTTCCGCCGTGAACGTGTCCGCTGAATGTGTGAGTTGCGCCCCATTTGGAGTATTCCTCGGCAAAAAGGGGATTGTGAGCAAGCAAAAACGTCTCGCATTCGGGAACTTTTCCGATAAGTTCTTCCATTTCCCCGACCGTGAATCCGTCAAGATGACGATATCCGCCATTCTTTTTATACGTTGAGTATTTCTGCATCAAGCCGTAAATCCTGATATTCCTGCCGTTTATCACGATTTCTTCATCTTCGTTCAGAAGAAGCCTAACATGATTTTTACGCAGTATATCGAGCAATTCGCGCTGATTTCCATTCGGAAGGCTCTGCTCGTGATTCCCGAAACACATATAAATCGGCGCAATTTCGCAAAGTCTGCCAAGAAGCTGATCGACTTCCGAAAAATCTGTCTGCGACCGCGATACAAGATCGCCCGTAATAAATATAAGATCGGGAGATTCATTCTCCGCCGCACGACAAATTTTCCGAACTATATTTTTCCGCTTATGGAGATCGGCTAAATGAAATATTTTAACGTTCCCGCCCGACTTTTCACGGCGTATTTTCAGCATGAACTTATTTTCAATGATGATGTCGACAATGAACGCCGCCGCAATTATAATTAAAATTACACTAAAAATAATCACGTCTCAGTTTATCACTCTTCAGGTTCGTCGTCAGGCTCTGCATCGACAATTATCTCGTTCTTTTCAGCTTCGACAGCTTCCGCCTCAGCTTCGCGAATCTGCTCTTCGGTAAGCTGCTCGACCTTTTCGGTCTCCTGCGAATCGTCATGCTCCGCACGGGTGAACGCTACGACTTTCGCGCCATCGCCGACTCTCATAACGCGCACTCCCTTGGCGATTCTGCCCATAACTCGGACGTCGCTTGCAAGAATTCTTATTATGATTCCGTCGCTGGAAACAAGAATTATATCATCTGTCTCGTCAACTATTTTGATTCCGCATACATGACCGCGTATATCATCTACCTTATAATTGGTCAATCCATAACCGCCGCGGTTCTGTATCCTGTAGCTGTCTATCTCAGTACGCTTGCCGTAGCCGTTTTCGGTAACGGTAAGCAGCGTTGTGGATTCGCCGTCGCGCAGTCTTGCGATTCCGACTACATAATCTCCTTCGCGCAGTTTGATAGCCTTTACGCCGTGAGCCGAACGGGACATCGATCTTCCCTTTTCCTCCTCGATGCGGATAGCCATGCCGTTTCTGGTAGCAACAAATATCTGCTCCCTGCCGTTGGTCATGCGAACGCCTGCTATCTCGTCGCCCTCGTCAAGTCCGATAGCGATAAGTCCGTTTTTACGCACATTCTTGTAAAGCGACAGATTCGAACGCTTTATTTTGCCGTTTTTAGTAACGATAGTGATAAATCTTTCGTCGCTGAAATCGGTCGTTTTTATCATTGCCGTTATCTTTTCGTTTTCGGTCAGCGGCAGAAGATTTATAAGATTGAATCCTCTCGAAGCCTTTGAACCGTCGGGAATCTCGTAGCATTTCAGCTTGTACATGATGCCCTTGTTTGAAATGAAGAGGATATTATCGTGAGTTCCGCAGATGAACATCTCCTCCACGAAATCCTCCTCGCGCTGCTTCATTCCGCTGATTCCGCGTCCTCCGCGCTTCTGCGTTCTGTATTCGGAAACGGGCATACGCTTGATATAGCCGTTATTTGTCAGCGTTACCACGCAATCCTCAACAGGGATAAGGTCTTCAATATCAACCTCGCCGCTTACGGATTCAATATCGGTACGGCGCGGATCGCTGAATTTCTTTCTTATCTTGTTGAGATCGTCCATTATTATTTCATAAACACGATTTACATCGGCAAGTATATCTTCAAGATCTGAAATTTTAGTAAGCAGTCCGTATAATTCATCGGCGATCTTCTGACGTTCCAGACCTGTCAGCGCGCCGAGACGCATCTGCACGATAGCCTCCGCCTGCTCCTCGGAAAGTCCCTTATTATGCTCCAGATTATGAATATTCGTCAGATCGTACTGAGCGCGGTCGAGAAGATTCGACATATCCGTATCCTTGAACCGCTCAATCATCGCTGCTTTAGCTTCGGGAATAGTCTTACTGCCGCGGAGAATTGCAATAACCTCGTCGATATAATCGGCAGCCAACATAAAGCCCTGAAGGATATGCGCTCTTTCAAGCGCCTTGCGGAGATCGAATCTTGTTCGGCGCTGGATAACATCAACCTGAAAATCAAGATAATGCGACAGCATCTGCTTGAGCGTAAGAACTTTCGGCTCGTTATTTACCAGAGCAAGCATGATTATGCCAATGGTATCCTGCAATTTTGTAAGCGCAAACAGCTTATTCAGCACTATCTGCGGAACGGCGTCCTTTTTCAGCTCGATAACTACGCGCATTCCGTCCTTATCCGATTCGTCTCGCAGGTCGTAAATTCCGTCGATCCGCTTGTCCTTGCAAAGCTGACTGATATTTTTAAGTATGAGCGTTTTATTTACCATATACGGTATTTCGTCAACTATAATGCAGTTTCTGCCCTTTAATTCCTCAAAATGAGTACGGCTGCGGAGAATTATCTTGCCCTTTCCCGTACCGTATGCGGCGCGTATTCCTGCCTTGCCCATAACTATTCCGCCCGTGGGAAAATCAGGGCCTTTGATATGCTCCATAAGCTGTTCGAGGGTGCAGTCGGGATCGTCGATAAGAAGCTGTAGAGCGTCTATTACTTCGCCCAGATTGTGCGGCGGAATATTTGTCGCCATACCAACGGCGATACCCGTCGAGCCGTTGCAGAGAAGATTCGGAAAACGCGACGGCAGAACTTCGGGTTCTTTGAGTCGGTCATCGTAGTTCGGCATATAATCTACGGTTTCCTTGTTGATATCCTGAAGCATATCCAGCGTGATCTTCGCCATTTTCGCTTCGGTATAACGGTAAGCGGCAGCCTTGTCGCCGTCGATCGAACCGAAGTTTCCGTGACCGTCAACGAGAGGATAGCGCATTGAAAAATCCTGTGCAAGACGAACGAGCGCGTCATATACGGAAGCGTCGCCGTGCGGGTGATAACGTCCCAGAACCGAACCTACGGTATCGGCACATTTTCTGTACGCCTTATCGGGAGTAAGCCCGTTTTCGTGGAGAGTGTAGAGAATACGCCTGTGAACGGGCTTCAGACCGTCTCTTACGTCCGGAAGCGCACGTGAAACTATTACGGACATCGCATATTGAAGCATGGAATTTTCCATTTCATCAACGAGTTCCGAATTTATAATTTTAGAATTGTCATTATACAGCAAAATTTATTACCTCCTTTAAGCGGCATTTTTATCAAAATTCCTCAGGAATTCCTTTTCCTGATCTGTCATTCCGTCTGTAGGAACTATATAAAATACCGATTTTCCGTATATTATCAGAAAGTAATCCTGCTTTTCAATAATTTTCAGCTCATCGCCGGCGTTGAACCGCGTCGGTTCGGGAAGTTCTTCTTCGCCGTATTCATCGCCGCCGTCCTCAAGATAGCCTGCGTTTTCCGTGGAAAACTCGATAAAATCGTCTCCTGCGGTAAGCTTATAGACGGGTTCGCCCATTTCTTTTACCATTTCGGTAACTCTCTGCCGCATTTTCCGCGGATTATACCATTCGCGGAACGCCATTGCAAGGCATATTACGATAAGCAGATACGCGATCAGATTATCGGGAGTTTTTGCCGCTCCGTATACGAAATTCGCCGCAAGCACCGTGAAAATCCCAATAAAAATGTAATTTTTGGGATAAACATACTTTTTCTGATAAGTTTTATAGCCCTCGTTAAAAATATTCATAGGGATAGTGTATCTTTTTTCAAGCCTGATATTATCTTCCAAATTTTCGCTCCTGTTATCATCATGGAAATTAATTTTACTATGCAGTACTATATAAGGGACTCTGACCTCTTGTTTCCTGTGCAAAGATGTTACTCTATTGAAGTCGGCTCTCATATTT
>DETO01000144.1:589-4583 GCA_002362135.1 Ruminococcus sp. UBA3286 | reverse complement strand
GCATAACCTGCCCATTTATATTCATTTATATATTACATTATATTGTATTAAAATCAAATTGTCAACGGGGAACGCGATAAATTCGAGAAAATCGTAAAAAGCCACAAAAAACAATACTTTTTTCACAATATAATAAATATTATGACGATGTATTTTTATCGGCTTAGAGCCTGTTCAGTATCTTAAATAAGTTTCAATCTTTCCTGTTTGGGAGTAATTCCCTTCCATTTCTTATAAGTTCGTATAAAATGACTGCAATCAAAAAAACCTGTTTCCTGAGCAATATAATTTAAATCGTAATCTGTATGGAAAAGCAAGTCCTGCGCCTTATTCAATCGGATATAAGTAATATATTCTTTGCAGGAGCGACCGTAATTTTCACGAAACAGTTTGGCAAAATGCGAATAGCTCATGTGACACATTTCTGCCAATTCATGAATCTCCAGAGGTTCTCCCGAATGCGTGTCAATATATTCAAGAATATGATAAAACGAAAAATCCGTATCGGTATGATCTTCCTTCGAAGCAATAATTTCTTTTTCGGTTTTTCTTGCAAATTCTATCAGAAGAGTGTAAATATCAGCCTGAACCTGCAATGCATAAAAATCGTTTTTTTCAGTATATTCCCGAATCGTACGGCTGATCAGAAAATCAATATCTGCTCTGTTCAGTCGTTTGCCGTCTATTATCATGCAGAAGTCGTTCTCCTGCGTTCTTCGGATAAAAATATCATAGAATTTTGATATATACGCCTGCGGAATATTTATCGTGTGAATGTCAAATTTCAATACAGCGTACTGCACTTCCGCGTCCCATGCTTCTGAAAATTCGTGAAGCTGAAGCGGATAAATATAGCAAAGATCGCCTTCTTTGAGAACAGATTTTTTGTTATTGCAGATAATCGTAACAGAACCCTTTGTCATGTAAATTATTTCGCTGTAATAATGCCAATGGAGCGGCGAATGAACGGAATCTGTAAAAAAAATATCATACGGCTGATTTAAAATATCAATGTATTCAAATAACTGCATTTCATCTCCTCCCCTTTTTATTATACAGCGATCAATTAAAAAAGTCAATTGGAAATAATAGGTTTATACAATTTTTTTCTTTTTCATAGAAAGTTCAAGAGAAGAAGCGTATAATGTAATCATCGAAAACAAACATGATGTTTGATGAAGAAAAAGTCGGCTTAATTATATCGAAAGGATATTTTGATTATGAATGCAAAAGTATTTCAGGAACATCTGGAAAACGATCTGATTCCGTTCTGGAACAGAATGAAAGACGAGATAAACGGCGGTTTTTACGGTTACGCGGACGCTAATGGAGAGCCTGATGTTAAAAGCGTCAAGGGCGTGATTCTGAACAGCAGAATTCTATGGTTTTATTCTTCCGCATATCAGCTTCTTCATAAACAAGAGCTGCTTGAAATGGCAAACCATGCTTACAGATTTCTTGTGGATTTCTGTTTCGATTCCCAGTATGGCGGCGTATACTGGTCTGTAAATTACGACGGAACTGTATGCGATGATACAAAGCACACTTACAATCAGGCATTTGCAATCTATGCGCTCTCCGCATATTATCAGGCAAGTCATAGCAAAGAAGCGTTGAATCTTGCTTATGTTCTCTATCGCGTAATCGAGGAAAAATGCAGGGACAGCAATGGTTATCTTGAAGCGTTCAGACGTGATTTTACTCCGTCCTCTAATGAAAAACTTTCCGAAAACGAAGTTCTTGCAGAACGTACCATGAATACGCTTCTTCATGTTCTGGAGGCTTATTCTGAACTGTATCATGCGGATCCGTTTTATGAAGTTGGGGATTCTGTACATAGTATACTTCGTTTATTTGAAAAGAAAATATACAACGCGGAAAAACAGATTTGTGATGTTTTTTTCGATTTGGATTATCATACGCTGATCGACCTTGAATCTTTCGGTCATGACATCGAAACATCATGGCTTATCGACCGTGGGTGCAGCGTTCTTTAAGATAAAGCGTATCAGAAAGAAATGCAGCCCATGATAAAAGGTCTTGCAGAAGCCGCCTATCATAATGCATTTGACAAACATCAGAACGCTTTGAATAATGAACGCGAGGGCGATCGCGTTGACGATCAGAAAATCTGGTGGGTTCAGGCTGAATCTGTAGTAGGATTTTACAACGCTTATCAACATGAACCTCAGAAAACAGAATATCTGCATACAGCCGAAAAAATCTGGGACTTTATTCAGCATCATGTAATTGATTCAAAAAGCGGAGAATGGATAGAAAGCATTCCTGCCGATAATTTGCCATATTCCGGTCAGGCTCTTGTGCATTCCTGGAAATGTCCGTATCATAACGGCAGAATGTGCATGGAAATGATGCGGCGCTTATCACAAGTTTCATGATTTCAAGGGGGAATTATTATGCAGAATACAGCTAATCATAATGCAACTCCAAAGACAAAGGAACTGCTGAATTATCTTTCCGATATTGCAGGAAATCATATTATTACAGGTCAGCATACGCAGACAAATCCAATGGAGGAAATTTCCTATATCAAGAAGATCACAGGAAAACAACCGAAACTCAGAGGATTTGAATTGCTTTCCTACTCGCCGAATATCAATTACAAAAATGCGGACGAATCTTGTCTTACGGAGATTTATGAAAATCGCGGAACTGTAGATACCGCCTTGAAATGGGCAAAAGAAAACGATGGAATAATTACATTTACATTTCATTGGTTTTCACCCACAGGAGGATATGACAAGAGCTTTTATGCCCAAAATACTGATTTTGATGCCACCCGTATATTGCTTGAAAACACATCGGAACGAAAGGCATTTTTCCGCGATATGGACGTTATTGCAGAACAGCTTAAAAAGTTTCAGGCTGCTGATATCCCGATTTTATGGCGTCCGTTTCATGAATCATACGGCGACTGGTTTTGGTGGGGCGCAAAGGGTTCGGAAACAGCAAAGGAATTGTATAAGCTGATGTTCGATCATTATACTAATGTTCATCTGCTTAATAATCTGCTATGGGTGTGGAATTGCCCTTTAAAGGAAGGATATCCCGGAGACGAATATGTTGATGTGATTTCGACGGATATATATCTTCCAGAATATTCTGCTACAGATTATCATGAAGATTATGAAAAACTGATTGAGGAAACTACAAAAAATAAAGTCGCCGCACTTGCGGAAGTAGGCTATATGTCCGATATTGATATGCTAAAAAAATCTCATACACCATGGGCGTATTATATGACATGGTCAAAGGAATTCTGTATCGGAGAGCAGTATAACCGTATTGAACAGGTTAAAAAAATGTACGAAAGCAATCATGCTGTTACTCTGAATTGAATATGTGTAATTCTGATAAAAAACCGCACAAAGCTATTAAAATGCTTTGTGCGGTTTCTTTATTTTAATGTTAATTCTGCCATAGATACATAATGCAGAATCTCAAATTTTTCAGGAGCTTCATTTTTTAGCATCTGCATATGTTCTTCGTTCCATGCTTTCAAATCATTTGCATTAAGCGACGCGCCAACTCCTCGGCAAGCGCGCATTCTACCATGCCAACTTTCCCTTGTAAACGGAATATTAACATCGTATTCTTCACGATAAGTGACATCAAAAAATTCCAGATATTCTTCCGGAACCCACATGGGCTTGCGAATTTCTCCTGCGCCGTTCCATTCCGGATTATATTTCAGAATGATATCTTCACTTCTGCCGGCGATTTTATCCTCAAAGGGAAGCCACGCCATATAAAGAATCAGGAATTTTCCCCTTTCCTTAAGAATTTTTGCAAATTTAGGAGCTGTTATTTTATGATCGGGATACCAAATGCACTGACACGCGGTGATAACGTCAAATGTGTTATCGGGGTATTCAAGTTTTTCCGCCTGACAAGTATAAAAATCAATCTTCATTTTTTCGGAATCGGCAAGTAATACGGCTTGCTGTATCTGATTTTCGGAAATATCCGTGCC
>DETO01000144.1:0-308 GCA_002362135.1 Ruminococcus sp. UBA3286 | reverse complement strand
CTGATTTTCGGAAATATCCGTGCCGACCCATTTTGCTCCAAAACGATACATATTTCTTGGTAAAACTCCTGTACCTGTCCCAATGTCAAGTACAGTCTGCCCATCTTTACATAAACCGCGCTCCAGAATCTTCTGATAAAATATATCCGGATAAATATCCCTGTATTTTGCATAATCCTGAGAAGTTTTTCCCCAATCAAAAGGGTTTCCGCCGTCAATATTGTTCAATTTCTGCATTGTAGTTCCCGCCTTTTTCATATTACTTTTTATATTATATCACATTTGTATGAATAAATAAAGTATATATA
>DETO01000042.1:10210-12570 GCA_002362135.1 Ruminococcus sp. UBA3286 | reverse complement strand
ATATTATACTCCCCTCTATTCCAAACCACACCAATCTTCCGCGCATAAATTCCGTCTGTCTACGTCATCCCCCTAATCGGGGCGGTCACCCTCTGTCACTTCGTGACATCTCCCTACACTGTAGGGAGTCACCTCACCATACGATAGTATGCTTTCGTCGTCTTCCTTGACATACGAAATTTATGCACGAAATCTTTAGTATGTTTTGGAATAGAGGGGAGTATACAAACAGGATGATGAATTGTTTTCATCGTCCTGTTTTATTTGAAACTAAATTATTTCTTCTTATTCTTACGATAAATTATAGTAAGCCCCTTTATCAGCAGATCGGGATCAATAATTATATTTTTTCGGCAAAGTGGAACGACTACCGACGATAATCCGCCTGTTGCAATGGCGGTGCATGAATCGCCCAGTTCCTCTTCAATTCGCTGGATTATCCCGTCAAGGGCGCAGGCATTAGAATAAAGAACGCCGCTTTTCATGCAGTCGATAGTATTTCTGCCGATAATGTTGGGCGGAAGTTCGAAATCTATCTTAGGAAGCTGCGCTGTACGCTGAATAAGGGCGTCGGTAGCAACTCCCATGCCGGTGATTATCATTCCGCCGAGATAATTTTTATTTTTATCAACGACCGATACAGTCGTCGCCGTACCCATGTCAATTATAATAAGCGGCGCAGGATAGGCGTTTATAGCGGCAACGGCGTCAACTGCCTGATCGCTGCCAAGCTGTTTGGGATTATCGATAAGAATATTCAGCCCCGTCTTTACTCCCGGGCCGGCTATCATGACATCGACGTGGAAAAGCTTATGTATAGCCTCTTTCACGGTAGTAGTAACCGACGGCACAACGGACGACATAATGGCGTCGTCAATGTCGCAGCATCGGAAATCGTTCATTTCGAGAATATTTTTAATAAGCGACGCATATTCGGCAGCAGTCGCATTATGATTAGTAGAAATGCGCTCGAAAACCACTATTTCGTCATTTTCGTTCACACAGCCGAAAACTATGTTTGTATTGCCGATATCAACAGCTAAAAGCATAAAATATCTTCCTTTCCGATGAATATTTGAACTATGATAATTATAACACACTTTTCAGAAAAAAGCTATAGATTTTTTGAAAAATATGTGCTATAATTATAGTATATTTTGAAATAAATTCGGAGGGATAAAATGCTTAAAGGGAAAACCGTGCTGCTTGGGGTTTCGAGTTCCATAGCCGCATATAAAATGTGCAATGTTGCAAGAATGCTCACAAAACTGGGTGCGGAGGTTCATGTTTCAATGACTGCAAACGCGCAGAATTTCGTTCATCCGCTTACTTTTGAAACGCTGACTCAGAATAAATGCCTTATAGATACGTTCGACCGAAATTTTCAGTACAGCGTGGAGCATATTGCTATTGCGAAAAAAGCCGATGTGGTGATGATCGCGCCTGCGACCGCGAATGTTATCGGAAAGATTGCCAACGGAATCGCCGACGATATGCTTACAACAACAGTAATGGCGAGTACCTGCAAAAAATTGATCGCGCCTGCCATGAATCACAATATGTTTCATAATCCTATCGTTCAGGAAAATTTAGCAAAACTGCGCCGTTACGGTTATGAAATCGTTGAGCCTGCACGTGGAATGCTCGCTAACAGAGATATCGGCGACGGAAAATTACCTGATGAAGAAGTACTTGCAGAGCATATAATCCGCGAGATTGCATTTGAAAAAGATCTGCTTGGCAGAAAAATTCTCATTACCGCGGGAGCAACACGCGAAAGTATCGATCCCGTGCGATTTATTACGAATCATTCCAGCGGAAAAATGGGATTTGCATTAGCGAGAGCAGCCATGCTTCGAGGGGCGGACGTTACGGTTATCGCCGCTCATACCGAAGCTGAACCGCCGATGTTCACGAAGATCGTTCGTGTAAATTCCGCCGAGGAGATGTTCAACGCCGTGAAATCACGGGCTGATGAGGCTCACATAATCATAAAGGCGGCTGCCGTTGCGGACTATACACCGATAACGACTGCGGACAGCAAGATAAAAAAATCCGACGGCGAAATGAGTATCCAGCTTAAGCGAACCGTTGATATTCTGAAATATATCGGCGAACACAAGCATGAAGGGCAGGTAATATGCGGATTTTCCATGGAGACCGATAACGTTATCGAAAATTCGCGGCGAAAGCTGACTTCAAAGGGCTGTCACATGATATGCGCTAATTCCCTGAAAAAAGCGGGCGCAGGCTTCGGAACTGATACGAATATAATCACGCTGATTACCGCAGACGGCAAAGAAGAATTGAAACTGATGTCAAAATTTGACGCCGCAAATATTATTCTCAGCCGCTTGAAA
>DETO01000042.1:8725-9938 GCA_002362135.1 Ruminococcus sp. UBA3286 | reverse complement strand
CATTCTCAGCCGCTTGAAAGAATTATTTTGAGTAAAAAATTATAAAAAAATCCTGCCGCGAAAATGCAGCAGGATTTTTTTTAATTCTTTTTAACGGGAATCCAGATATAGCTTTTGTAGTCGGGCGACAGAGTATCACCGTCTGGATAGTCCTCTATATCCAATTCGCAGGTAGGCTCATAGTCGGCTGTCGGAAAAAATTCCGTGATTATACGGTGCCATGCTTCCTGTATCGCGTCAGGCATCGCGCCCGTGCATTCGAAAATTATCCATGTTCCTGCGGCAATATTTCTCATGCGGTAACCGTCAGGAACAGTGCAGTTTTCATTGCATTCCGCCGCAATGGAGTATTCGAATTTTCCTGCATTTACAGCGTCGCCGTAGCATATCCCCATGAGATTATTTTTGCCGTCCGCAAGAGAGTTCACAAGAGTCTGTACAGTTCCGTCAGCCTTTGCTCTGTCCCAGAAATCCGATATCTCATACTTGTTTTCGTCGGTGATGACAGAGTGAGTCTCAACCTTTTCGAGAACGCAAAACGCCTCTTTTTCGATGATTTTGTAATTCATACTTTTTCCGCCTTTCAAAGATATTGTAATTTTAAGCGGGGAGAAAGATTTCAGCGTAATATTGCCTTTTTTCGCGGTATTTGGAGTTACGCCGTGAAAGCGCGTGAACGCTCTTGAAAAGCCTTCGGGGGAATCATAGCCGTATTTCAGCGCAACGTCAATGATCTTCACATCGCCGCATAAAAGCTCGCTGCCGGCAAGTGTAAGCCTGCGACTGCGGATATATTCCGACGGGGGAAATCCGCATATCATTGTGAAGATTCGCTGGAAGTAAAAAGCCGAAACGTTCATTTGACTTGCAATGAGATTATAATCGGCAGGCTCGGTGATGTGCGCTTCCATATAATCGATAGACCTCTGCAAACCTCGAATCCAGTCCATATTTCTCCTCCTTCTGTGATCTCCTGATCACAATATTATGATATCATATCCGGCGGAAAATTTCTTGACTTTTTTTGCTGTTTTCAGTCATGCTATGGAAAATGCCTCATAGCACGAAAATCAATTTTTACTATGCTGCATTACGCAAAGAACGTCTTCCCCCTATATCATCTGTATAAGGCTTAGCCCTTAATGTCCCTTTTCAAATTGCTTTCGTATCCATTTATGGATACGGAAGCAATTTAATATTGGGATTCTTAAGG
>DETO01000042.1:8160-8349 GCA_002362135.1 Ruminococcus sp. UBA3286 | reverse complement strand
ATAATACAGCACAAGTAAAAATTAATTTTCATGTTGTAGAGGCATTTTCCATAACATTATTTAAATCAGTTATATTTAGGCTCGCAGGTGAGATTTATTCCCAGACGCTTGAAAATTCTCTCATCAACGGCGGAGAGAATAACGGTGGAATGCACCTCGCAGCCGCGCAGTTTAGAAATCTGTTCCATA
>DETO01000042.1:7371-7885 GCA_002362135.1 Ruminococcus sp. UBA3286 | reverse complement strand
AGAAATCTGTTCCATAGCTTTTTTAGCGTTTTCATCGGTAGTTGCGCAGATAGAAAGCGCAAGAAGAGTTTCGTCCGTATGGATTCGGGGATTATTATTGCCCAGATGATTTACTTTGAGATCCATTATAGGCTCGATAACGTTGGGGGACATGAGGAGGATTTTATCATCGAGACCTGCGAAATGCTTCAGCGCGTTGAGAAGAAGTCCCGATGCAGCGCCGAGAAGTTCCGAAGTCCGTCCCGTCAGGATAGTTCCGTCGTGAAGTTCCATTGCGGCGGCAGGAGCGCCGGTTTCGGCTTCTTTAGCAAGAGCAACGGCAATAGTGCGGCGGTTATCTGCGGTAACGTTCGCCTGCTTCAGAAGCAGAGCAAGCTTGGTTTCCTCATCGCCGGAGATAAGTCCCTTGCGCTTATCGCAGAGACCAACATAATAGCGGCGGATTATTTCATCTTTAGCGGCTTTGCATACGACTTCATCGTCAATAATGCAGTTTCCTGCCATATTTACGCCC
>DETO01000042.1:6679-7061 GCA_002362135.1 Ruminococcus sp. UBA3286 | reverse complement strand
GCCCATATCCGTAGGAGATTTATAGGGAGATTCGCCGAGGATATTTTCGAACATCGCATTAAGAACAGGGAAAATTTCCACATCGCGGTTATAGTTTACAGTAGTTTCTCCGTAAGCTTCAAGATGGAAAGGGTCTATCATGTTGACGTCGTTGAGATCGGCGGTTGCGGCTTCGTAAGCGATATTTACGGGGTGACGGAGAGGAAGATTCCAGATCGGGAAAGTTTCAAATTTAGCGTAGCCTGCGTCGATTCCGCGCTTGTGGTCGTGGTAGAGCTGCGAAAGGCAGGTAGCCATTTTTCCGCTTCCGGGGCCGGGAGCAGTTATAACGACAAGTCGGCGCGAAGTTTCGATGTAATCATTTTTGCCGTAGCCGTCGTCG
>DETO01000042.1:5320-6378 GCA_002362135.1 Ruminococcus sp. UBA3286 | reverse complement strand
TCATTTTTGCCGTAGCCGTCGTCGCTGATAATACGCTTGAGATCGGAGGGGTAGCCCTTGATGCTGTAGTGGTGATAAACCTTGATTCCGAGAGATTCCAGTCTGCTTTGGAAAGCGTCGGCGGTAGGCTGATTATCATATCTTGTGAGAACCACGCTGCTTACATAAAGCCCGATTTTGGTGAAAACGTTTATCAGGCGGATAACGTCAACGTCATAGGTGATTCCGAGGTCGCCGCGTATCTTGTTTTTTTCTATATCATCGGAATTGATAACGATAACTATTTCAGCTTCATCTTTAAGCTGCAAAAGCATCTGAAGCTTGCTGTCGGGCTTGAATCCCGGAAGAACCCTCGAAGCGTGATAGTCGTCGAAAAGCTTGCCGCCGAATTCAAGATAAAGCTTGTCGCCGAACTGCGCAATACGTCTCCGAATGTGTTCTGACTGCATTTTCAGATACTTTTCATTATCAAATCCAATTTTATGTTCGTGCATTTTAAATTCCTCCTCAATTTTTACGAACTTTTCTCATATTACTATTATATAACAATTTTCGATAAAAAGCAAGTATAAAATCTATATTTCAAAAAAGCTGCTGCCGTAATTTTTCACGGCAGCAGCTTTGGTTTTAATTGTTGGGAGTCAGATCTGATTGTCTGCATAAATTTTCATATGCTGACAGCATGGAATACGTTCCCGTCATGAAGCTTGGATCAGTAAGCGTTCCTGTATATTCGCCATTGGCAAATATATAGCACTCGCTTTCATTTCCTGCGGAAACAAGGTCGATAGCAGTCGATGTGCCGTCCTTAAAAGTATATTTTACAGAGAAAACAGGACCTTCAAGCTTGGGTTCGGCTTCAATATCTATACCCGTAATATTCAGATAAGAGAACGTATTGTAGAACGTCTCGAAATAGCTTTTCAGCTCGGCATTGTTGAGGTCGATTTCCGTACCGCGGCATTCAGCCTTCATTGAAGTCGAATCGAAAGTAAATTTATCGGAAAGTTCGCTGCAATTTATCTCGAAATCCGTAATGCTGTAGAGATTAGCATTTT
>DETO01000042.1:945-5108 GCA_002362135.1 Ruminococcus sp. UBA3286 | reverse complement strand
AATGCTGTAGAGATTAGCATTTTCAACGCTTTGCGTGATAAAGTCGAAAACTTCGTAATCGATAAATTTAAGATCGGAAGTGAAATAAACTTCGACCTGTTTGGAATCGGTCATATAAGTATGGGTGTAAGTTTTTGAGTCGTTTCCAAAGTGGCTCATAAGGATAGTACGCTGAGTTCCGTCCGCGCCCGTAACGATAAACTCCGCAGCAGGCTTATCAAAATTGAATGTTTTGATATCATCGTCTGATTCGGGATACATTATCTCCGCTGTAAGACGTGTGATAAGTGTTACCATGTTAGCAGGCTTCGTCTGATTTACGGTCAGCATACTGTATTCCTCCGGAAGATTCCAGAGACCGGTAGCTTTATCGAAAGTGAGATCGTATACAACATTACCGTCTTTTTTCAGCGTCATTCCGACTATTTCGTTATCAGTATACGGAACGAAGCTGTCGTTTTTCAGTCCGATGCGGTCGAATATCAGCGATTCGCCGTCCGAAGCTGAAATTGCGTAAATATTATTCTTTTCGGAAGTGTAAGCGTAGTAGTAATCGCCTGTAGGGCTGAGATCGCCGATATAAAGCACATGAGAATTATCGCCGTCGTAAACCGTGATCGTATATGGGTCGCTGAGACCGTATTTCTGCTTATTCTCGTCGTTTGCCTCGCCATAACTGGTATCGGCGGTAAGATTGGAAATGAATGTGCAAATACCGCTGAACACATCTTGTTTCAGATCGAAAACATCATCGGAAGAATCGGTCATTTTCCAGATTCCGTCCGTAAGTTCGGCAGTATAGCTGCCGTCGCTGTTGTCTATCTGTATTTTGGTAAGAGCGTTTTCGTCAAGTTCAAAGAGAACGTTATCGGCAGCGCTTATTTCTTCCTGCTTTGTTTCCTTTTCGCTTTTTGATTTAACAGCGAAGAAAGCGCCTATGGATATGCCGGCTGCCGCTGTAAGAGCGACAATGGCAATAATACCTTTTTTCATTAAGCATATCTCCTTTTCAGCCATACTGCAACGCCTGCGAGGGCGAATACGGCAGGGATTATGAAGAATAATCTTATAGTTCTGGAAGCTTCGTTTCCGTCCTCAAATACCATAGTGTCGTAGGTGTTTGATTTTTTGGCGATACCCATATCCGTATCAGTATCATAAAGCCATGTATTGGAGAATGTTGCAAGCATACGCGAACCGGAAAGCTTCTCTGTAGTTCTGCTGTTGTCGAGGAAATCGTCCGCGCCGATAGCGATAAGCTTTGCGCCTGTCTGCTTGTTGTAGGAATAATATCCGAAAGCAAGGGGAGATTTTGTCTTGTCTTTAGCCTGTGCAGCCGTAGTTTCATCGCCGCCCATAGGAATGCTTTCGGTAGTAAAATCGGTTGCTTCCTCGTTAAGGGGCATATTCTCAATGATCGTATTCTTCTCGATCATTTCGCTGGAAGACGACAGCTCATAGAAGCTTCTCGGATGAGAGATTCCGGCTTTGAAAACGCCGTTGAGTATCTGACCGTTAAGATCGGTCGTCAGATCTTCCGTTGAGTCCTCGGCAGGATAGGGATACGAGACCATAAAGTAATTTCCGTCGTATTTCGTTCCGTCGTCCTCGACATTGGGATTTTTATACATATAGTCCTCATTCGTTTCCTTTACAATGTTGTAGTCCATTGCAAGTTCGAATTTTGCAAGCAGATATTCAATATTTTCGAATCTGCCCTCGGTTTCGCAGGGAGGGAGGTACATTGATATCGCGCCGCCGTTGTCGATGTATTCGCTAAGCTTCTGGCGGTCGTCCATTGAGATATCCTGCTGCGGAGCGGCAAGATAAACTATAGCCGTATCCTTCGGAACGGAATCGACTGTTGACAAGTCGAGAGACTCAACTTCATAGTTGTTTCCTTTGACATAATCCGCATAGTCTCTGTATGAATTTTCAAGAGTATTTTCTCCGTAACCCTCAAGGAAGTAGATAACTGGAAGTTCGCCTGTAGTGCATACATGGATAGCGCCTGCGATAAGATTTTCTCCGCAGTATTCGATAATGTCATTGGAATCTTTCTGGAAAAGATGCCCGAATGGGATGTGGTGCACATTATCGCCGCTCTTTACCAAAATATCAGCAAGACCGATATCGAATCTGCCGTCGGGGTTGAGAGAACTCATAAGTTCGGTCTCGGCGTTGGGGTCGATGCAGTGAAGCGTAACGTTGTCACGCTTGTCAAGTTCCGTGAGAGTGTGATAAAGCGGCAGATAGCGGGGGACATTCTGAAGATCGACCAATTGCGACAGGAAGTATATATCAACATCCTTGTCCGCATTTTTTTCAAGTATCTCAACGGTTACGGGATCAATGGTATATCTTCCCGTAGGCGTCATATCGAATATTTTGTCGTAGTAGCTGAATATCATGTTTATGGGAACGAATATCAGCAGTATAAGAACGGCAAGTATAAATGCGAATGCGCCTGAAAGATTAAATTTTTTCTTCTTCATTGACGATCAACCTCTCTTCCAGCGTCTTTTTTCGATAACAATGTAATTCCACGCAAGGCAGACTATGATCGCCGACGCGAAGAATACAAGGTCGGAAAGTCTCATGAATCCCTGCGAGAAAAATGCGAATCTCGGCTGCGCGGCAAAGGCGTACAGCGTACTCTGGACAGCGGGGTACTGAGCGATAAAGTCCGTTTGTGAAAAATCGTCGATAAAAAGCAGGATGAACATGAAGATCTCGCCTATTACAGCGGCGATGATGGAATTTTCCGTGAATGATGAAACCAGCTGACCGAATGCGATAAACATTGCTCCCCAGCAGAAAAATCCGATATAAGCGCAGATAAGAGGTCCCATAACGACTTCGCCTTTTATGGAAGCGTATATCGGGAATATCAGTGAACTTGCTATCATAAAGAGGAACGCCGTAAGATTTGCAAGATATTTGCCCAGAATGATCTTGACCACACTAACGGGCGACGTCATAAGCAGCACTTCTGTTCCGAATTTGCGTTCGTCGGCGAAGGTACGCATGGTAAGTATCGGGATAAGGAATATGAAGTAGAAGATCAGGTTGTAGAAAATTTCGGGAAATGTAAAACTCAGCGTCGGTGACGAAAGATTGCCAAGCAGATTATTAAACATCAGCGTTATCAGAAACGTGAACAGCGCCGTCATAATGTATGCGAACGGTGTGTAGAAGAAGGATTGAAGATCCTTTTTATAAATTGAAAACATTATTCTTCACCCTCCTTTTCCGAGTCGGCAGCAGCGTCCGTTTCCGCTTTTATCTCGTCGAAAAGTTCTTCGATACCTGATTTTTTGGTATTATTGTTTATAAGTTCCATGAATACAGATTCAAGATCGGGTTTTTCCGTGAATATCTCGGAAATCTGTATATTATGCCTGATCATTTCTGTCATGATCTCGTTTTTAGCGTCGCCGCCGTCGCCGTCCAGCTTTACTCTGAAATTGAAGAAATCGTTGCCCTCGGCGTCGATCTTCTCGATTTCTTTGACGCCTTTTGCAAGTTCGATTATATTTGAAGCCGCAGCCCTGCTTCCCTTGATCTTGACATTGAGGAAGAGGTCTCCGCCCAGCGATTTTTCAAGATTTTCGATGGTGTCGATCGCCTTTATATCGCCTTTATTGATGATAACAACGCGGTCGCATACCGCGCTGACTTCGGAGAGAATATGCGAACTGAAAATTACGGAATGCTCCTTTTTCAGATCCTTGATTATCTGTCTTACTTCAACGACCTGATTTGGGTCGAGACCTACTGTAGGCTCGTCGAGGATAAGGAATTTCGGGTTGCCCAGAAGAGCCTGCGCAAATCCGACGCGCTGTTTATAGCCTTTTGAGAGATTTTTTATCAGCTTATCCTTAACGTCTGTAATTTTCAGAAGTTCCATGACGCGCTTTATTTCAGAACTTTTTTTCGCCATCGGAACTCGTTTCAGTCCTGCGCAGAATGAAAGATATTCCTTAACGCGCATATCGGGATAAACGGGCGGGATCTCAGGAAGATAACCGATATTCTTCTTCGCCTTTACGGGTTCAGAAGAGATATCGCAGCCATAGATGCTGACTTTTCCGTCGGACATGGGAAGATAGCCTGCTATCATGTTCATTGTGGTTGACTTTCCGGCGCCGTTAGGGCCTAAA
>DETO01000042.1:0-648 GCA_002362135.1 Ruminococcus sp. UBA3286 | reverse complement strand
TCCGGCGCCGTTAGGGCCTAAAAAGCCAAGAATCTCATTATCGTTTATTGTAAAGCTTATGTTGTTTACAGCACGGTTTTTGCCGTAATACTTAGTCAGATTTTCAATAGTAATCATGAGCTTCTCCTTTCTTGATTTATGAACCGCTCACGGAGAGCCGTTCTACTATTATAATAGTACGTATCCGCACGCACAAAAATAAATCCGGGCATTTTGCGAAGGCAATATTGACGAAAAGAGTCTGTCAGCATTACGCAGCATTGCCTATACATACTTTAACATTATGACAGAAATATATGAACGTAAGATTAACAAATAAAGAATAAACTGTTAAACATAAAAGCCTATATGTGCAAAATACAATAAAATAATAGTGAATTAGTGTGTAAATTATGTGAAAGAATATTGTAGGGGAGATGAATCTTAAGCAATAAGTAAAATTATAATATTTTTTAATATCTATGCCGTAAATTTGATTTTTTCGCCTGCTGTCGCATAGACAAATTATACAAAAAAAAAATGTCCAATTGTGCATTGCACCAAAAATTATTGAATGTATTATGTAAAACAATGCAAGGTGTTGACATCGGCTGAAATTTATTTTATAATAAATTAAGAAAATAGTTTGAGAATTGCTTGTTGTTTCCG
>DETO01000145.1:2431-27168 GCA_002362135.1 Ruminococcus sp. UBA3286 | reverse complement strand
AATCATTGTTTTATCTGATTCCAAGTTGCTATATGTTGGTGCTGAATCATATACTATAAATCCGACCCAATTGCTATCAACATAACCCAAAGAATTATAAGATGTAACATATGCCCCATATTCTCCAGCTTTGTCAAATGTAAGAGTTAATCTGCCGTCCGGCATTGCCTGAACTGAATACTGTTCAGTTCCCTCATAAATGCCAATTGTAAATCCTGTCGCATAATCAGACGAAGCAGTAAAAGTTATTTCTTCTCCTACTGCAATCATTGTTTTATCTGATTCCAAATTGCTGTATGTTGGAACTTTAGAATCATGAGGAACATCACTAAAAAACAAATTCGCCTCTTTATTTCGCCTGTTTTTCAATCCTTGATCTACTTTGCCGGTAGCTGAATTTGTTACAACATAATTTTCAAACTGGGAACGCGCATCGGATTCAGATAATTCTCCACGCAGAAATTTAACAAGAGGCGAATTTTTTATCATGGTATTTCCGCCGCCCGTATTGTATGTAAAGCTTACCAAAGCATCAAACTGGCTCTGATTCATCTGAATACCAGAAGTCTGCTTTCTTATATTAGGAATATACTGATTATTTATTTCTCTAAGCATATCTATTTCGGCTTGCTCTCTTGTGATTTTATGCTGTTTACTTGAATGAGCAGTTGTTCCGCATTTTGTACCATAGCCAATTGAAGACTGCGCGCCGTCATAGTAACAATATTCGCTGAATCCTTCACATCCTTTAATAAAATCAATTCCATTCTGACTGATACTTAAATCGGCAGATGTAGTCGCATTTGCTGATTTAATACCAATATTGCATAAACTAAACATGATCAAAATCGCTAAAAATACCGTCAAAACTCTCAAGCCATTATTTTTACTTACCATAAAACCAACTCCTTACACGATTAAAAATACAACGAATTAAGTATTCTAAAATTATTATACCATGTTCGTTGTAATAAGTCAATACATAAACAACGTTTATGGTATAATCTTGTTAAAATCCAATAAATCGGAGCGTGTTTAATTATGCAACATTATCAAAGAATACGAGATTTAAGAGAGGACAAAGACCTCACTCAGGAGGCTTTATGCAAAAAGCTGTATATGCACAAAACAACATACACCAACTACGAACAGGGAAAACATACTGTTCCGCTTGATTTTGCCGTCATGCTTGCTGATTTTTACGATGTCAGCATTGACTACATCGCCGGCAGAACCAACTTTCCGCAAGGGAAAAACGCTCCTGTTTTAAACGCCGACGAGATCAAGGTTATAGAAATGTTTTCGACTCTTACCGAGCGAAACAAAGGCAAACTGGAGCTTTTTTTGCAGCAGCTCTGCGAACAGCAGAAAGACGAAGTATGCCAATTAAAAGAAGCCAGATAAAAATGCATATCATGAAATATAGGTAACATCGCATAAAGCCGTCAGGCGGCGTTGCCTTAATAAGAACTTGAAATCTGCCGAAAAATATGCAGTAGCACCACATAAATAATAAAATAATTATAATTCATAATTTATTTTCATTTTAAATTATGCCGCTTATATTGCAAAATTGCCGAAAATATGGTATAATCCAGTAAATGATTATAAGGAAGGTTTTTAAATGAAAAAAAGTATTGCACTATTTTTAACCTCGCTTATTACCATATCTGCGGCAAGCTGCGGCGGTAAGAGCGATTCTTCTTCATCTCAGAGCAGTTCATCATCTGAAAGCTCCTCCTCGGTTGCCGAGGAAAGCAAAAGCAGCGAATCTGAACCTGAACCCACAACTGAAGCTGCTACCAAGCACGTAAGCCCGACCGAGACCGTAAGCACGCAGTTGGGAATCCAGCAAAACATAGATACGACTATTGAGAAAACCAAGGGCAAAAATACCGTGAAAATTCCGCTCGCCGATCTGATGCGCGAGGGCGATAAAGTAACTTCCTTTACTTTCGTAATTTATTCCGCCGACGGTACGGATATCGGCGAATTCAAGGGCGGCTGCGGAATTTCCGTTGACAGCGAATGTACTTCCGCTACTGACGAAGGCTGGTATCAGGCGGACGACTTCACCGCTCCGACCGAGGGAACTTACGGCGAAATTACGTGGAATGTTCCTGCTGATATCGCCGACCACATTTCGCCCTCCGGCGACGTCCTCTTCGGCTATTGGTGGGGAAATTCCTCGAAAATACGCGTCGAAAGCGTCTGCTGCGATCTCACAAGAACCAGCGAGATACCCTGCGACGGCACTGTAAGCCACGATGTCGGCGAAAGCGTCGGATATGACGATACGGATAATACTATCCATGTTCCGACTGCCGATTTCCTGCCGCAGGGCGCGATTCCGCAGGCTGTTACCTATAATATTTCTTCTTCCGGCGGATTCAGAAAGTTTGTCGGCGCATTCGGCTATGGCGCGGATTCCGACTATTATCAGTCAGCAGATGTTGTCGCCATGACCGACAGTTCGCAGATCTCGCTCACATGGATAGTTGACGCCGAAGCTAAAAGTTACGCCTCCGACAACGGCGAACTGGTACTCGGCTACTGGTGGAGCGAACAGCCCACGGCTCGTCTCGATTCCGTCACGGTCAAATACAGTCTGGGCGATACTTCCGCACCTGCGCCTACCGAAAAAAATGATACCGAAAAGAAGCCGTCTAAAGAGACCTCAACAGGCTTCCGCAGTTCTTCGGATATAGTCAAGGATATCAAAGTCGGCTGGAATCTCGGAAATTCCCTCGACAGCTATGATACTGCGAAATCGGGAGTCGCTACCGAAACAGGCTGGGGAAATCCCAAAACCACGGAGGAAATGATTATCAGCGTCAAGAATGCGGGATTTAACGCAGTCAGAGTTCCCGTCACGTGGGGCGAGCATATGGACGGCGACGTTATTCAGGCGGAATGGCTTGACCGCGTTCAGGAAGTCGTTGATTACGCTTATGACAACGATATGTATGTCATAGTGAATCTTCATCATGACGACGCTATCTGGTTCAATCCTACAGACGCGGAATATCCGCAGGACAGCGCGAAATTAAAGAAAATCTGGGAGCAGCTCTCCGAACGCTTCAAGGATTACGGCGACCGCCTTATTTTCGAGGGAATCAACGAGGAGCGCACTATCGGCAGCGCCAACGAATGGATGGGCGGAACTGCCGACGAACGCGCCGTCGTTAATAAGTATATACAGGATTTTGTCGATACCGTGCGCGCTTCGGGCGGAAATAACGCCGAGCGTTCGCTTATCGTTACGAGTTACGGAGCTTGCGCCGAGGAGATCGCCATGAACGATCTTATCGTTCCCAATGATGATCATATCATTGTTTCGCTTCATTATTATGCGCCGTGGAAATTCTCAGCAGGAGAATCCACAACGTTCGGCGACAGCGAAAAGGCTGAACTGGACGCTAAATTCGCGTCGATGAAATCAAAATTCATAGACAAGGGCTACCCTCTTATTATCGATGAATTCGGCTGCGTAGGCGTTGCCGACGACTCCGTCCGCAGCGAATATTACAGCTATTACATCTCCGCCGCGAAATCTCAGGGCATAAAATGCTTTGTATGGGACAACGGCGTTGCAAAGGGCAAGGACGGCTACGGCTTATTGAACAGGCACGCCCTTACATGGAACGATACTATCCTCAACGGTATAATGGACGGGGCAAAATAATTATTTAACCAATATTTCTTTTTGAGTGCAGATGTCACCTTTCAGCGTATATTTTACGCTGAGTATAAGGGAATCTGCACTTTTATTTTTGGTGATCTTCCTGTCGATTATCTCGCAGTCTTGCAGAAAATTCTTCTCATAAAGATAAACTTTCTCCATAAGCGACTTCTCCAGTTCCTCTTCGTCAAGAGTTGTCTCCGTCCGCTTGATTTCCCGATATACCGTCTTTTCAATGCTTATGGGAAGCGTTTTTCCGAATACGGTCAAGGGCTTGTCTGTGATCTCGCATTCACGGTAATCATACTTATTTTTCCCGAAATACAGCGGAATTTCCAGATTTAGCAATTTAAGCCTGCGCCGCGTATCCGTCTCCCCCGTAAAAACAGCGCTCTCCTTTGTGAATTCGCCCTCAAAATCCACGGTTTCCTCATATTTTCCGATGATATTGCCCATTGCATGATGAAGAGTGACGCGCCCCGTAGAATCGCTCGTAACGCCTGTCACCAGAATATCGCCTGCCATTACATAATCGCCGACCTTGTGCATAAGCATTCCGTCAAGAACCGAAGTATAGAGAATCTCGGCGTCGTGAGATGACGTTATATTGCAGGGAATCCGATCATGCAGCATATCGGGCTTTTCGACTATCTCCGTGACCTCCACCACAAGTCGATGCCCCGTTCTGTGCATTCCCGCCCACGAGATTCCGTCAACCATAAGGCGCAGCTGATTTTCGCTGTAAATGTAGTCGATCTGCCCGAAAGGCGTCCCCGATTTTATGTCGATCTCCTCCAACGCGGACAGAATTATTTCATCGCTTATCCGCTCGTTTCCCTGAATATCAATAGTGACGATAACGCCCGAAAAATAAAGCGACGCGGCGATAACAAGCATGATTCCGACAATTATTCCGTATCTTCCACGGCGTTTTATCACCTCGGCGGAAAAGGTTTTCTGCTCGAAACTTTTAAGTTCCACGCCCATTTCATCGGCAAGAGCGCACATCTTTTTCAGGTCGCGGCGATAGACCTCGGCGCAGAAAATTCCGCCCTTGACGTACTGCCCGAAGCAATTTATCCGCCTTTTGTGAAGTTCATTTATAAAGCCGTAGAGATTTTTTCCGGCGACGTTAATCTTCACGCTTCCCCGAATCTGATTTTTCATTCCGCCGCCTCCTTTCCTCCAGTTCTATCTGAGTTATCTTGCCGCGGATTATAATTCCACCCGTATTGAAATCATAGGCGCGCAGATCGCTTCCCCAGATCTTCACCGTTAATTTTTCAGCCGTCATGCACATGAAAACATCGCTGCATTCCTCTATTCTTCGGCAATTCTCCAGTACCAACTCCCTGTTGCCGGCAATATGGATACCCGTTTCGAGATATAATACCTCGCGCATTTTGTCGGACGCCTTTCCGAACATATTATCGCCTCCGCATATCTGATTCTTCTCCATAATATGATGTACAGGGTGATAAATATGAAAAAAGCAAAAAAAATACTCTCGGTAATTATCCTGCTTATCTTCAGCATCTACTGTCTGTTTTGTGCCGAAGAAGTCAGAAACGCTGCGTTTTCCGCAATAGACCGATGTTTGAGGTCGCTCATACCGTCGCTGTATATAATGATGATATTATCCTCATTGTTGATTTCGAGCGGAATTATTTCGGCTATAGGAAATTTTGCAGAACGAACCTTAGGCAAATTTCTACCAATGAACGGCGAAACTATGATCACATTCCTTTTCGCTTCCGTTGCAGGCTATCCCGTCGGAGCAAAGATGATATACTCGCAGTATACTCAAAACAGAATAGACCAAAAATCAGCCATTATGTGGTCGGGAGTCTGCTTCGGCGCAGGCAGCGCATTTATATTCGGCTGTACGGCTTCGGGCGCGGCAGGTAAATTGATAATGATATCGACCGCCGCCGCCAATTTAATTCTCGCCGCAGTTATTTCAATATTCGGAGGAAAAAAATCATCAGCGACGACAAATCCGCGTAAAATAGCCGTTTCAACCGATATACTGACGAATTCCGTAACTTCGGCAGGCAAATCGATGGCTGAAATATGCTTCGTCGTAACAGCCTTCTCGGTCATTACCGCATTGCTGCGCAGACTTGGGATTATTGCGATATCAGGTGAAATCCTTGCAAAATTTTTCAGTCTCCCGACCTCCGCAGCCGAAACTCTCATAGCGTCTTTTCTGGACGTAACCGCCGTTTCCGAACTGCCGCGGAATAATTTCACGCTGCTGCCAATGACGGCGACGGCGATATCATTCGGCGGAATATGCGTGTTTTTCCAGATCTCGGCGATATTCCGCGGAAAACTGCCGATACTTCCCATGATTTTCATAAGGGTATGCGGAGGAATCCTCAGCGGTATCATATGCCGCTTGCTGCTGCCGTATTTCATTTTCAGCGAATCGGTCGCCGTCTCAGCGGTCACTCCGAAAATTCATCAGGCGGCGTCCCCTGTTCCCTCGATAATATTGATTATTATGACAACAATATTATTTATCAAAGCTTCACCATGCAAAAAAAAGACTGCATCTTAAAATGCAGTCTTTTTTGCAGGTAAATTACATCACAACAGTAATTTCATTAACATTAACAAGTTTATCGGCAGGAATATAATTTCCCTCCAGCTTTTCGCCGTTAAGAACGATCTCCTTAACGCCCGATTCAGCGTGAGCGGAGTTATCAACGGTAATATTCAGCGTCTTGCCGCGGAAATTCTTGTGTATCTTGAATCCGTCCCACTCAGCGGGAATCGACGGAGAAATAAGCATTCCGTCAGCGTCGGGACGCATTCCGCAGATACCCTCAACGCAGCCTACCATGACCGTAGAAGCCGTACCGGTCAGCCAATGAACATGCGAACGACCCTCGAACGGCGAAGCTTTACTCTCTGTAAACTGACCGTGAACATAAGGCTCCATAACGCGTATCTCAGCCTTATCGTTCATAGCGGCAGGCGAGCTTTCCATGAAGTACTCGAACGCGCGGTTTCCGTGACCCATAAGAGCCTCCGCAAGTATCAGCCAGCCCTGCGACTGCGAGAAAATACCGCCGTTTTCCTTGGTATCGTCGTTGAAAATATGCATCAGCGCGCCGTCAAAATAATGCTTTTTATAAGGCGGCTCAAGGAGTTTCGCACCATAAGGCGTATTCAGAATTTCATGAACGCTGTTCATCGCCTTTTCAGCCTGATCGTCGGACGCAAATCCCGAAATTACGCTCCATGACTGCGGATTCAGCCACATATTAGCTTCGGGATCTTTCTTTGCGCCAACTATTGTGCCGTCCTCGCGGATTCCGCGGATAAATCTATCCTCGTCCCAGCACTTTTCAAGAGCCTCGGCAAGTTTGCCCTGAACATCGCCAATATAAGCGATATAGTCCGTATCGTTCTTTAAAATTGCCATTTCCTTAATAGTTGTCATTGCATAGTAAAGCTGGAACGCTACGAAAGTAGATTCGCCCTTAGCTCCCAGACGGAGACAGTCGTTCCAGTCCGCGTGAAGTCCGGCAGGCATATTATGATCGCCAAGACGTTCCATGGAGAATCTTATTGCATTTTTCAGATGCTCGTAAACCGTAGCCTCGCCGCCGTTTGCATAAACGATAACCTCGTCGAGGAAATCCTTATTGCCGCTTTCGCCGATATACTTGACAATGGTCGGAAACAGCCACAGCGCGTCGTCTGCTCGATATGAGGGGTGACCTGTTTCCTTAACGTATTCCGGATCGTCAGGAGTATTCTCATGACCTGCATTGTGATTGAACTTTACAAGCGGAAGTCCGCCGCCGTTGTCAACCTGAGCGGAAAGCATGAAGCGAATCTTCTCGGCAGCCATTTCGGGATCAAGATGAATGATTCCCTGAATATCCTGAACGGTATCGCGGTAGCCATAGCCGTTTCTGAGGCCGCAGTAAATGAATGAAGCCGCTCTCGACCAGATGAACGTCATGAAGCACTGATAAGCGTTCCAGACGTTGATCATGTTGTTGAATTCCTCGGAAGGCGTTTCAACTTGGAAATTTGAAAGCTGACCGTGCCAGTAATTTTTCAGTTCGTCAATGTCCGTGTCAACCTTGCCTGCCGCCTTATATTCGTTAAGGATATCCGCAGCCTGAGCCTCGTTTTTCTGTCCGAGAATATAAATAAGTTCGGCAGTTTCGCCTGATTTGAGCGTTATATCCGATTGCAGCGCGCCGCAGGAATTGGAATTATAATTCATCTGATTATTGCATTTTCCTGATTCTACCGCGATAGGATTTGAATATGTTCTGTAAGACCCGATAAAGTCGGAAAGGCTGCCGCATGAAGCCGTTACATCAGCTCCAACCATGCCAAAAAATCTTTTTCTGCAATCCTTTTCGCTATTTTCGCTTAATGTCTGAACTATTTTGTTTTCCTCAAACTTGGTCTGCGAAATAAAAAGCGAATATTGAAGATTGACCTGGTCCTGCTCGTAATTATCTTCATTTGTAAACTCAACGAAGCCGAAAAGCGAGAGTTTCCGCTCCTTATCAGAATTATTGGTGATCTTAGCGCGCCAAACCTCATATGTTTTTCCGTAGGGAACATAATATGTAACTTCCGAAGCAATATCGCGGTATTCAGCGGAAATCACGGTATAAGCCGTACCGTGGCGGCACTCCGATCTGTACTGATCGAGCGGCTTGCCGACAGGCTGCCATGAAGCCGACCAGTAGTCGTTTGCTTCATTGTCGCGGATATAGATATAACGTCCGGGAAGCGCCATATTTGAATTAAATCTAAAGCGGAGATGTCTGCCGTTTGCGCCCGATTTTACGAAGCTGTAGCCTGCCGCATTATTCGAGATCATCGCGCCGTATTCGGGGTCTCCCAGATAGTTTGCCCACGGCGCAGGCGTTGCGGGATTCGTTATTACATATTCCTTGTTTTCAAGGTCGAAATGTCCATATTTCATAATTTTCTACTCCTTATTACCGCATGATATCCATGCCTAAATGTGCTTTTTTAATTATAACATCATTCTAATATTTTTGCAATAGTTTTTTTACAGTTTTTCACTTAAATAACTTTTATTTTGCGGCATTATTTATACTCGCCTCCATTGCAAAATATCCAGTAATGCTGACATAAATTTTGTCTGTCTGCGTTGTCGTCGTCACCGTGCGACAGTACGCTTTCCTCCTCCGCCTTGACATACAAAATTTCTGTTCAGCATTCTTTGGACATTTTGCAACAGAGTCGAGTATAAGTGAAACTATTCTCTTAAATTCCTGTTTAGGAAATTGTCCTTGAAATCTATTTTGAATTAAATTTTGTACCCCCTGCGGGTACAAAATTTAATTAATATTAGGATTCTTAAGGGACTATGTCCCTTAAGCAGGGGATTGTAAGGGGACAGCGTCCCCTTACATAATGCCGCACAAGTAAAAATTGATTTATGTAAATACACTTGATATTTGCGCGAATGCATGATATAATAAATGTATAGACCTACTAATAAGGAGTTTTTCCATGAAATTACTTGCCATAGACGGAAACAGCATTCTCAACCGCGCATTTTACGGCATCAAGCTGCTTTCCAACAAAAAAGGCGTATTCACAAACGCCATATTCGGATTCATGAACATTTACCTCAAAAATCTTGCGGACGTCAATCCTGACTGCGCAGCGGTGGCGTTCGACCTGAGATCGCCTACCTTCCGCCATAAAGCCGCCGAATATTACAAGGCTAACCGCAAGGGAATGCCCGAAGAACTTGCGCAGCAGCTTCCCTTGATAAAAGAACTGCTCACGCTTATGGGAATACGGGTTGTGGAATGCGAGGGATTTGAAGCGGACGACATTCTCGGAACGCTGTCAAAAATCTGCTCCGACAGCGGAAACGAATGCTTTGTACTTACAGGCGACAGGGACAGCTTACAGCTTATCGACGATAAAGTGACCGTTCTCCTTGCCACCAACCGTGAAACTATCCATTACGATACCTCCCGATTTACCGAGGATTACGGCTTCGAGCCTATCCGACTTATAGATTTAAAAGCCCTTATGGGTGACAGTTCGGACAATATCCCCGGAGTTGCAGGAATCGGCGAAAAAACAGCTTCTGCGCTTATCAAGGAATTCGGAACGCTTGAACAGCTTTACGCTTCATATGCCGACTCCTCCCTGACTAAAGGCGTTAAGGCTAAGCTGGAAAAGGGCGAAGAATCCGCAAAAGAAAGCAAATGGCTCGCGACGATCGTCCGCGACGCACCCATAAATACCGATCTTGAATATTATAAAATCGGAGTTCCCGACAACGAGGGCGTAAGCAGGCTTCTGACTGAACTGGAAATGTTCAAGCTGCTCGATAAGCTCAATATTTCGGCTTCTGCGGCATTATCGGCTTCCGAAAATTCCGCGGAGGAATACCCTCCCATAGACATTGAAGCGCACGAATTGACGGCTGATATTATTCCTCAGCTGAAAAACGTCTGCTTTATTTTAAATGATGGTAAGCTTGAAATTTACGAAAACGGCTGCGTTTATACTACGTCGTCGGAAGAACTTATCAGAGAATTTATGTCTTCAGACTGCGAAAAAACGACTATCGACGCAAAACCCGTATACCGCCGCGCAATGGCTTGGGAAATTCCCCTGAACGCCCTGAAAAACGACGCCGCTATCTGCGGATATCTGCTTAATCCCGCTTCTTCCGAGTATTCTGTTGAAAAAATGTGTGCGGAATACGGAGTTCGCTACCGCACGGAAAACGGGGATTTTGCTGATCTGGTATCTATGGAATCTCTTGTGAAAAAGCTTCGCGGCGAGATAGAAAACGAGGGCATGACTCCGCTTTTGGAAAATATCGAAATGCCGCTTACGGAAGTTCTGGCTTCAATGGAGCATACGGGCGTGGGAATTTCAGCCGACGGAGTACGTAAATTCGGTGATTATCTGACCGAAATGATTGAAGAAACGCAGCAGATGATATTTGACGACGCAGGTCATGAATTTAATATTTCCTCCCCGAAACAGCTTGGCGTGGTGCTTTTTGAGGAAATGGGACTGCCTGCCAAAAAGAAAACCAAAAGCGGCTATTCCACCAATGCGGAGGTTCTTGAGGAGCTGCGGAATTACTCGCCCATTGTTGACAACGTTTTAAAATACAGACAGTATACTAAACTGAATTCCACCTATGTTACGGGACTTCTCGACAAAATAGCCGACGACGGCAGAATCCATACCTGTTTCAAGCAAACCGAGACTCGCACGGGCAGAATTTCATCTACCGAGCCGAATCTGCAAAACATTCCCGTGCGCACGGAACTGGGCGCGCAGATGCGTAAATTTTTCGTTGCAAAAGAGGGAAAAACGCTGATCGACGCGGATTACAGTCAGATTGAACTCCGTGTTATGGCGCATCTTTGCGGCGATAAAAATATGCTGGAGGCGTTCAATTCGGGCGAGGATATCCACACTTCCACGGCGGCGCAGGTTTTCGATATGCCCTCTATCATGGTGACTCCCGAAATGAGAAGCGCGGCAAAAGCCGTTAATTTCGGCATTATTTACGGTATCGGAGCATTCTCGCTTTCCAAGGATATCGGAATTTCCGTAGCGCAGGCAAAGAAGTATATTTCGGACTATCTTGCTAAATATCCGAAGGTAAGCGAATTTATGGAATCCACCGTAAACAAAGCTATAGAAACAGGCGAAGTTTCAACCCTTTTCGGACGTCGAAGAAAAGTTCCGGAGCTTGCTTCATCAAATAAAATGATGCAGGCGGCAGGCAAAAGAATAGCCATGAACACTCCCGTTCAGGGTACTGCCGCAGATCTTATAAAAATGGCTATGATCAACGTATATCGCCGTTTAAAGGCTGAAAAACTGAACGCGGAACTTATATTGCAGGTTCACGACGAACTTATAATCGAATCCGATATTTCATGCGCCGAAAGATGTGCGGAACTGCTTCGCGAGGAAATGGCGAACGTATTTGAAATGAAAGTTCCGCTGTCGGTAGACGTCCACACGGGCGACAGCTGGTATGATGCCAAGGGGTAAAATATGGATAATATTGCGGAGAATTTCGACAACAAAATCACGATACAGAAGTTAGACGAAAAAACTGATATGAAAGTTTTCGAAGCCCTCTCCGATCTTGATAAAAAGTGCGTCGGAGCAGAGGGCTGGTCGGCTGAATCGTTCAGATCGGAAGCGCAAAAGGATAACGGCATAGTGATATGCGCTCATGAGGATTCGCGTATTATCGGGCTTATCTGCGGATTTTTCGCGGCAGACGAAGCCGAGATAACAAGCGTGGCTGTCGATGATAATTACCGCCGCCGCGGAATCGGCGACCGCCTTATGAAAGCCTTTACGGAATGCCTTCCACAATCTACGATCAGTATATTTTTAGAAGTCCGCGAATCAAATTCCCCTGCCGTTTCGCTGTATGAAAAGCATGGATTTGCTTCCGTGGGAATGCGTAAAAATTTTTACTGTGATCCCGTTGAAAATGCTATTTTAATGAAAAAAGAATTATAATAAGAATTTGTATCAATAACTGACGCGCACGTCTTTCAGGCAGAATCTGCCGAAATGCCGTGCGCTTTATCTTGTATAGGCAAATTCAAATAAAAATCTTGCAATTATTTTATTAATATGTTATAATATAATAAGAATGTTCAGAAATCATTTGGGAGGCGGTCGATCTGGAATTCATTATTGCATTGATAGTGATAATTGTAATCTGCAAAATACTTGGTGTCAGCAATATGATGCTTATTACAGGCGCGCTTGCACTCATCGCCGTTTTCATTTTCCTTATGGCGCTTTTATTCCTGTTTTTCTGCCTGAATCTGCTTTTTTCAAAACCCGGAAAAGCCGTTTTCGTTCGCGAATATAAGCCGTCGGGTTCTCGGTTCAGCGTTGCCTGCTATTCTTTTAACGGCAAGGAAGTTCCCTGCATTTTCCCTATGGAATCCGCCATGAAAAGCCGCCTGTACATCCCTTACAAACGCTGCTTTGTTATGTACAGCAAACTGCTTCGTCGCGTTTACGATATATGGGCAATACTCACCTGCATTCTCGGACTGGCTTTCAGCGGTTTTGCAACGGCTTGTATAATTAAAATTGTGTTCTTATAATTGCGCATTCAGCATATTTAGGAGGTTCTTATGGAAGAAATTTTAAACTGCGACTGCGGCGTACATCAGGATATAATCGACAAGGTCACAAAAGCAATGCCTGACGAATCCCTGTTTTACGACGCCGCCGACCTGCTTAAAGTTTTCGGCGACCCTACGAGAATTCGCATTATTTTCGTGCTTGGTCAAAGTGAAATGTGCGTCTGCGATATAGCGAAACTGCTCAATATGACTCAGTCGGCTATTTCACATCAGCTCCGCGTTCTCAAGCAGGCAAGGCTCGTAAAGGCGCGCCGAAGCGGAAAAACTATATTTTACTCGCTTTGCGACGATCATGTGCAGAAAATTTTTTACTGCGCAATGGAACATATTATGGAGTAATTATGAAATATTTTGACTTTCACACTCACGCTTTTGCGGATTTTCTCGCGCCGCGCGCTATGGAATCGCTTTCCGCGTCGGCAAAAAGTCCGCAGACTCCCGATATTTGGCCATGTACCGACGGCACTCTCCACGGACTGAAATCGCTCATGGAACGCCGCGGAATTTCAGAATGCATGATACTGCCAATAGCAACCAAACCTTCGCAGCAGGATTCCATAAACAAATGGGCGGCAGATATTATGGGAGGCGGAATTTACTGCTGCGGCTCTGTTCACCCAAACGCCGAGGACGCTCTCGATGAACTGGAGCGCATTAAATCCTACGGGCTTATCGGAGTGAAATTCCACTCGGAATACCAGAAATTCCGTCCCGACGAAGAGCGCATGATGCCCATTTATCAGAGGATTTCAGAACTTGGACTTATCGCGGTATTCCATGGCGGCTGGGATCCTTTCGGGGAGGGCGATGTACGCGCAACTCCGCAGAGTTTCGCCAATATTGCCGAACTTTTCCCGAATATGACTATCGTTGCCGCTCATCTGGGCGGAATGATGCTTTTCGACGACGTTGAACGCTATATCGCGGGAAAATTCCGAAATCTCTACCTTGATACGGGCGTTGTGGCGAATTATATAGGTGACGATCAACTTTTACGTATCATAAAAGCTCACGGCGCGGACAGAATTCTTTTCGCAAGCGACGCCCCGTGGGACGATCCGGCGAATGAAGTTGCAATGCTAAACAGACTTCCGCTCAGCGAAGACGAACTTGAAATGATCTGCTTCAAGAATGCGGAGGCTTTAATTAAAGTTGCAAATTAATTAATATAAAATTAACTTGTATATACAAATTTTATAACATTAATATAAATCTAATATGATAAAATAGTGATAGAAAAATTTCATAATATTAATAAGCTTTGATAAATTTCGACAAAAGGAGGCGTCGGATTGTCAGATAAAAAAAATATGATAAACGTTATAGACGAGTTCGACTATTCCACGCAGGGCGGCGCCTATAACGAAAATTTCCGAAAATGGCGCAAAAAAAAGGATAATATCTACGCGTACAGCTTCGAAAAAAATCAGAATGAGAGCGTATACATCGACGGACGCGGTTTTATTGAAAAATCGGCTGTTGAAGCCGAAAAAAACGTGCTGAGCCGCATTTTTTACCAGATCGGGCTTGCAATGCTGATATGGATAGCGTTCGACGATGTTATATGCCGCATAATAGTTTTTCTGCTAGACATATGTGGAGTTAATATACATACAAGTTTTTTCAGCTCAATGATATACGGCGGCAATATCGAAATGGCTGCGGCTCTTATAATCAGTGCGCTGATAAAAATGACCGTGCCGCTTGTCTTTCTGCATTTTGTATTCAAATTGCCGAGACGCGCCGAAATAATGCAGAAAATGAGCGACCCGAAAGCCCTTATAGGCGCTATCGCCATGACCTTCATAGCCTGTACGGCTGTAAGCATACCGACCGCATATTCAAGCGAAACTAAGGAATTCTATGAGATCTTTAGCGGTCTGGACGCCGACGTTTCCGTATGGACCCAAAAGGAATTTGTCGTCTATACTATATTTCATGTAATAATTCTCCCTATAATTTCGGAGCTTTTTTTCCGCGGAGCAATGTTCAACGTGCTGCGGCAATTCGGCGATCTCTTCGCAGTTGTCATGACGTCGCTTATCGCAGGACTGCTCACCCAGGATCTGCACTCGATGCCTGCGGTGATACTCATCTCCTTAGTCGCCTCATTCGGAATGCTCGGCAGCGGAACTATTTTCACGGCAATAGCTGTCAACGTCGTATATAAAATGTACGATCTCACATTAATAATAATCGAGAACGATCACACGTCAAAAATGCCGCTGTCACGCAATATTTTCATGATTCTTGCATTGCTGGCAGGCGTGGTGATGCTTGCGGTCTACCGCAAAACGGCTTCAAAAAACAAAAAACTGAAAATCGCCAAATACGATTCCGAATTATCGCAGGGAATGCGCATTCTTCACGCCGCAAAGACATTCCCGTTTTCAGCGGTTATATCGCTGTGCCTGCTGTCGGCAATAATAAAGGCGGTGCTGTGATGAGCGAATACATGGAAAGAGCGCTGGAATTGGCGCGCATAGCATATGAAGAGGGCGAAGTTCCCGTCGGCGCGGTGGTCGTGAAAAAATCCACGGGTGAAATTATCGGCGAGGGGCGGAATAAACGGGAAAATTCCCGAAACGCTCTCGCTCATGCCGAAATTCTCGCCATTGACGAAGCCTGCAAAAAGCTTGGCGGCTGGAGGCTTCCAGACTGCGCAATATACGTTACTCTCGAACCCTGCCCCATGTGCTGCGGAGCGATAATCAGCTCGCGTATCGACGACGTGTATTTCGGCGCATTCGATAAAAAAAGCGGCGCTGTTGAATCCGTACAGCGGATGTTCAGCCTGCCGTACAACCATAAACCCGCGGTATACAGCGGAATCTGCCAATGCCAATGCAGCGGCATACTGTCGGATTTCTTCCGTGAATTACGAAAGAAACGGCGAAAATAATTTACAAGAGGTAATAAAAAGTTTATGCTGATTTTAGGTATAGAAAGCTCCTGCGACGAGACCGCGGCGAGCGTTTGCGAAGACTGCCGCATAATAAGATCGTCAGTCATTTCAACTCAGATAGAAGAACATAAAAAATACGGCGGAGTCGTTCCCGAAATCGCCTCGCGACGTCACTGTGAAAACATTCTCGGCGTTACCAGAAAGGCTCTTGAGGACGCCGGTCTGTCTCTCGCCGACCTCGACGGAATCGCCGTGACTTATGCGCCCGGACTTATCGGCGCTCTGCTTGTGGGCGTGAATTTCGCTAAGGCGCTTGCGTTTGCCGCCGATAAACCGCTGATTCCCGTACATCACATTGCAGGTCATATCGCCGCCAATTACATCTGCCACCCCGATCTTGAACCGCCTTATCTTTGCATCGTAGCAAGCGGAGCGCACAGTCATCTTATCGAGGTACTCAGCTACACGAAATTTCACGTTATAGGCAGAACCAGAGACGACGCGGCAGGCGAATGCTTCGACAAATGCGCCCGTGCAATGGGATTTCCCTATCCGGGCGGCGTTCATATCGATAAAGCTGCCGAATCAGGCGATCCTACGGCATTTAAACTCCCGCGCCCAATAGTTGCAGGCAGCGAATTCGATTTCAGCTTTTCGGGGCTTAAAACTTCTGTGATAAATATGCTTCACCACGCGGAACAAAAGGGCGAATCAATAAATAAAAATGATCTTTCAGCCTGCATTCAAGCTACGATAGCGGAAATAATAACCGATAAGACCATGCTTGCAGCAGAGCGTTTCGGCTATAAAAAAATCGCTCTTGCAGGCGGAGTTTCTGCAAATTCGGGAATCCGCTCCGCATTATCTGCTGCGTGTGCCGAAAAGGGATTTGATTTTTATATGCCTGAAAAGCAGCTTTGCGGTGATAACGGCGCAATGATCGCCTGTCAGGGAAGCTATAATTTTATTGCGGGAATACGCGCTGATGAAAGTTTAAACGCAGCGGCTACGCTGTCGCTTGATGAAATTTAAACTGTACAAAAACATACTGACATCAAAAACTCGGAGGAAAAAATGAAGAAAACTTTAACGGCAATTATTGCATTCTGCGGCATTGCAGCCGCTCTTACAAGCTGCGGAGACAAGCCTGTATACGACGAAAACGGCAGCCGTACAAGCAATGGAAAGATCGATTCCGCCCTCGTCGGAACATGGTCGAACGGCAGCAGCGGCTACCGCTTCAAGGACGACGGCAAAGCTTCGCTGGTCATGGATTTTTCGTCGGTCATGGGATTTGAGGAAGACGGCTCGTTCAATGCAAGCGGTCAGCATCTCGATAAGGACAAGATCATTGTCAACGACGATACCATTCGGATATATACCGATTATACAGACCCCGAAACGCAGGAGGAGACCGAAGTTGATTTCGTTGTCATGAAATGCAAAGGCGATATCGATACCGAAACTTACAACGGAACATACGAAGTTTTAAGCGGCGGACTTACGGATTTTATTGCTTCAAGACTAAACGTAACTCCCGACATTCTTAATATAGAAGCCGATTTTTCGGACGACGCAGTAATGATCAATGTGATCGATTTTCTTGATTACGACGCCGAGGACGGTACGCTGAAAATGTTCAACCCGAATATAGCATATGTAAACGAAGAGGTTGAAGGACTTAATTATACCTACGCGATCGACGGCGATAATCTCACGATGACATACGTCGATACGGGCGGAAAAGAGGAATATAACCGTGTTAAGGAAAATTAAAGGCGTCTGCGCAGTTGCAGCAGCGGTAATTGCATTTTCTTCATGTGCGGAATCCAAAGAGGAATCTTCGATAAGACCGTATAATAAAGCGGAAATTCTCGGCGAATGGTACAACGACAGCATCGGCGGCTCGCTTAAATTCAGCGAAAACGACAAAATGAGCCTGCTCGTTGACCTGAGCGATACAATGACTATCGACAAAAACGGCGATGTTCATATGACGGGCGCAGACGAGGTTTTTTCGGGTAATTCTTCATATGACGGCAAAGAATTTTCATTCAACGCCGATAGTGAAAACGGCATGATCGACGTGCTGACAATGGAGCGCACGGGAGAACCCTCCGACTCGGTTTATGGCGAATATACGCTGAAAAGCGGAATTTTATCCGATCAGCTGACGGAGCGTTTCGGTGATTCTGATGGGCGGTATTCGATGATAATCGGCGAAAATTCCGTGATATCCGAGATTGAAATGTGTTCATACACAGCTGAAAACGGCGTTCTTGATCTTTCGGGCAGCGATCTGAAATTTTTCGGCGCAGAGGGCGATAACAATATTTCCTATGATTTCGCCGTTCAGAACAATGTTCTTACCCTTTCGTGCAATGGAACGGTAATGTCCTTAGCGAAAGTTTCGGGAAATAATGATTAAAACAAAAAAATAAATACAAGCTATTGACAACTCCCCGACGATATGTTATAATTTTATTGTTGTAAATTCAACAGCTTATATCGTATTCTAAAGACAGCAGGCTGGTTTATTCCGTAAGTCCCGCCGAGGAATTGCAAATGATAGACTTATCATGTCCTTTCCGCGCTGTCGGCAAAGGACTTTTTTATTGCACTCTGAATACGATAACAATTTATTCGGAGGTGAATACACAATGCCAAGCAATTCAGTTCTCGAAGCTAAAAAAGCTAAGGTCGAGCAGCTTACCGATCTCATCAAAAACTCTGTATCAGGCGTTCTCGTTGATTACAAGGGTATTACTGTTGAGGAAGATACAAAGCTCAGAAAGGAGCTTCGCGAGGCAGGCGTCAACTACTTCGTAGAAAAGAACACCATGCTTCTCCGCGCTTTCAAAAACTGCGGTATCGAAGGTTTTGAAGAGTGCCTGAACGGTACTACCGCTATCGCTCTCTCAAATGACGATCAGACTGCTCCCGCTCGTATCCTCGGCAAGTTCGCTGAGAATGCAGGAGACGAAAAGTTCAATCTCAAGGCAGGTTACGTTGAAGGTGAAGTTTACGATCAGGCAGGAGTTATCGCTCTTTCCAAGATTCCTTCAAAGGACGTACTGCTCGCTCAGCTCGTTGGCTCTCTCCAGGGACCGATGCAGAAACTCGCTGCTGCTCTCAAGGCAGTTGCAGACAAGAAGTCAGAGGAAGCTGCCTGATTTCTGTAGTAATTTTGAATTATCAGCTTAAAAATTAATTTAAAGGAGATTATTATCATGGCTTCAGAGAAGATCACAAATTTTGTTGAAGAAATCAAGACTCTTTCCGTTCTCGAACTCGCAGAGCTCGTAGACGCTATCCAGGAGGAATTCGGCGTAACAGCAATGGTTGCTGCTGCTCCTGCTGCAGGCGGCGCCGGCGCTGCTGAGGCTGCTAAGACAGAGTTCGACGTAGTTCTCACATCTTTCGGCGATGCTAAGATGGCTGTTATCAAGTGCGCTAAGGAAGCACTCGGTCTCGGTCTTAAGGAAGCTAAGGAAGTTGTTGAGTCTGCTCCTAAGGCTATCAAGGAAGGCGTTTCTGAGGCAGAAGCTAACGAACTCAAGGAAAAGTTCGAGGCTGCCGGCGCTACAATCGAAATCAAGTAATTTTACTTATCTCGAAAAAATCAGGGCTGTACAAAAGTACAGCCCTTTTTGTTGTATTAGACCTCAGTCGCAGTCGTTGATTCCGGAGTTTCATCTTTGGAAGTTGTAACTTCGGAATCATCTTTCACCTTTTTGGGTGATTTTTCAATGGGGAGAGAATTTCCGTCGCCGTCGAAAAATACGATGTTGTCAACATAGAAATTGCCCTCATTCTGCGCGCCCCAACGCATTATCTGGAAAGTCGCTTCGTCCATCGACCCGTCCCAGCATTTACCGCCGTCGGCAAGCAAAAATTTAAACGTAACATGAACCGCTCCCGACATCTCAAAGTTGTATTCGCCGCCTTCCCAATCGGCAAAATCATACCATTTATCGCCGCTGACATTCGCGCCTCCGCCGCCGCCTATCCAGCCGGGAGCTTGAACATTCTCCTCATCTTCGTTCACAAATTCCTCCGCTGTTGCGTCGGCGTAAACGTCCATTTCAATCGAACGTACTTTCGTAATATTCTCCTTACTCAGAAGCATTGCAGCGTCAAATTTAATTTTCTGAACCGTTCCGTCAGCCAAATTCGTACCGCTGTCAGTAAATTTTAGCATTTTATTGCCCTGAACAGCTTCAACAGACAGCGCACCTTTGGCAGAATCAGGATCGCCCTCGTGTATAGCTGCAAATTCGAAATCGCCGTCGTCAAAAGTAATGGCATTTGGATCGCTTGCTTCCGTCGGAACAGGAGGTTCCGGCTTTTCTCCGCAGCCAAAACCTGCAACTGAAAATGTGCATATCGCGACCGTTGTAAAAAGTTTTTTCAAAGTCATTTTGTCTCTCCTTGCAGGAAGCGCTCTCTTATCGGAGCGCATTTCAGCATTATATTGCTATTATGTTAAGTTGCCTAAGTTACATTTATTTTAACATATTTCGCATTATTTGTAAAGTATAATAATGCACAATTTTCATTTGGAATTCGATTCTTTTTTAGCCGATTCAATGATTCCCACGACTTCTTTCATCATCTCAAACGGACGCTTTTTAGGAGCAATTTTTATAGACACATAGGATTTTCCCGAACCGTTAAAAGTGATCTTCCCCTTATAAGCCATCGAAAGCGCAGTGATCTGCTCAATAGTCAGGTACTCCGTGTAGAAATACATCTGCGCATTTCTCTGCGATATTTCGGTAATTCCCAGACGCGCCGCCTTATTTCTCAAAAGCGAAACTTCGATAAGCCCAAGAACCGCTTTCGGAGGGTCTCCATAGCGGTCTATCAGCTCGTCAATAAGATCAAGTTTATCCTCGTCGGTAACGGTCACCATGATCTTGCGATACAAGTCGATACGCTGATTCAGGCTGGATATGTATTTTTCGGGAATATGGGCATCGATCTGGATATCGACAAGGCATTCCGGAATTTTTTCCGGTTTTTCGCCCTTTTCCTCAGCGACTGCTTCTGATAATAATTGAAGATACATATCATATCCCACGGCTTCCATATGCCCATGCTGACTGCCGCCGAGAATGCTGCCCGCGCCTCTTATTTCCAGATCGCGGAGCGCGATTCTGAATCCGCTGCCGAACTGCGTAAATTCGCGCATCGCGCTGAGTCTTTTCGAGGCTATCTCCGTCAGAACCTTGTCGCGCTTGTAAGTAAAAAATGCATAACCGCGCCGATTTGAACGCCCAACTCTGCCGCGGAGCTGATAAAGCTGCGAAAGCCCGAATCGGTCGGCGTCTTCAATGATAAGAGTATTCACATTAGGCACATCAACGCCCGTCTCGATGATAGTCGTGCATACGAGAATATCGATCTCATGTTCAACAAGCTGTTCCCAGATATCGGACATTTCCTCCTGATTCATCTGCCCGTGAGCAACGGCTATCCGCGCTTCGGGAAGCATCGATTGGAGTTTCGCAGCGCATGAAGTTATGGTCTCCACGCGGTTGTGAATGTAGTAGACCTGCCCTCCCCTGCGCAATTCGCGGACAATAGCCTGAATGACCGTCGCCGCATTATATTCGATAACATAAGTCTGCACGGGATAGCGATCCTGCGGCGGCTCTTCGAGAACCGACATATCGCGGATTCCGCTCATCGCCATATTAAGCGTTCGCGGAATCGGCGTTGCGGACAGCATGAGAACGTCAACTCCCGTAAAAGTTTCCTTGAATTTCTCCTTATGCGCAACGCCGAAACGCTGTTCCTCGTCAATTATCGCAAGCCCCAGATCTTTGAACACAACGCTTTTCTGGATTATTTTATGAGTGCCTATCAGGATATCTATTCTGCCCTGCTTTAATTTTTTAATTATTTCCGACTGCTGCGCGGGAGTGCGGTAACGGCTGAGAAGTTCCACATTTACGGGGAAATGCTCAAATCTGCGCAATGCCGTCTGATAATGCTGAAACGCCAGAACAGTAGTCGGCGCGAGAATAGCGCACTGCTTGCCTGAAAGAACGCATTTCATTGCGGCGCGCAATGCGACCTCCGTTTTACCGAATCCGACATCGCCGCAAAGAAGCCGTTCCATCGGTCTGCCGCGCTCCATATCGGCCTTTATTTCGGATATCGCCGAAAGTTGATCGTCCGTTTCCACATAGGGAAAACGCTCCTCAAAATCGCGCTGTATCTCGTCATCAGGATAAAAAGCGAATCCCTGACTTTTCTCGCGCTTGGCATACAAAGCTATCAACTCCTGCGCCATATCCTTGACTGCGCGCTTTACGGAATTTTTCTTTTTCTGCCATTCGCCCGAACTCAGCTTCGTCAGCTTTACGCCCGTATCGTCACGCGGCCCGATATATTTCGACACCATATCAAGCTGAGTAACGGGAATATACAGCTTATCCGTCCCGGCATACTGAATCGTTATGTAATCCTTCGTAACGCCTTCTACTTCCAGCTTGCGAATGCCAATAAAACGCCCGATACCGTGACCGCTGTGTACTACAAGGTCGCCCTCGGTAATATCTGCAAGACTGCGTATTTCCTCGGCTTTCGTCTTTTTCTTGGCGCGTTTTTTTCGCGTGGAATTCATCGCGCGCCCCTGAGTTATCAGCGCGGTTTTATTTTCCGGATATTCAAATCCGCCGCTGAAACTGCCCGACATCAGGAACACTCTGCCGTGTGCGATCTGCGAATTTTCTGAGGTTATCTCGCATGATATGCCGTTTTCCTCAAGATCCTGCCTGATAACGGGAAGAGTCTTTTCGCTGCCTGCACAAAGAATCACCGCATAATCACGCGAAATATAGTCGTTCAGGTCTTCGAGGAGCTGCTTCATTTCTCCGCCCCATGCCGCAGTCTGCATAGCTTCGAAACTTATAAGACGGCGAAATTCTATTCTTTCTCCGCTCTGCACGAAATTGCTGAGATACAAGCAGTTTTTCTTTTCGGCTATCATTCGGATACGCGGCAGCTCAAGAACGAGATCGTCCAGACCTTTACAAAGCTGTCCTTCTTCAATAAGAAGCTTCGCGTCCTCGTTGAACCGCGCTGTTACACCGTTTGCGGAATCCATAACATCGGAAAAATCGCTGAATATGACCGCGCCGTCAATATAATCGAAAACCGTGGAAGTTTCGGGATAAACCAGCGAATAATACTTCATTCCGTGAGGAAGTATCTCGCCTGCACGCAGCCTTTTTACGTCCGCTCCGAGATGTTCCCTGACAAGTTCCATACGCTTTCCGCGGACTTTTTTCAGTAAAGATTCCAGTTTATCAGCAAGTTCCATGCCGTCGCAGATTATTTCCGTCGCAGGAGAAATTTCCAGACGGGCGATTTTTTCATCGGAACGCCGCTGCGTATCGGTCTCAAATTCCGTGATAGTCTCAATTTCGTCGTCCCATAATTCGATACGCACGGGTTTATCAGCCTGAACGGGAAAAATATCTATAATGCTTCCGCGCACCGAAAACTGCGACGCACCCTCGACTTTTTCGCAGCGCTGATAACCGCATGCCGCCAAGTCCGAACAGAGTTTATCACGGTCGATAACTGCACCTTCGCAAATCTCGATAGCGGAAGAAATAAGCGTTTCCACAGGTATAACAGGCTGCATGACCGCTTCAACGCTTGCGCAGATCACGCTGCATTTATCGGCGGCAGCCCTTGCAAGAGCGGATATCCTCATATGCTCATACTCGTGATTATAGCTGTCGATCGGTGTAAAAACCTGCTCTTTCGATGGAAACAGCACCGCGGAATCGCCGCCGCTCATCATATTAATGTCGTCGCACAGCCTCTTAGCCTCCGCCTCGCTGCCCGTGATAACAAGATTGATTTTATCGCCGTTCAGCGCACTGATAAGATGCGCCCTATGTATATGCGAAAGACCCGTCACGGAGACGGGCGAAATGTTTTTTTCAAGGCATTGTAGGATAGCTCCGTATCCCGATAATTCTTTAAAAATCTGATCGAATAGTTTCATATGAACTCCCGTGCTAAGAATTAAATTTGTTCATAGCTTCGTCCGTTTTTCCGTCAACCATAAGTCTGATACATTCGCAGGCATTTTCCGCAGCCGTTTTCAGTTTTTCGGCGTCCTCTTTTCCGAATTTGCCCAGCACCCATTTAGCAAGATCGTAATCGGGGTGCGGCTTTTTTCCAACGCCCATTTTAATGCGCGGAAAATCGTCTCTGCCCGTCAGTTCGATAATGCTCCTCATGCCGTTATGACCGCCGTGACTGCCTTTTCTGCGGATTCTGAGCCGTCCCGGTTCAAGAGAAATATCGTCGTATATCACTATAAGTTTATCGGCGGATAATTTATAAAATTCCAGCGCCTGAACGACAGATTCGCCACTGTTATTCATGTAAGTCGTAGGTTTAAGAAGCAGACAACGCGTGTTTCCGATAGTGACTTCCGCAGTTTTTCCCTTAAAACGCAGGCGGCTGATATTCTCGCCCAACTGTTCCGCAAGAGTATCTATGGTGAAAAATCCCGCATTATGGCGCGTGCCGTCGTATTCCATACCCGGATTGCCCAGACCTGCTATAACATATTCTATTTTACCCCTCGCAGCGGAAGAATTTTGTGAAATTCTGTCGAATACATCAAAAATACTCATTCTGATTCTCCTTAATTATTTTAACTTTACTGCTATGCGAGACAGAAATCATTTTACTCGTCGTCGTTATCAGTTGGAACTGTCTCTCCAAATCCCTGCCTAATGAACGTTTTTTATATTTCTCCTCTCAAATTCAAACTGTACCCGAATGGGTACAGTTTGAATTTAATATTGGGATTCATAAGGGACGCTGTCCCTTATGCAGGGGGTGTCGGGTGACTCCCTACGGAGTAGGGAGATGCCCGAAGGGCAGAGGGTACGGCACGTTCGTGCAGAGTCCCCTGACATAATGCCGC